>JAZKBB010000008.1:92789-108463 GCA_040388865.1 Pseudomonadota bacterium | reverse complement strand
GAGAATATAAGGTCGTGCTCCGCACTCCTGGCCAGCCTCTCAATCAGTACGGCACATTCGATCACTCGGACGGCCGCTTCACCATTGTGGGCGGCTATGACGCGACGCTCGATGTGTTCGTGCTTTGGGACGCTGTGCTCCACCCGAGGTTCAAGAATGGTGGAAACCTTCAGGTCCGCGACGAGGCAGTTCGAACCGCGGCGGCGATCGGCGGCGCCGAACAGGTTCGCAATCTCAGTAGCGGCCAGAGAGAGCTTGTGCTTGCCTGCCAATCGTCGACGCTCAGCCGCGCGATCGCCGCTCGGATGGCATCGACAGGCGGCCTTGGAGAGGGCGAATGCGACGGCTTTCTGAGCTGACGTTCAAGACCGCGTATCACAAGGGTCGCGATCATATCGCGCGCGACTTCTATCTTCCGAGCATGGAGCGAGCGACGCAGCTCGATCGCGCCGTCGCCTATTTTCGAAGCACGGCCTTCATCATCTCCTGGCCCGCATTGAGGTCGTTCGTTGCAGATGGCGGCCGTTATCGGATCCTCTGTTCTCAGGTGCTGGCGGAAAGCGACATAGAAGCGTTGAATGAAGGCTATTCTGGACGGGTAGATCAGGAACTGGCGGCGAAGTTTCGGGCCGAAGTCGACGGAATCCTCGCCGACCCGGTGCTTCGAGCACCTGCACGGGTCCTCGCCGCCCTGGTCGCCAAGGGCACGCTCGAGCTGCAGATCGCCGTGCTCAGCAATCAACAGATGCGCGCAGCCAGCGGGCGCATCTTCCACGATAAGCTCGGCATCTTCCGCGACAGCTTCGGCAATCGCGTCATGTTCAAGGGCTCCATGAACGAGACCTGGAACGGGCTTTCGGCCGACGGCAATTTGGAATCGGTCGACGTCGCGGCAAGTTGGATGGGCCCGCGCGATCTCGAACGCACGAACCTTGAGGATGCCTATTTCGAGGAGCTGTGGACCCGCAACTATCCCGGAGTCATTGTCCGAGCGTTCCCGGAGGTCGCGCGGGAAGAGTTCGTCAAGGCGGCCGACCCAAATTGGGAAGAGACGGTGGACGCCCTGCTCAGCGCCGAGCAAGGCAGCACGCAGCCGGATGCACGCGGACGCGTGCTCAAAAGTCACCAGGCGAGTGGCCTCGCTTCGTGGGAAGCGAACGGCCGGCGCGGCATCCTCGCCTTCGCGACGGGCGCCGGCAAAACCTTCACCGCGATCACCGCGATCCGCGATTCCTTCGCGCGACTGTCCGAACCCGTTATGATTGTGGTTCCCGACCGGACGCTGTTCGCGCAATGGTACGACGAACTTGTCGAAACCACGGCCGATTTCGAGGCGCAAATCCTTCGCGCAGGTGCCGGCCATTCTAGGTGGCGCGGTCACGTTCGCAGCTGGCTCGCGCCAAGCGACCGGCACCGGATCGTCCTTGCTACGGTCCAGACTGCATCTTCGGCGGATTTCCTGAGCGAGATCCCGACAACGGCCGAGACCTTCATCGTTGCCGACGAAGTCCATCGGCTTGGATCTCCCAAATACCGCGACCTTCTCGATGACGAGCGTTTCGGCGCACGGCTCGGTCTTAGCGCGACACCGGAACGGTATGGCGACCCTGAAGGCACCGCTGCACTCCTGGGGTTCTTCGGCGGCGTGCTTGAGCCTCGTTATACGCTGGAAGACGCAATCCGGGACAACGTGCTGACGCCTTATTTCTATCGGCCTCACACAGTCCGTCTCACGCAAGACGAAGCCGATAGTTGGCAGCGCCTTTCCGCCGATGCCGCCCGGCTGCGCGCAAGGATCAATTCGGGGGACCCTACGCCGGGCCTCGCCCAAAAATTGCAGAACCGCCTGATCGCTCGCGCTCGGATCGTGAAACACGCTTCGGCCAAGATCGGTCTCGCCGCGGACGTTCTTCGCCGGGAATACGAGAACGGGCAGCGCTGGCTGGTTTATTGCGAGGATTCGGGGCAGCTCGCAGCCGTGACTGCAGCGCTCAGTGCGCAAGGACAAACTGTGCTCCCCTATCACTCCGCAATGGACGGAGACCGCGAGCAGACTCTTCGCTGGCTGTCGCGGCGCGGCGGGATTGTGACCGCGATCCGCTGCCTCGACGAAGGCGTCGATATTCCCGCGGTCACGCATGCGCTGATCCTCGCCTCATCGCGCAATCCGCGCGAATTTGTGCAGCGGCGCGGCCGGGTCTTGAGGAAAGCGGACGGAAAGGCGCTCGCCTTCGTCCACGACGCGATCGTTTTGCCACCTGCTGAACCGGCGGTTGTAGCGACAGAAGACGAGGCCGATCACGACAGCTTGACGACAGGCGAACTCATCCGCGCGATCGAGTTCGCTCAGTTCGCCGATAATCCCGCTTCTGCAGCGGACCTTAAAGCGATAGCCCTTACTGCGGGAATCGACTGGCGCCGCCTGACCGGTTTGGGGGAAGAGGATGTTGACGAGTGAGCTGAGCGAACTGGCCGCCGTGGTCGAAGGCATCCGGGCGGTAGTCCATCCCGACCTCGACAAAACGTTTGTCGATGCGGTGCTGCAAGCCGAAGTGAACGCGCCAGGCCAAGACTCCGCGGCCTTGCAGGCCATCCGCGCCGCGGTCGAGATCGCGCTCGAGGCGGCAGCGGACTGATGCTTCGGCTGACCCGCTTCGACGTTGAGGGCTTCGGACCCTTCGCTGAGCGCCAGAGGATCGAATTCCCCCGAGAGTCCGGCGTCGTCGTAATTTACGGCGAGAACATGCGGGGCAAGACGACCCTGCTCAACGCGATACGCTATGCATTCTTCGGCTATGCGCTTGGCCGGGGTTCGCGCAAGCGAACGCTGCACAGCCTTTCAAACCGAGAGCGCGCCGCTAACGGGGAGTATGGCTTCAACGTCAGCCTGTCGTTCGAGTTCGATGGCGAGCAATACGAGCTCGTGCGCGAGTGCACGCCGAAAGTGGAGAAGCCCGAGCAGGACGCCGACTATGCCGAGGAGACGATGCTTCGCTGCGGCCACCGCGTGCTTGGGCCGCAGGAGCGGGACTCCGCGCTCAAACGCATCTTTCCCGAGGAGATCTCACGGTTCTTCCTATTCGATGGCGAGCTCCTGCAGGAATATGAGGAGTTGGTTCTTGCGGAGAGCGAGGTCGGACCTGAGATTTCGGCCGCCATCGAGCGCATTCTGGGTGTGCCAATCCTGAAGGCCGCGCGCAGTCACCTAAGCGAGCTTGCCCAGGAAGCGGATCAAGATGCCGCCCGCGAAGCCAGCCGGCACAGGGAGACGGAAGGGATCGGCAATGCTCTGAAACAGAGCATCGACAAACGAGACGCGCATGTCGCGGAGCAGAAACGCAAGCAGCAAGAGCTTGAAGACCTGACGCGCACCAAAACGGAGCTTGAGGCGAAACTCGCCGCCAACCGTCGTTATGCGGACATTCTCGAGCGCCGCGATACGGCGTTGAAGCAAGCCGAGCGCGCGAAGGATGACAAGGACAAGTTCGCCGGCGAAATCCGGGTCGCGATGCGGGATGCTTGGCGAACCATGCTGAAGGATCCGATCCGAAGGGCTCGGGAGCAGGCTCAAGCCGAACTTGAGGCCGAGATCGCCAGCCTGCGTTCGAGCCTCCAGCGCAAAGCACTCGACACGGGAACTTGCGACATCTGTTTCCAGGACATCCCGACGTCCGCACGCGGCACGATCGAGAAAGCTGTCGCCGACGGCCCTTCCACTACGCGGCCGCGTAAGGCGCTGATTCGCAGCGACCTGGCGAACCTGCGTGAGGCGGATAATGGTGGCGAGATCCGCCAGCTGGTGCGCCAGCTGGAAGACGCGGCGGTCGCCGAGAAAGCCGCGCGCGATCTCGCGAGCGATCTCGATGGGATGCTCAAGGACGCCGATCCAGGATCGATACGGACAACCCAGGCAACGTATCGCGAAGTGTCGGATCAGATCGCCTTCGCCCGCAAGGCGATCGACGAGGAAGGCGAAAAGATCCTCGAGCAGGACGCTAACATCGAGCGTCTCAGGCAGAAGCTCAAGCTGGCCAGTCCGGGTGATCTCGCGCCGATAGAACGCAAGATTGGGCTGCTGCGTGCGGCCGAAGACGTGTTTCACCGTGCGGTGGCGACTTACAAGGCCGACCTCAGGAGCCGCGTTCAAGCAAGCGCCACCGAGCTGTTCTTGGCGATGACGACCGAGCGCACCGACTATGCCGGGCTTCGCATCAACGATGAATATGGACTGTCAATCATCCACCAGGACGGCCAGGCCGAAGAAGCGCGCTCTGCCGGCGCCGAGCATGTCGTCGCGCTCGCGCTGATGGGCGCACTGCAGAAGAATGCCCCTTTGCGGGGACCGATCGTCATGGATTCGCCGTTCGGCCGTCTCGATGAACAACATACGTCGAACGTCGTCGGCGCGCTTCACAAGATGGCCGATCAGGTGCTCCTGCTGGTCTACGAATCCGAAGTCGGGCGAAACCGGGCGCGTCAGCTCCTTGGCGGAACGCTCAAGGCGGAATTCGAGCTCGAGCGCGTGAACAGCCGTCGCACCAATGTAAGGAAGGTGCAGTAGCGATGGACCAGGACAGAAACACTATCGGCCTGACCTCCGAGGCGCAGAAGCAGCTCGAGGCGATCCAGCTCAAGGGATGGTTTGAGGATGCTCAGGATGCCGCGCGGTTCGCCTGCGCGCTAGCAATCCGCGAGGGGCTTCAGCCGGCTGAAACGAAAGGCAGTGACACGCGCTGGGCGATCGGCGGTTTCGATAAGTCAGGTGAGTTCAGGGCCATGATGGCCGCGCTCCACCCCGAAACGGCAACGCCGGTGAAGGCGCTCGAATACCTAACCAACGAGGGCCTACGTCTGCTCCATGAGCGTCTCGTTTCGCGCGGCCAGACGCCAGCTGCGTTATTCGGCTGAAGCCCAAAAGGCTTCCGTTGGGGTCAAAAGCTCTAAGTCGTTGAGCTTCACTGGATGTCGCCGGGGCGTCCGTTTCTACGCCGGTTTCTGCCCCAGTTTTGTGCGCGCTCTCACGGCCGCCACTATGAGCCAGCGCCCAATGGCGTTGTCCGACTTTTAATGAAGAGCGTCAGCTATGCCGCTCTGAGAGCGCGCAGACCAAGCTAGCGACGAAATCGAGGGGTCCAGGACTCTTCTAGATCCTCATCTTCTTCCTGGTCTTCATGGTCGGCCTCCAGCTCATCAGGCGGCTGCATTCCAGTGAGGATCGTAATGGTTTTCCCGTAGCTACCAAGTCCCGCAACCTCTTCAAGTACCTTCTGCCGGTATGGACCGCCGAACCAGTCTTCGACAGTCGAACTCCCCTCGGTCCTACGGCCGAACCGAATGTTCGCATCATCCCGATTGAATTCGCGGGTGGCGGAGTCAGGCAAGGGCGTGCCTTTGCGTATCCATTCCAATCCGTCGAAGTCCCGCAAGGAGTTGGACATGAACGCGTATTCGATTGTCTCTCCCTGACTCCGAACTACGGCCGCCGGGTCGGGACACAGGTGCGTGAATCGAATTGCGGCCGCCTCTAGCGAGGTTTCGCACTCGCCAGCGATGGCTTCTACAGCGCTGAGTCCATCCCCGACCTCATTTAGGATCGCCCTCACGAGCCGTGTCGGCATCAGCAACGCCGCCGCGAAGTGATCAGCCTCAAGCTCGTAGCGACTGGAACTATGGAAACCCGCGGACGAAACGTGCTGGCCATTCTCGTCCAGCACGGCCTCAACGTGGCCGGGCAGGCGGTAGTGCCCTATCTCATGTCCGACTGAGAACTTCTTGAAGCCCTCGCTTTCGATGTGTGTGGGGTAGCAAATTCCAAACTGACCTGCGACATGGATCAGCATCCCGGATGCTCCGCCCATACGCGATGGCATGGCCTGAAGTGCGATGCCCAAGCGGCCCGCGATCTCGAAAGGATCAACTGGAAGTGTATCGATTCCGAGCTCTTGGAGGAGTTTATCTGCCTCCCACTTGACCTTCAGGAGGGGGTCGGACCGGCGAGTCACTGCCGGCCCACATCCTTCTTCTGATGCGCCTTGTCCGCCAGCATCTTAATAAAGTCGTCCGCCATTTCCTGATATTCCGACGACAGGCCTGAATAATGCCGATGCAACCGGTCCGCGCTCGCGGCAGTCGCTTCCATTTGAGCGGCCCGTCCTAGGAGGTAGTCGGTGCTCACCTTCAACGCGTCGGCGAGCCTCTTGAGGTTGTCGAAGGACGGCTTTCTTGTGCCCGTTTCAAAGTGTGAGACAGCTGACGCCTGTAAGCCAGCGCGCAGCGCCAACTCCCCCTGACTTAACTTACGAAACTCGCGCGCAGTGCGCAGGCGCTCTTGGAAAATCTCAGACGACGCGATTGACTCTGGCATTACGAATCCGTATAATAACGTTTGACGCTATCGCCATGTTGGCGATGCGCGTTTTTTTGCCCAGCGCCATGACGATTTCGTCATACGCTGCATTACAATACTCAATAACGCAAGGAATTTTATATGAAGAAAGGACCCGACAGCCACCACGTTGTTCCCAACCCTTCGGGAGGATGGGACGTGAAGCGCGGCGGCGGAAATCGCGCGAGCGGCCATTACGACACTAAGCGCGATGCGGTCGACCACGGGCGGCAGATCAGCCGTAACCAGGGCACGGAGTTTCGCATCCACAACCGAGATGGTCGCATCGCTAGCAGCGACAGCCACGGTCACGACCCCTGCCCGCCACGCGACAAAGACTGACCGAAGGGAGCCCACCAATGCCTGGAAAGCCAGAAAAGTCGGTCACGATCGTCGTCAACCAGGACGAACACGTCGTGGCCAAGGAGAAGATCTCTTACGACGAGGTCGTTGCGCTCTATCTCTCGGACGGAGGTGCCAACTCCAACGAGTATCTCATCAAATATTCACGCGGCCACTCTGCCAACGTGAGTGGAACGCTGGCCCCAAACAATGAGGTGATGGTGAAAGATGGAATGCGGTTCAGAGTTTCGGGAACTGGCGAATCATAACCCGTTCGTCGCGGATCTAGAAAGCCAAGGGTATCACGTCGATTTCGTCGGCGGATATTTCGTAATTTATGGCCTTCCGTACTTAGACGGGAGCGGTGCCGTTCAACACGGCGATTTAGTCAGCCCTGTTGATCTAAGCGACTGGGTGCTGGACGCGCCAAGCGATCACCAGACATGGTTTCGCGGCGGTCGTCCGCACGATCAAAACCGCCGCCAGCTGCGCCTTGGGGGCGGTCAAGCCAACGTGACGATCGCCGACGGTTTCGTCGCGAATAACTCCTTTTCCTTCAAGCTGCTCGAAGCTGGCCAAATGCGAGGCTATCACTCCTTCGAGGAGAAGATCGTCACATATCTCGATGCGATCACGGGTCCGGCCATGGCCGCTGACCCGAACGCGACGCCGCTTCGGGGAATGGAAATCCAAGCGGCCGCTCAAGGAAGTCCGCTACGCTATCCGGACACGCTCTCTGCGCGGTACAATGTAAATGACGTGTCGTCGCTGCTGAGAGGGAAGAAGGTCGCCATTGTCGGCTTAGGCGGTACGGGGTCGTACATCCTCGATTTTGTCGCCCGCACTCATATTGAGCAGATCTCGCTTTTCGACAGCGACAAAGTGCACATGCACACGATCTTTCGTATCCCGGGGTTCATTCCGCGGGCGATCGGTAAGACGAAAGTCGAAGCTCTTGCGCAGCAGTACGGGCATTGGCACGCTGGCATCGTGCCTGTGCCTGAGCGGATAACTTCCGCAAACATCGAGCAGCTACGGGAGTTCGATTTTGTCTTCGTGTCTGTTGATGACGGACCTGCCAGGCTCGAGATTGTTGAGTGGTTAAGCTCGCAGGGGATCCCTTTCGTGGATTGCGGCATGGGCCTGAATCGCTCGGTTGTCGGACTGAACGGTGTTGTGCGTATCACCGGCGTTGATCGGCCCGCGTTTGAGCGAACCGTGCACACCCCGTACCTGCCGACAGCGAACCCTGAAGGTGGCGAGTATCGGAAGCAAGGTCAGATCGCAGAGCTCAATGCACTGAACGCGACACTCGCGGTGATCAGATTCAAGCAGTACTTCGAACTCTATGACCGACTGGACGATGCAGTTTCCTACACGTTCGAAACTGCGTCGTTCGAACTTGACCGATTTGAGCCCGCAAAATGAGGTTCGTCTACGAAGCGGTCGATCGTATCCCGAACCAACTTCGAGAAGGCATCGTTTATCACACTCAGGAGTTCGAGATCGCCGCGTTGCTGTGCGCGTGCGGATGCGGTCATCGTATAACTCTCCTGGTGCCTGATAGCCATCAGGTGACAGACGATAACGGGCTGGCGACGATCAGGCCGTCCATCGGAGTCTTCGACGCCGAGTGTAAGTCGCACTACGTGATCACGGCCGGAGAGGTCGATTGGCTTCCGGCGTTCACGCCAGCTCAGGCGAGCTCAATAATGCTACGGCAAATTTCCCGTCACGTGGAAGCCGACAGATCTCGTCGTTCTTGGATTAGCCGCGTCTGGGCCGCACTCCAGCGCATGGCCTTCCAGTTGGGTTCGATATTTACTCGGCGCCGTTGATGCTAATGGCAGCGTCGCCACGGAATCGCGGCACTTGGTCCCTGATCGTGGTCGGCGGAGACTAGAGACGAAGTGTCTCGTGACCCGCGCTTACGTCTCTCAATAAATCGATGTGCAGACAAAGCCTTGTCGAGCATCGCGAGACAAGCCCTTTATCTTGCCTTCCCCTGCCTCCCTTCGTTTTCCAATCGATCGAACTTAAACGGAAAGGGAGCGACGCTTGCGCGCCGCTCCCGAAGAACAAGCAATTCAGCGTGCCCGAGCGAACATGTCCGCAGCGTCGTCGCGCCGATCGAAGCTGCGAAGCCACATCAGTTCGGTCGCACAGCCTTCGCCATCGACCAGGCAGACTCCAGCGTGCCAGCGCCTTCCGACGAAGCTGAGGATTGCAATGCGCGCAAGCTCTCCGCCGCCATCTTCATCGAGGAAATCGAGCGGGAAATGCTGCCCGAGATAGCGTTCCGCGACACGCGCTTCCCAATGAAATTCGACCTTCTCGGCTTCGAAAATCCGGTCGGCCAATGCACCGACATCGGCACATCCGAACTCGAGCCGAAGCCCTTCCACGAGCCGCGCATAAGCATCGCCCGACCCCCCAGAAATATCAGAAATGATCGTCATGGCCGTCTCCTTTTCCTGTCCTCAGGGTCGAGGACGGCGCTTCAGGGACGGGCGGCGAAGTGGCTGTCAGGGACGCGATCAGCGCCGCGAAGCGGGGCGTGGGGGAGCCGATTTGCGCAGCAAATTGGGGGGACCGCGCATCCTTGATCGCCGCTTCGCCGTCCGCCACACTGGGTCTGTTCGACAAGAGCCACCCATCCTCAACGCTCACCAGAAGACCAAAAAAGAAGCCCCGGCGACCGCAGCCGCCGGGGCGTTGGAGTATCGTCAGAGGGGCAGATCACCATCCTTGTCGGCGGTGTCGTCGGCATCGCTCGACTGCCTCGACCGGCCGAGGAACTGCACGTCGTCGGCGATAATCTCGTAGCCGTAGCGGTCGATGCCGTCCTTGTCGGTCCACTTGCTGTTGTGGATTCGGCCCTTGACCGAGACGAGCATGCCCTTGGTCGCATGCTGGGCAACGACGCGCCCGAGGCCGTTGAAGCAGGTCACCCGGTGCCATTCGGTGTCCTTGGCGGTGAAGCCGCTTTCGTCCTTGTAGGTCTTGCCTTCGCTGTCGCGCTTGGGCCGGCTGGTGCCCAGGCTGAAGCTTGCGACATCGGTGCCGCCGTTGGTCGAGCGCAGCTCGGGATCGCCGCCGAGATTGCCGACGAGAAGAACGATGTTGGTCATGTGAATGTCTCCTGATCTGATCGCCGGGACCGCCCCGTCGACAGCCCGACACAGGCAAGGCGAAGCGGCGGAACGCACCGCAGGCGAAGCCAAGGGGAACCCCGGACCGAGGCCGGCGCGGGCAGACCGAAGGGCAACACGGGCCGAAGGGCCGCGGGTTGCGGGACGCAAGCAGCCGAGGCAGGAGGGGCTGGAATTCGAACGGGATGGTCTCGCCACGTGACGGGGACAAACGCATACCGAACCATCGATCGGCGAAAGCTCAGCAGGTCGGCGCCACTCCGAGGTGCTGGAGAAAGACGGGCCGTCGAACTGCACACCCGCATCCACAGTGACGACTCACGCGATTACGGCGTGAAAGAAAAAGCCGAGTAGGAGAGGCGCCACAGAGGCACGGCCTTGCGCCTGGCTGTCCGCTGAGGAATGCTGACGGCGTACGCATATCAGGGACTGCCAATGGCTCTCAGCTCGCATCGGGTCTTGAAGCGCAAGGGACGGGTCAGCCTCATGGAGACTGCCAATCCGCGCATGGGCGTCGGCTACTCGGTCAAGATCGGCAGCCTTGGCCTATGGAGCGGCGGCGACCTTGCCGAAGCCGAGAAGCAGTTCGAGAAAGCCACAAGTCAAAGCGCAGAGCAGCGCTGACGCCGTGGCGACGTCGATCATTCGATGCTTCTCGTCCCCCGCGCCTGCTCCCCGATCTGATCGTGCGACCAAGCCCGGAGCGTGCCGACACGGTCACGATCTCGCTTCACATCCGCCCAGGCGTAGATGGTGAAGAGGGCCTGCTCCAACGTGCGCATCCTGACCGCCGCGGATTGCGCCGACAGCGCCCGCCAGAAGTCGCGATAGGGCTCGCCGCGCGCCCAGTTCCGCGGATGAAGCGAAGCGAGATAGGCGAGCGCGAGGCGCAACGCCCATGTGCGGCGGACCGGGCGAAGCTCGGCTTCGGCCAGAGCCTCCTCGAGCGCGTCGAGCGCGAACAGGCGCAATCGTTCGGGAGAAAGGTTCGGCACAGGATCGCCATAAGAGAACAAGAACGATTCGTGAACATGGCTCTTGCAGGGGGCTCCGGATGGCCGGGCCGCCGCGGATTAGTCGGCCTGATCTTTTCCGATCGCCTGGCGCAATTCCTCGATTCGCTCCTTCGAAACCTGCTCGACGATGTCGCGCAATTTCGCAACGCCCGCGCTCAACGCTTCCAGATCCTCGCGGCTGATCTCGTAATTGGCGGAGTAACGCGCCTCGACATAAGCGCGCTTCAAAAGCTCGAACCGGCGCCGGTCGAGCTTGGTCGCGCGCGGCCAGGCGGCAATCAGATGCGGCTCCTTGTCCTCGGCCAGTGAGCGCAAGAATTTGATGTTGTGCGAGCGCGGGAAATAGAGCGTCCGGACGAGAAGGAAGCAGATGTAGAGCCGCTCGGTGGTCTGATGAAGGAGGAAGGCAGCTAGCTTGAATTTGGAGCGCGCTATTGCATCGGAGGCGCTTTGTAGAAAGTCGGCGGCGCTCTCGAAATATTCCTCAAAATACTTGTCCGCCATTCCGACCGCGTCGGCAGGAGTGAGCGGCATCGGCGCCGCCAACTCATGCCGCGGAAGCTCGTAAAGGGCCGTCCCGTCGCGGGCGATATCGACCCAAAAATATTCGCCGCGCTTGAGCGCCTGGTTCACCTCGTCGATCGAATGAACGATGATATTGACCGGCCGGCCGATCGCTGAGTCGCGCAAGATGCGGTCTTCGGCGACATACCAATAATCGGCGATCTCGGTGAGGTCGCGATGGCTGACGACGATCAGCAGGTCGAAGTCCGACTGGTAGCCGTTCTCGGGCTCGTCGACCCAGTCCTTGCGGGCGTAGCTTCCGAATAGGACGATCTTGTAGATCTTGCCATTGCGCCGCCACGGCTGGGTCGCGCGCGACGTCGCCGTCTCGAATTCCTCCATGAGAATGTGCGTCACTCGGGCGAGCTCGTCCTGCTGCCGCTGGGGAAGATGATCGATGCCGGTGCGCATGTCGGGTTACGTTCGCGCCTTCCCGTCGGTTTCGCAACCGCAATGGCAACGCGGCGCCGCGGTCGGCCGGTGAGAACATGCTTGGAAACATGCGCCCGCGCCACGTTGCAGCGCGAGCCGACCGGGTCCGGGCGCCGCGGCCGCACGAGGCGGCGACCGCAGCCTAGTGGCGGACACGACGCCGATGCAAGGAGGGTGGTGTACGAATATATTCATGCGATGGCCGCTGCCGCAACGCGGGCCGCGCATTTGGGATTGGCTCCAAGGGGGCCGCGCCGGTCGACGACGTGGACCTGCTTCGCCTTGGCCTGGATCACCAGCCGTTCGAGGACGCCGTTGCCCGAATAGGCAACGAGGCAGCGCGGATTGAGTGACAGCATCTGCTCGTTGCGCCGGAATCCCGCGCGCGAGCCGAGGCGGCGGTCGAGCCCGAACGCGACCTGGGCGACCTTGCGGCGCTCGGCCCAGGAAGCTGCGAGCCGGTCGAGGCCTTTGCCGTCGCCGCCGTGGACGAGGACCATGTCGGCCACGCGATCACGGACCTTGTCGAGCGTCTCCCAGATGCTGGCGGCAAGTGCCTTCGCCTCTTCGGCGCTGGCGAAGGACAGGCGTCCGCCGGCGAACAGCACCGGCGTTCCCTCGGGCATTGCCGCGCGCCGGCGGCTCTCAGCCCGCGCGCGCAGGAAGTCCCGTCCCTCGACAACCGCCGAGGTCAATCCGGCGCCATGATTGGGGCGCGAGCCGGTCGCGGGCCGCCACGACGAGCCGGTCTCGTTCACGTAGAGCCCGGCGGCAGCTTCGCGGAACGCCTCGAGCCCGAGCATCGCCGCTTCGGCGGCCTGGGCGCGGGCGATGTGGCGTTCGAGCTCGGTCGAGTGGACCTCCGAGCCGTCGGCCGACGCGAGCAGGCAGCGGATCTCGTCGGTCGCGCGGTCGATCTGGACGCTGCGCTTCGCCGCCGCACGATGAAACAGGTTGACCAGCCCCCAGGCGATTTCCTCGGCATCCTCCTCGAGCGCGGTGTCGGGAAACAAAGCGAACAGGTCCGACCAGATGGCCGCAAGCGTCTGCTCGATGGCGGCGCTTTCCGGCAGGTCGGTAGTCGCTGGGCGCTCGGTGCGGTCGATCGCGAGATGCCCGAGTTCGAGTTGCGCAAGCTGGGCTGCAAGGCTGGTGTGCATGATGATGTCTCCCGTTTCATGCGCCGCCTGGAGCGGCGCCGGGAGCCCGTTCGACCCGGCCGAGCCGCCTCTCCCGCACCGAGGCGAGAGCCGAGGGCAACCTCCGGCCGAGGCTGGCGCGGGCCGCCCCGAAGGGGCAACACGGGCCGAGCGCCGGCGGGTTGCGGGGAAGCGGCGCCCGGGCAGGGCCTCTCCCGCGCCGCTGGGCTGCGCGAACGGCGAGCGCGCGAATGCGATTGCAGTCCGCGGGGCTGCTGCAACGTTGCGAAGTCACCACGAGGGCCACCAACGCCGCGGGCGCTCCTCCATGGCTCGGTCGAACTTGCGCAAGGCCCTGGCGAGGATGCGTTCGACACGACGTTCGCCGATGCCAAGCCTCGCCGCGATGTCGGCATTTCCGATCCGGCGGCCGGCGCTGAGCACGAGGACATCGCGCTCGAGTGGCGACAGAGCAGCAGCCGCCCGTTCCACACGCCGGACCTCCGCCGTCTCGCGCGGATCGCTGAAAGGAGGCCCTGTCACGGATGCCTGAGCGGCACGCCGCGGATGTGCGGCACGCCCCAGCCGAGACAGCCGGGCGCAACCGCAACGGGAACGAAGACGTCGGATATGGCCCAGCGGGCACGCCGCTCGGCGACCATTTCCCAGGTGAGGCCTTCGGGCAGCCGATAGCCCTGCTCCAGATAGGAACGCTCGATTGTGGTCGGCATGGACAAGCTCCTTCTCGGCACGGGTTGGGGACGGCGGGGAATCCGGGCGACGATCCGTTCCGGCGCAAGGCCGGCTGCAATCGCGGCGGATAGTGGGGCGCGCCTGCATTTCCCCGTTGGACGCGCCCTGCTGCAGCTTTTCACTAGGTCCGGTTCGCCGTCCCCAGCCGGTGGCGAGGATGGGCGGCTCTCCCCCTCCCGAGAGAGCCGCCCCGAGGCACAGCCCAGGAGACGTCAGGCTGCTTCCTCGATCTCTTCCACGAGGGGCTCGCCGACCGACACCACTTCATCCATGTCGACCTCGTCGGTGCCGGCCGCGGACTGCTCGCCGGCACTTCCGTCGGGGGCCAGTTTGTCGGCGGGCTTCGCGAAGCGCATCGCCTCCGGAACCCAGGCCAGCGCTGCCTGCTTGACCTCGACCTCGGCGATGAACTCGCCCGAGAAGATCCGTTCGCACGCCTGCGCGAGTTCGGCCTTCTTCGACTTGGCATAAGGTCCGGCCAGCGTCGGGCCCCCGACTTCGGCGAGCGCCGCAAGCGCCTGGGCTTTCGGCACTCGGTCGAAATAATTGGCGCCCGTCGGCCGCCACCAGGCCGGGACCTCGATCCCGAGCAAGGTGCCGAGATGGTCGTGGAAGGCACAGGCCCGCTCGCCAGCCGTGCCCACGCTCGCTTCGAGGGTCCGCGCGACCGCATGGCCGAGCCACGCCGACCGCGCCGCATCGGGAAGCGCGCGGAAGGCGTCGAACCGCTCCGCGCGTGTCGAGCCCTCGGTCCAGCTGCGGTCGAGCGCCTCGGCCGCTTGGGCCGCGGCGAGCGTTGCCCGCGCATCGGGCGTCTTGAACCCGAACACCGGATCGGACGGGCGGGGCGCGCTCAACGTCGAGCCGCATTTCTCGGACGAATAATTCTCGCACCGATCGACCATCAGGAAGATCGCAAGGTCGAACGCGAAGGCCGGATCGGCGGCGACATGGACGCCCAGAATGTCGCGGCGCTGGATGGCGAGCTCGTCGACCAGTGCGCGCGGCAACCCCGCCGCTCGCGCGGATTGGCGCGGTTGCGCCGGTTGCACGTGAGCCGTGGCCCTTTCGCCCGGATCGGAGTCCTCGCCGCCTTCGTCCGCCGCAATCTCGGCATAGAAAGCGCTGTCGAGCTTCTCCCGGCCGTCATGATCGAGCAGCAGGAAGGTGCCGATCGTGGCCTTGATTTCCGGATCGATCACCGGCGGCTTGTGCGTGATCACGTCGATCTCCTGATCAAGCGCGGCGATCTTCGCCTCGGCGTCGGCGCGCGCAGCATCGTCGCTCTCTTCGTCTTCCAGCGTGCCGATCATCTCGCCGATCTGAGACTCGAGCGCCTCGATCCGCGCGGATTCCTCGTCGGTGAGCGGCGGCGTTTCGACCGGCACCCGCCGAAGTCCCTCGGTCGCCGGATAGCCGACATAGGTGTCGAGCGTGGGCCGGACGAAGGCGAGGCCATGCTCGGCGGCCGCGTCCGCAGCGAGCGCTTCCATCTTCTCGACAGCGAGCCGCTCGAGCAAGGCGACATCGAGCCAGCGCGCCTCGTCGGCGTCGGCGAACAGGTCGCGTTCGATGCGTCCGCCGGCTGCGACATAAGCCTCCTCGCCGACAAAACGGGCGCGGCGGTCGCTCGCGCTGATCGTCGCCTGAGTCATCATCCGGCGGATGCTGTCCGGGTGGCTCGACATGTAGGACTGGCTGACCTGCTCGAACACATAAGCCTGCCGCTCGGGATCGGGCGTCGCCGCATAGGCCTTGGCGACATCGAGGCTGATCTCGCCCGCGCCCAAAGCGTCGAACACCACCGGGGCCAGGGTGGCGAGCCGAAGCCGCCCTTCGACGAAGCGCACGGTGAGCCCGAACCTGCGCGCGATCGCCTCCGGATCGGCGC
>JAZKBB010000008.1:0-92779 GCA_040388865.1 Pseudomonadota bacterium | reverse complement strand
GCTCGACGAGCTGCTGGAAGGCGAGGCATTCATCGGCGGGGTTCATCGCCAAACGCTGGAAATTCTCGGCGAGGCTGGCTTCCTGGCCAGATTCGGCGTCGACGACGAGGCAGCAGACTTCATGGTTCGTCGGCAGCTTGCCGTCTTGGGCGAGGGCGAGAAGCGCCTGTCGCCGGCGTTCGCCAGCTTCCACCGCGAAGCAGCCTTTGGGCTTGCGGACGCTAGTGACGACGAGATTCTGAAGCAGCCCGTGCGCCTCGATGTCTGCTTTGAGCTCGAGGTCAGCCTGGGGATCGTTCGATCGCCGCACATTGCGCGGCGAAGCGACGAGCTTGTTCAACGAGATGGTCTTGATCATCGGGTGTCTCCGGATGAGAGCCGGTGCGGCCGTTCCGCACCCCGTCGCTCACCCGGCCTCCCGCTCTCTCTCCTCTATGCCGTTCGAAGCGCCGCCGACGTCCGCAGGACATCGTTCCAGTCCTCACCAGGCCGTTCCGGGACATGCACCTCGATGCACTCGACATGGGCAAACGCTTCGCGCGCGAGCCGTTCGGCCCGCCGACCACCCGAATCATGGTCGAGGAACAGCAAGAGTTCGCGAACCTCCGGCGGAAGGGTGACCAGACGGAAGCGCTCGGTCCCGAGCGTCGCCCAGCATGGAACGCCGAACAGAAGGCGTGCCGAGAGCGCCGTCTCGATCCCTTCGGCAAGACCCAGCCGGGGTCCGGTCCCGCCGAGCCGGATCGCACCATGGCCGAAGCGGCCAAGTCCGCGCCGCGGGTGATCGAGGGCGGCAAGGCGCGCTCCTCCCGGCTCGAGGAAAGTGCGGTGCACGGCGACGATTGCGCGGTCGTCGCGAACAGCGGCGATCAATGATGGGCGGAAACGAGTGAGCGGCTGCGGCCCGTCGGGCGTGCGCGGGTGAAAGCGCAGCTCGGCGGAGTCGCTGACCAGACCGCGCACCGCGAGATAACGTTCGGCCGGCGTTCCGCTGATCGGCCAGCCGGCCTCCCACAGGCGCAGCGCCGTGGCGCGCGAGGAGCCCGGGCTGACCCGGACCGCGTCGGATGGCTCGTAGGCGCCGGCTGCATCGAGCTGTCCCGCTGAGGCCAGCGCGCGCAGGACATCGGAGGCGGTGCAGCCGGCGAAGCAATGCAGGAGCAGTCGGGTGCGGCCGGCACGCACGCTGAGTGAGGGTGTGCGATCGTCATGCGCGGGACAGCGGCACAATCCGCCTTGCATGGTCCAGGTCCCGCCCAAACGTTCGACCAGCGCCCGCGCTTCCTGCTCCACGCCTGCGTCCGGAGCGCATCCGCGCATCTCTCGATCTCCTCAGCTGCCTTCGCCGCGCCGGCGCATCCTCTCCTCCTGGGCGGGGCAATTCATCGTTCGGCCGTACCCGCCAACTGCACGAACAGGCCGCCCTTCGCCTTCCGAGGCGTGTTTCCGCGAGGTCGCGCAGCTTGCCCGACGACGAATAAGGTCGGCACCGGCCGCGAAAGGGGTGTTGTTTGCGTTGCTATGGGTTGCCGAGCGGACGTCCGAGCCGGAATTGGAGTTCCGGCGACCGTCGCGACATAAGCGACCGTCTCGGTCGGCAGCCGTCGCCCGGTGGCGAGACGGTCGGCGTAGCGGCCGGGTCCGGCGTTATAAGCGGCATACAGGCCGGGGTAGCCGAAGCGGTCGTACATCGCCCGCAGGTAAGCGGCGCCGGCGAGGATATTGTCGCGCGGCGCATTGGGGTCCTGGCCGAGCGCAAGGAGGCTGCGCATCTCGCGCCAGGTCCCAGGCATCAGCTGCATCAGCCCGATTGCACCAGCCCGGCTGATGACCGGCCGGCCGGCGACATCCGGCCGGCCGCCGCTTTCGGCGCTCATCACGCGGCGAATCCACTCCTCCGGCAGTGCGAAGCGCGCCGAAGCCTCGGTCACATAAGCCGCCCAGCGGTCCAGCGGATCCGCCGTTGCGGGCCCCGTCCACGCCAAGAAGACGGCGGCCGCCGCAAGCCTCAGCCGCGCCACAGCAGCCTCGCTTTGCCGATCAACTCGCCGGCATGCGTGATTCCGAAATAGCGTCCGTCGAACGCGCCGGGCACGCCGGCCGACAGGAGGAACAAATCTCCTCGCCCAAGCCGCCGGCAACCGGTCCACCAGAGCATCCGGCGCCCTGCGCGATCGCGCGCGTGCCGAAGCGCCACGATACGGCCGTTGAGGAAAATGCGCGTGCCTCGGGCACACACCCGGTCGCCGGCAAGAGCCGCGACTGGCTTGATCAGCGGCACATCGCGGGGCAGGTAGCGCCGCGCCGCCGCGAGCTCCCGGGCGGCCTTGGGAGCCCAGGCGACGACCATGTCGCCGCGCGTGACACCTTTAGGCGGGCCGATCCGATAAAGACCGACCGGGCTGCTTGCGCTGGCATTCCACAGCAAGCGCGGTCGCGGCGGCACAAACACCGAAGCCGCAACGGCCAGGATCGTCGCGGCAGCACCCGCGCTCGCAAGGGTGCGAAGCCGCGATCTGGTCGCACCGCGGTCCGGCCAATCTTGGGCCCGCCGAACCCGTGAAAAGCGCTGCTCAGCCATGCGGCGCGTCATTGGCCGGAATGCCCTTCGACCAGCAGTCGAGATCGTCGATATGGTAGCGCACGTAACGGCTGTGGCGGCGGAACAAGGGGCCCGTCCCGCCGGCCCGCATCGCCTGCAGCTTGCGCGCCGAGAGGCCGAGATAAAAAGCCGCCTGCTCGGTCGACAGAAAGGGGCTGCCTCTCTTCGCGCGTGCGGCGCGGGCGATATCGTCCTCCATTCGGCTCCTCGATGTTGGGTTGGCCGATGGCCCCCCTGCGCCGGACGTGCACGATCGCGCCTGCCGGAAGGAGGCTCGAAAATGGCGACGGCGGAATTCGAGCCCCTGCAATCCGGTCCCGGACAAGTCAGGCGCAACGTCGCACCGCGACCGGCGGTCGCAATCAGGGCCGATGGCCGCCGTGAAGGATGATGATGCCGACGATCACGCCGAGCATCAGCAGCAGGAAGAAAGCGGCGGCGGGTTAGAAGCGCCTCCGCCCGACGCGCCGCGCCGTGCGGCGGACGATCTCGCCGTCGAGCTCGATGAACCCGCTATGCTTCATGTTCTGAAGCGGACGCGAGAAGCCCTGGCTCTGTTGAAGGCGCCGGGCCGACGCCGGGTCCTCCTCGATGATCGCGAGCAGCTCCGCCCGCGTGCAGCGGCCGCCGCGCTCGGCGAGCGCCCGGCGGACGAACTCATAAAGCGACCCCCGGCTGCCGAAAGGGGCGGCGTCGGTCATCTGGCGCGCTCATGACGCGCCTGCGCGTCCAAGGCTTCATCGCTGAGCTTGCTCTGCGATGCGCGATAGGCGTTCCAGGCGAGCATCAGCGCGAACCCCAAAGCGGTGCCGAGCGCCATCCACATCAGCGCACCGAGAAACGGCCGGTTGTTACGCATGATCGGGCGAGCGGAGAGTCGAAACAGCACGGGCTCGGAACTCCGAGACGTCCGGCCCAACCGCGGACAGGCCCACACCTGCCCGCGCACAGGCGGACAGGATCTCCGCGCTGCTCGTCGGACTTGTGCTGATGATGATGTCGCTGACGGTGATGGTCCCGTCGGATTCGTGCGTGATGCGGACGTGAAACGGCAGATAGCCGACATAGTCGCCGTACAGGTTCTTCCCATCCACCAGGCCGCAATAGTCGCCGGTCACCGTCCTGTTCGGCGGCAGCCGAAAGCGCATGGCAGTGGCATCCGTCACCTGAGCGCTCACTGCGTCTTCGATCGCCTGCTTCTCATCGGCACTGATCGGGCGAAGCGCAGGGGGACCGACGGTCGAGGAAACATCCTGGATCGCCGCCGCCATCGCCAACATCGCCGCGAACATCGTTATGGCCTCACTGCATTGCCTGCCGCGGCTGGGCTGAAATTCCCTGCGCCGCGATCATCACCATCCTTCAACGCATCAGTTCGTCAACGACTAGGATCGCAAGAAAGCCGAGGAAGAACATGGATGTGACGAGTGGTGACTCCTTCCCGCCCTCGTGCGCTTCGATCAGCAATTCCTCGGTCACTAGATAGAGGAGGGCAATCAGGCCGAACGCGTAGAAGCCCGTCTGCAGCGGACCGGGGAGCGTTCCGATGGGCCCGCCAAAGAGCGCGCCAAAGGGTAGCGCAAGGCCGACCAGCATTGTCGCTCCGATCGCCTTGCCGCGGGTCATCGACTGGGCGAACTCTCCGACGAGGCTGAGCCCGAGGAACAGCACCTCGAGCGTCAGTGCGATCGTCAGCAATATACCCTGGCGCGCGCCCGCGACGAAGCTGATCCCCAGGACGAGTCCGTCGACCAGGAGGTCGACACCCGTAGCCGTAGCAAGCCCGACCGGACCTTCTATTCGCTCGTCGAGCGCCTTGATCGCAAGCATGGCACCGATGCCTGCCAGCGAGCCGATGATAATCGGGACAAGCGAACCGCCGTGCATCACGTCCGGCAGGATTTCCGCGGCCGCAGCCGCAAAGACGACGCCGGCCGCGAAATGCTGGATCGCGCTTTGCACTCCCGGCTTTGGCTTTGCCATCGTCGTGGTGATTGCGCCGATCGCCAGCGCCGCAAGCGGTACGAGCGTATAGAGCAGTCCCTCAGTGTTCACGGATCAAACTACCTCGTCGGGTTCGAGCGCGCAGGCGCGCTCGTCCAGTTCGATCTGGATGGTCGCGTGACCGATGTTGAACTGCTTGCGCAAGAGTTCCGCGGCGTCGTGCAGGAAGCGGTCCCCGCCCGATCCCGCCGGCATCACGAGATGCGCGGTGAGCGCGGTTTCGGTGGTGCTCATCGACCAGATGTGGAGATCATGAACCCTGGTCACGCCGGTCAGCCGCGCAAGCGTCTCCTCGACTTCGGTCGGCCGGATGTGCGTCGGGACCCGGTCGAGCGACATGGCGACGGAATCCTTCAGCAACCCCCACGTCCCGATCAGAATGACGAGCACGATAGCGAGGCTCGTCACCGGATCGATCCACTGCGCACCGGTGAGCGTGATCAGCAGCCCTGCCGCAACCACCCCGACAGATACGGCTGCATCGGCCGCCATGTGCAGATAGGCGCCGCGGATGTTGATGTCGCCCTTGCGGCCGCGGGCGAACAGCCAGGCGGTCACGCTATTGACCACGATTCCAACCCCCGCAACCGCCATCACGGTCGTTCCGGAAACCGGCTGAGGAGCCCGGAAACGCTGGATTGCCTCGAGTGCGATCGCGCCGATCGCGACCAGCAGAAAGAGCGCATTGAAAAGCGCCGCAAGGATCGTCGACCGCCGGAAGCCGTAGGTGTAATGTTTTGTCGGAACCCGCTTGACGAGCGCCGCCGCGCCCCAGGCGATGAGCAGCCCCAGCACGTCGGACAGATTGTGCCCGGCGTCAGCAAGCAGCGCCATGGAGTTGACGGAAAAGCCGAACCCCGCCTCGATGACGACGAAGCCGACGTTGAGCGCCGTCCCGATCAGGAACGCCCGTCCAAAATCTGCCGGCGCATGGCTGTGACCGTGAGCCTGGCCGTGGCCATGAGCATGCTCATCCGAATGCGCGTGGGAGTGCGAGCCGCCAGATTCGTGTTGGTCGGTAGAAGACATGGAGCTTCCCTAGCCTGCCATGTGGTCAAGACAAATAGAAGTGGAATTGAACGCGGCTCGGATCAGCGATGCGGTCTGGTCACGGGAGATGATATTCAGTTGCATGCATCAAGAGATGATATTTTGTTCTCTCCTGATCTTGGGACATCGGAGCAGAGTTAGTCCAGCGAGGTCTTCGTGCCTGTCGCTACTTTACAAACATCCGTTCTCCTCGAGTCTTCACTTCGCCGTCATGGGCTCGCGTACAAGCGCATCCTGGCCCTGACATTCGCCGCGCAGACGCGGCTGGCGCCAGGCGAATTTCAGCCAGCTCCAGCTTGCCATCCACAGCAGGATGACAAGCACGATCCCCATCCTCTTGAGTGGAAGGTCGCGATCCAGATCGGTGTCGCGGGTCCTCAGCCGGAGGTCTCAACCGTCGAGGTCGAAGCGCCGGCTAGAGCAAGTCGTGTGCCGGAATCGGCCGAGCCTCGCGCCACGCCCTCGCCGCTTGGCGAAGCACGCGCACGGCGCTGCGGACAAACAGTAAGGCGATGATTCCGGCAACCGCGATATCGGGCCAAGCCGCGCCGGTCAGGCCGACGACCGCGCCGGCGAGCAGGACCCCAATGTTGGAGATCACGTCATTGCGCGAGCATTCGAAGGTGCTGCTCATGTTCACGTTGAGGCGCCGGAACCGCCACAGCAGGGCAAGACAGGTGAGGTTCGCGCACAAGGCGACACCGCCGACGACCAGCATCAGGCGGCTCGACGGAACCACGCCGTTGGCGATCTTGTCGAGCATCTCTACCCCCACGAAGAAGGCGAAGAGCAGGATCAGCGCGCCTTTCACCGCAGCAGCGCCGGCCTCCCAGCGCGCGCCGCGATCGAGTGCATAAAGGCTGAGCGCATAGACGAACGCGTCGCCGAACATGTCGACGGAATCGGCCACCAGCGCCGATGAGCCGGCGATCAGCCCGCCGCCGAACTCGCCGATGAACATCACAAGATTGATCAGCATGACGATGATTAGGACGCGTCGCTGCCCTGCGTCTTTCGCAAGCGACGCAATCGTCTCGCCTTTGGCGGCGCAGCAGTCGTCAGCCATTGTCCGTCCTCAGTCCTTCAACGTCGCTGCGGCCGGCTCGAACCGGGCAGGTCCGATGCCCGCCGCTCCTCGCGGGGCTACATATGATTCATATCCATATTGCCCATCGAGTTCATGTCATGAGCGGCGGATTTCGCGCCCGAACTCGCCATCGCCTGGCTCATCGACGCGCCGCTCAGCATCGCCTCGACCATTGCGGCCTCCTTCTGGTTGTCGTCGCGCGTCTGCTGGATCTGCGTGCGCAACGCGCCGCTCACGCCGCTGCGCAGCGCGATGTCCGACATTGCAATCGCCCCTTTGTGATGCTCGAGCATCTTGCGCATGAAGGTTTCGGAGACGTCCGCCCCCTTGGCCGTCTCCATCTTCCCCTGCATGTCCATCATTGCCGGACGGTAGAGGTCGGCGCTCTTCTGGTCCGGCGCACCATTCTTGAGCAGCTTGCGAATATTCTCGATATCCTTCTGCTGCTTGTCGATTGTCTCATGGGCCATCATCGCAACGTCGGACTTGGGATTGTGCGCAAGCACGGCCTGCGACATGTCGATCGCGCCCTGATGATGGGCGATCATCTTCCGCGGCCAATTGTCGCCGACATCCGAGCCGACGGCCGACATCATCGACTGATTCATCTTGCGTTCGGCATCAACGAACGGGTTGGACGCGTCGGCGGCTATCGCTGACGTATTTTCGACTGCGGGCGCTTGCGCCGATGCTTCATTGTTCGACGGCTGCGAATTGCATGCCGCCAGTGCAGCTGTCGCAAGCATGGCCGCGGTCATTCGGGTCGGGTATTCATCTGGCCTTCCTCTCTTCTCGAACCGCCCCGCTCCACGTCTCCTCCCCTCATCCCTGCGCTACTTGCGCTTGAGGATGCCCTTCATCTGATCGATCTCCTCGGCCTGGGACTTGATGATCTCTCCGCACAGCGTCTTGATCTCTGGATCCTTGATGTTGGCCCGCTCGCACATCAGGATCGCGCCGGAGTGGTGCGGAATCATCGAGCGCAGGAATTGCGTGTCGCCGACCAGCGCCTGCGTCCGGATGCCGATGAAGGCGAGCACGAACAGCAAAGCGCAGCCGGCGTAGACGATCATGTTGAGCTTCCGGTCCGGGTACATGGAGCCCATCATTAACGGCATCATGACCGTCATCGGCGTCGCCATCATGATGGCCATGTAGAAGAAGTTGATGTTCTGGATGAACTCGCCGAGGCTGTAGATCATCGTGAACATGATCAGGTACATAAGGATCAGCATGGCGACGAAGCTGCTGCCGAGCGTGCGATAATTCTTGCTGACCATTTCGCGACCCATCTGACTGTGCCGCTCGTGTTGCTGTTGCATCTTGCTCTTCTCCCTCCGCACGTCTCTTTCACACACAGCTGCATTAGTGCGCCGGTGACGTTGAACAAGTCGAACATCCGAGAAGCCCGCTTGCTCCCGGGCCCAGGTCCATAGCAATTGCGCCGCTCCGGGGGGAACGGCGCAATGTTTTCTTCAGCTCCATCAGCCGAGCAGAAAATTCTCTAGTTTTCTGCGGATCGTGGGAGAAGCGCCGGCGCCAGTCCCACATTTCGGTCCCGCAGACGATGGGCTCTGGGGAGACGAATTGAGCCGTAACGGATCCCTAGTTGGCCCGCACTCAGCCAATATCGTCGAGGGTGAAAAACATCGGATTTCGCATCCGGGCGTTCACCGCTGACTTGCTGAATCCGCTCCTGGCTTACACGATTGGAGGTTTCGCGCTCGTGAGCCTCTTTGCCGAAATCGAATACAGGCCGCTGCCGATGGCGATCACGAGGGCGGTGATCATGAAATTTTCGACTGTGGAGTTGATCATGAGCCAAAGCGTGAGTGCAAATCCGATCGCCGGGATCAGCAAGCGACCTGGCAATCTGAACTGGCCCTCCTGGGCGGGGATCGTACGTTCAACGAACGGCAGTGAGGCAATACACAAGAGATAGGTCAGCAGGCGGATAAAGGTGCTGAGAATCGTCAGCCATACGAACGTCTGTCCAATGGCCATCGCAATGCTGAGCGCCCCGCAAAACAGGATCGAGTTGAACGGGGCGCCGTTCCTTTCATTTACCTTCCCGAACCAAGCTGGCAGACTGCCATCTCGCGCGAGAGCGAAGGTCAATCGCGGCGCAGTAAGCAAGGAAGTCAGGCTCCCGCCGCCAACAGAGAAGACGACCCCGAGCCCGAGCGCCAGGGCTCCGGGTTGCCCCATGAGCCTTCTCGCGACCTCGACAAGGGGCGTGTTGCTCCCGCCAATGTCCGGGGCGACCGACACGACGACGACCTGAATGAGGGCATAGCAGATCGCTATCGAGACGACTGTGCGCACAAGCGTCTTTGGGATGTTTTTGCGTGCATCGCGGGTCTCACCCGCATTGATGAGGCTGAACTCGAAGCCGATGAACGCGTACATCATGACGAGCATCGTTTCGCCGAGCGGCGCTGGCGCCAGGAGGTGTGCGTCCGCCACGTGCGCCCAATCGGCCGACGGAAGTCCAACCATGATCAGGAGGAACAGCGGCGCCAGCTTTAACAGACTGATGATGTAGACGACCGCCATGCCCGCGCGGATGCCCGCTGCGTTCAAAATCGTGGCGAGCGCGATGTACGCGGTGATCGCCGCTATCCTCGGGGGCCCGCCGGCCAGTGCATTCCAGACCGTGGCCGCATAACTGACGATCAGGTTCGCGCTGGCGGCGATTGCGGCAACGCGGCTCAGATAGATCAGAAATCCGGTCTGAAAGCCGACAAAGCGGCCGAACGCATGCGTCGTGTAGACGATGGGGCCGCCGGTGATGTCGAAAAAGCTCGCGACCCGTGCAAAAGTCAGGGCAACGGACAGGATCAGGATCCCACAAAGGACGAAAACCCACGGACTAAAATAGCCCGCTTGCGCGATTGCGACGGCCGGCAACGCGAAAATCCCCGAGCCGATGACTCCGTTCATCGCAACGGTCGCGATTCCGAGCCTCCCGATCTCCCGATGAAGGAGGGAATCGGAGATGCTGTTGCGCGCCATCTAGCCGGCGGACGTTACGCATTCCGATTCAGCAGCAAGGGCTGCGAAGAATCGCTCGAGATCCTCCCAGAGGTCGATTGGATCTTCGAGACCGATACTCAGTCTCAAGATCATGCCGTCGTGGGTCCACGGCGTCACCAGCCGCTCTGCCTTGACGGACATCGGCGCCAGGAGGCTGCGCGTTCCTCCCCATGACGCTCCGATCGCGAAGACCTCGAGGCGGGAAAGGGCATGGTCGAGCACCGAGCTGGCTTGGGGCTTTAAAACGATGCTGAAAGCGCCACTCGCGCCCCCGAAATCGCGTTCCCAGAACTCCCGGCCCGGACAGGTCGGAAGAACAGGATGGAGCACTCGCTCGACGCCCGCTTTGCCGTCAATCCGGCGCGCAAAATCCGCGGCGACGGTCCCGACATGTGCTAGTCGAACGCCGAGTGTCTCGAGTCCCCGAAGCGCGAGCTGACAATCATCCGGCGACACGCCTATCCCCATCAGGCGCATCGTTTCCTTGAGCTTCCGGTGAAGCGCGACGTCTGCCACGGAAACGGAACCGAGCAAAAGGTCGGAGTGGCCGCCGACATATTTTGTCAGCGCCTCCATCGAGAAATCGACGCCGTGAACAATCGGCTTGAAGAGCAAGGGTGTTGCCCAGGTATTGTCGCAACCGGTCAAGATTCCCTGTGCCCTGGCCGCCGTAACGATCGCCCTGACGTCCTGGAACTCCATCGTCGCGGAGCCCGGCGATTCCATCCAAACGAGCTTTGTGCGCGCATCGAACAGTTCGGAAATGCCGGGCCCGATCAGCGGATCGTAGCGTTCATGCTCTATTCCGCGCTTTTTAAGATAGTTCGCGCAGAACTCGCTTACGGGGGGATAAACACTATCGGGGATCAGCACTTTGTCCCCTGGTTCAAGAACCGTCAGGAAGATGACCGCAATCGCGCATTGTCCAGAGGGTGCAAGCAGCGTCCGCTCGGCGCATTCGAGCATTGAAAGCTGCGCTTCCAATGTCCGAGTGGTTGGCGTGCCGTTGAGGCCGTAGGTGTAGCCATCCGGGCCCCGCGCCCTCCGGGTGGCATAGGCCTCCGCATCCTCAAACACGATCGTCGACGCGCGAAAGGTGGGGACCGTCAAGCTGCGGAAGCCGTCCTGCGACACGGTCGGGTGGTGAACGACGCGCGTACGATCTTTCATTCGAAAATCCCCCATCGACAGATGCTCAGGGTGGCGGGTGGATGCTAGAAGTTCAATTCAGGACTTCGCACGACTTCATGCGAAATGGTTATGCCAGCGCCGGAGCGTAGGGCGGGGCATTTCCTGCTTGCAGGGCTTCTCGGAGGGATTTGCTGAACTCGCGGACAAGTCGCGCGCGTTGCGCGTCTGGCCGATAGAGGATGTGCGACTTGAAGTAGACTGCAGGCTCGAACGGGCGAAGGACCAGGCCGCGCTCGGCAAAGCCCTCGGCAGAGGCGGGATTGACCAATCCGACGCCCACGCCGTTCAGTGCCAATGTGCAGATCGTCGCCGAGTTCGGCGTCTCGACGACGATGTGCGGCCGAACATTGGCGGACTCGAACGCTTCATTCATTCGCGCGCGTGCGCGATCCTCCGGCGCAAGCGCAATGAATTCGATCCGGTCAAGGTCACACGGCCTGATCACCTCGTGTCCCACAAGGGGATGATCCGAAGGCATTGCGCAAACTGCCCTGAAGCTTGCGAAGACGCTGTGGTCGACACCGGTCAGATCCACTTCGTCAGCCGCAAGGCCGATGTCGAATTGCGCGTTCACAACATAGTCGCGGACAGTTGCGGATGACGCAATGTGGAGCGTTACCGCAATCTGCGGGTTCCTCGCCAGGAACGTGCGCATCGCTCGCGGCACGAGAGTCGAGCCAAGCGCAGCAAGACTGGCGATGCGGATGCTCCCCGAGCCGAAATCGCGGATTCGCGCGGCAGCCGCGCGAAGGCTCTCCAGCCCCGCGAAACTGGCTGACACATCGCGGAAGAACAACCGCCCTTCCGGAGTTGGAAGCAGTCGGCCCTTCACTCTGTCGAACAATGGAAAGCCGGTTCTGTGCTCCAGCTCGGACAAGGCTCGACTTACAGCGGGCTGCGAAATCGCAAGAAGTTCCGCAGCGCGGGACGCGGAGCCGCTGATCATGACAGCGCGGAAGATTTCCAGCTGCCTGAAATTCATCGTGGATGCGCTCGCCGGAGGTCAACCATAAGGAAAACGTATAGACTCGTGCATGCTCGTCAATTGAATTTCTGTTCTCTGCCGCGATGATCAAAAGCACGCGATCCTGCGGACCCGCCTTTTCGCCGAGTCAGTTTGGGGAGCGGCGAAGGGGGAGTCGATGAGGCCTGCCATCCACACGCGTGGTTGTTTCACCAGTACCGTTTCAGCCTTAGCCATGACCATGATGGCCGGTCCGGCTTTCGCGCAGGACCAATCGGCAACGAGCACCGCAACTCCATCGGCCGCTCAGACCAGCGACCACGCGGCGGCAGTCACCCAGGTTCGGCCCATGACGAGACCCGCGGTCGCGCCCAGCGCTCAGCCCAATAGCGAAATCGTGGTGATCGGTTCGCGCTTCGGACAGCGCACCGTTACGAATTCTCCGACTCCCGTCGACCTGATCAGCGGCGAGCAACTGACGCGCAGCGGCACAACCGACCTGCAGTCGATGCTCAAGGTCGCAGTTCCGACTTTCAGCATCCCTCGGCCGTCGTCCGCCAACGTCTCCGATTTTCTTCAGTCCCCGACAATCCGGGGGCTCTCGACGGGTGACCTGCTCTTGCTGGTCAATGGGAAGCGCCGGCACACGAACAGCGATCTCAACATCAACAATCAAATCGGGCGCGGCGATGTCGCGTATGACTTCTCCGCCATTCCTACCTCGGCGATCAAGCGCGTCGAGGTCCTAAGAGAGGGCGCGGCGGCGCAATACGGATCGGACGCGGTAGCCGGCGTCACCAATATCGTTCTCGACGACAGCATTGGCTATCTCGCTCAGGTCCAGTTTGGCCAGACGACGCACGGCGACGGCCAAAATTTCCGGGCCGCTCTTGGCGCCGGTTTCAGGGTTGGAAGCCAGGGCCGGTTGCGGATCACGGCCGAATATATCGATCACAGTCGCACCGACCGTGCATTGCCCGATACGCGGCAGCAATATTTCGGCTCCGGCGGTACAACTCTGCCATCGGGCAACTACGGTTCCGGCACCGGGCTGACGCCCTCGAGCGGCACGCTGGATCCGAGAGAAGCCACCTTCAACCGTGACATCTGGGTGTACGGCGAGCCGGCGTACAAGAACCGGATTCTCTTCGTCAATTATACTCAGCCATTATCCAATGACGTCACGCTCTACGCGTTCGGCGGCTACAACAGGCTCGTCGGCCGCTCGGCCAACTTCTTCCGGCGGGCCGGGCAGGACCAGACCGTTCGCGCGCTCTATCCTGACGGATTCCTCCCGATCACGCGTGCCGAGCTCGAGAACGCGTCGGGCGCCATGGGCATCAAGGGGGCCGACCTTGGTGGCTTCGGCTGGGATCTTTCGACGGTTTATGGTTATAGTTCGACAAAGCAGTTTGAGCTGAACTCGAATAATGCCTCAATGGGTACTACGAGCCCTAGGCAATTTTATCAGGGCGCCGAGCGCTTCTGGCAATGGACCAGCAATCTGGACATCACGCGCAGCATTCCTGTCGGCAACGATCATCCAATCAAGATCGCGTTCGGCGCCGAGTACCGCAAGGAATGGTTTCGCCTCGCCGCAGGCGAGCCGGCCAGCTACATCAATGGCGGCGTACCCATCCTCGACGGTCCGAATGCCGGACGGCCGGCGCCGGTCGGAGCACAGCCCAATCCGGGCTTTACTCCGGCGAACGCAAAGCTCGGGAGTCGCGATGCAAAGGGCATTTATGCCGAAGTCGAGAAGACTTTCTTCGGCCGTCTGCTGTTAGACGGCGCTCTTCGTCACGAGCGCTATTCGGATTTTGGATCCACGACCAACTTCAAACTGGCTGGTCGTTTCCAGGTTGCAAGGCCGTTTGCAATCCGCGCCTCCTACGGCACCGGCTTCCGCGCGCCCGCCCTTACGCAGATCATCTACAATTCGAGCACAACCAATTTCTTCAATGGTCAACCCGTGACGATCCGGCTGATTTCGACAACGGATCCCATTGCTCCGCTCGTGGGGGCGCCTCCGCTGCGACCCGAGAAATCGCGCGATCTTTCAGTTGGAGGCGTCTTTACGACCGGTCCCTTTTCCGTGTCGGTCGACTGGTATCGGGTGGTTTTGAAGGACCGCCTTGCCCTCTCATCGGCCTTTTCGAGTACGGCGTTGATCAATTACCTTACGACGAACGGGTTTCCGGGCATCAGCTCGGTCTCCTTCGTGACGAACGGTGTTGATACTACCTCGCGCGGTGTCGACGTGACCGCCTCCTACCATCGGCGGCTAGGCGGCGGACAGCTTGGCGCAACGCTTGCGGCGAACTTCAACAAGAGCCGGATCGATCGCATTTCCGGCACGCCTGCGCCGCTTGCCGCCTTAGGAATCACAGCGCCGCTCGAGGATCTGACGAACCAGGTTCGACTGACGCAAAGCACGCCCAAGAACAAGATTTCGCTGGACCTCACCTGGACCCGCGGCCCGCTGCGGGTAAGCCTGATCAACACTCGCTACGGCAAAGTCTCGCAGGTTGCGTTGACAGGTAGAACGCAAGCGCAGGTCAACGTGCTGACGCCGGGATACGATGTGCGCCTGGTGCCGAACGGCTCGAACTTCGACATCATTCAGACCTTCAGGGCGGACATCGTGACGGACTTGGAGCTTTCCTACGACATCGCAAAGCCAGTTCGCCTGACCGTCGGAGCAAGCAATCTCTTCGACAAATTTCCGGAGCGCCAAATCGCCTCCACGGTCCAATCGGTTGCGGTCGGAACCAATGGAGCCGACAACAACGGCATCTTCCCGTATGCCTTCATTGCCCCCTATGGGACTTCGGGCCGAATTCTCTACGGCCGAATCACAGTTCGTTTTTAGCCGGCAACGGACGGTCACCGAAAAATCGGAGACCGCCCGACAGTTGTCTGTTCGACATGCAAGGAAACCAGAATGAAGTTCCAGATGACCTCGGTAGCGTTGCTTGCCTCACTCTGGACAGCGGCCCCCGCGTCGGCGCACCCGAAGTTGATCGCGGCTGTGCCGGCGGAAAACGCGACGGTCGCCCACCCCTCTAAGATCCAACTCACCTTCAGCGAGCAACTCATGCCGAAGCTCTCCGGCGGTACATTGGTAATGACGGCTATGCCGGGGATGGGGGGCGATTCGCTGATGTCGGTAGGCAAGGTGAAGTCCACCATCGGAGCGGACGGCAAATCCCTGATCCTCAGCTCAGCCGCGCCTCTCAAGGCTGGAACGTATCTGGTCGACTGGCATACGGCATCCACCGACGGGCATAGGGCGGCGGGCAAGTACAGCTTTACTGTGCGCTGAGAGGGTGGTCGACTGCGGTAGCGGTCAGGTTCGCGCTCTCCTTTGACCTGACGCTGCTGTTCGGCGTGAGCGCTTTCGGCCTCTACCTGAACGGTCTCGCCGAAAGATCAAACGTTTCGGCGCAGCCGATGGTCGCCCTATTTTTGCGCGCAGTGATTGGGATAACCATGCCGAGTATTGTTCTTATGATCACCTCATTAGCGTTGCTGATGCCGAGGCGTGCGTCTTCTCACCCCTTCGCTATAGACGCCCGCAGGAATGGCCAAATGTTGGCGTTTTCGAAGACCTCGATGCCAACTTAAACTAGTGGTGATTGTGCATCCCGTACATGTGATCCTGCTGATCGTGGATGTAGTCACGGATGTGATGCAATTGATGTCGGCTCAGACCATACCCGTAGGATGAATAACCATAGCCGTACGGCGAGTAGCCATATGCGGGCTGCGCGTAACCGTAAGAATAGCCATAACTATATGGTGAATAGCCATAGGCGCCATAGCCGCCGTAGGCGTAGTGGTGATGGTGATGACGCGGCCAGGCGGCCGCAGCACTGGACATTGCCGCCGCAGTGAGGCCAGCGGTGACCAGAAGACCGATTCGAAGGCGTTCCATGGGCATTGCTCCTGCACAAGCCCCCCAGGCCACCCCCCCAAGGTCACCTCCACCTAACGCTTGAGCGCCCGAACCGGCGCTGAACGGCGGCGTCAGGAAGTGGCAAGCAAAGAGCGAATTGGTTCCGGTCGGGGCTTTGGTAGCAGGAGTGAGAATTCGGACCCTCCTCGGTCAGCGCGCTCCTGCCCTTGCCAGACTTCGCCGCATCCTCGGCGGCGCTCGTGATGCTCGCGCTGTCGGCATCGGCGCTCGTCGCAGTCCCGTCCATAGCGAGCGCGCATGATTGGCAGCTCTATCGCTGGTGGTCTTCACTCAGGATTCCGCGCGGGACGGTCAGCGGGTGCAGCGCCGACCGGCGCGGACCAGTTCACCGTTCGCAACTGGCGGCCAAGGAGGGATCCTTCCTTAACATGCGCTGCACTTCAGTCTCAGGGACCGTTCACCGCTGCAAGCGCTGTATCGATGGGTGAAACTTGAGGAGGCAACGATGCGAAGCTTAATTTTGACGGCCCTCGGCGGCGTAGCGTTAGTGGGCTTCGCCGCACCAGCGACGGCACAATTTTACCCAGGAGATAGTGACGAGCATCACGAGCAGCACGATCAAATAAATGAGCAGCATGGCGATGTTCATGATCAGCTCGACGGAATTCATGACGACGCTCATCAGCAGGGTTTAAACTGGTATGAGCATCAGCGACTTCACCAGCAGCTTGATCGCGCGCACGCTCACGCCGACGGACATCTGGAATCCGAGCATTACTATCAACACCAATATAGCGGCTACAACGGTTACAACAGTGGGTACTACGGGTCCAATGGCTACAATGGCTACAACGGCTATAACCAAGGGTTCTATGGCGGCAACCAGGGTTATGGCTATGGTTCCTATGGCTCCGGAAGCAGCTACTACCGGCGTCACCATCACAGACGTTACGGGGGGTATTAATTGCCAGCTTTTGTGAGCGGCTAATCCCACCACAACAGCAGCGTGGAAATCATGTTTCCGCGCTGCTGCAGCTAAGACGAGAGTCATATTTGGGGGTCGGATCGCCGCCTAAAGGCGCTCAGTCTTCCCGACGGGCGATTGCGACCATGCGCCGTCAATGCCGAGCAAAATTTGTCCCGGCCATTGCGCGGTGCATAAGCTCGCCCGCGAGCATCGCGCGCACCGTCTTTGACTGTTGCAGTTGCTCTGCCTTCTCGGCCAGAGCCTTGCCCGCGCCGCTGACGCCGTTCTGACGCGCGTCATCGGAGATCGCCACTGCGCCCTCATGATGCGCCAGCATTTTGCGCAGATAGGTTTGCGATAGATTGGAACTTCTCGCCGCCGTCACGGCGTTATGCATAGCGGCCATTGCGGGCTCGTATAGAAGCGCGCTTCGCGGATCGGGCGTGCCCGTCTCGATGATCGTTCGGAGATTGTGATCTCTGTCGACTGCTTATCGATTGTATCGCGCGCGTGTGGTTCAGTCACCGATACGCGTCACATCAAATAGCACTCATCGCAAGAGCCACTTTTTTGAACCGCCTGACCGACTTCCTCTTCCCCCGGCGCTCGTTCTGTCCGTTGCGTAGGCCCTAACGATCGGCTTTCCCATTGCCTTTGACTGTCTTCTCCCATCATGTTGCCGGCGGCTCGAACTGACCCGCTGCCACGTCTGCTGTTCCAAATGCCACCTGATAGCCCATTCCAGCGCGCGCTCGCTCCAGCTCAGCCTCTTCGCGTGAGCCGAAAACGCCAGCGAAATGCCACGGTTTGGGTCGAAAGACGACCCAGCCGGTGAGCGCAGCCGTCCGACTTGGCGCGGCCGAACCGACACTCCCGTCATCGTTGGACTTATGCCTCGTCATTTCTACGCCAATCCTTCGCTTTATGAGGCCGCTGCAATCTAGCTAGCCAGAGGGCCTCGTCGAAACTGTGTTGTTCGCCGGCTTGCGGGTCGCGGATCCGGGTTCCGCTTGAAATCGGGCCTCGTTGCGCAACATCGCATCGATCGCCTCGCTCTGCTTTAGATGGTCCGTCTTGGCCTTCACCACCTCGTCCCTCAGCAAACCGGTGACTCCATGCGCGAGGGCGACGTCTGCCATCGCGACCGCACCCTTGTGATGCTCGAGCATCTTGCGCTGGAAGGTCTGCGACAGACTCGTCCCGGTTGCCGCCATCATCGCCTGATGCATCTTGTCGATCGCCGGCTGGTACAGGTCCGCGCTGGCCGGGGCGGAGGGTCCCTGAGCAACCAGCTTCTGGAGCTCGGCGATTTCCCGGGTCTGCTCTTCGATTGTCGCTCGCGCCATTTCGGCGACATGAGCATCCGGGTTCATCTTCAGCGCCTGGCGAGCGATCGCAATGGCGCCTCGGTGATGTTCGATCATCTTGCGCGCCCAGGTGTCGCCGACATTGATGCCGACAGCCTTGTTCATCGCGTCATCCATCTGGATCTCGGCATCGGCGAATGGGCTGTTCGCCTCCATGATTGCATTCATTTCCTGCTCGGGAGTGAGGTCCGACCCCTTCTTGTCGCAGCCGCCCAGGGTCGCGATGATCGCCAACACCGATTCCCGACAACGCTCTAACCATCTCACCCCTCCATCCACCCGGCCTGCGCAGCTGGCGCTCTGCCCAGCATTCAAGCGTGCTGCCGGATTATCCAATTTATCCCCTTGTCGTGCGCGCTTGCGAGATCTCCTCGTTCGATCTTCCGGCGCGCGCAGAACCCTCCAGTGGCTCTGCGCGCTCGAGTTCGGGCCATTCAGCCGCCGTGCGAATGACCTTCGCCAGAGTGTGCATGCGGCTTGGATTCGTCAGCCGGACCTGCCGGCGTCGGTCCTTCCTTCGTTCCGGACATGCCAGGCATGTCCTTCATCATCTCGTCATGATCTTGAGGGGCGCTCGCGACCGCCGCTTTGTATTGCTCCGGCGACATCTTCGGCAGCTGCTGAAGGAACGCCACCATGTCCCAGATCAGCTCGTCATTGTGGGTCTTGCCCCACGCCGGCATGGCGCTCAGCTTGATCCCGTGCTTGATGATCCAGAACTGCTGCGCGGGTGAATGATCGTTGCCGCGCGCAAGCTGCGGCGCCTGCGGATAGAGACCCTGGCTCATCTCGCTGGGCTCGACGCCGGGACCAAGATGGCAGCCGGTGCACATTTCCGCGTAAAGGCCGGCACCGGACTGGATGCGCTTGAGACTGTTCAGGTCCGCCGGCGGTTTGATGCCGCTCGCATTAGCGGCGATCGAGCGTTCCCGAAGCGTATCGAGGATGTTGTAAACGAGCTTCGAATGCGGCTTGTCCGCGCCGATATTGTACAGACCCGCGTAGACGAAGATGCCGGCGAACGCGGCGACGATCACCAGAATGATCAGCACGAATGCGGTGCTCGGCAGGTGACGCTTCAGATCGAACGGTTTTCCATCAGCCATCGCAAATCCCCTTTTGTCTCTTGTTGGGTGGTAAGCCTATTTGACGCTCGGCCGGCGGGCCGAATTGTGCATCATCACGATCTTCCATTGTCCGGCTTGCTTGCGCAGAACGCTGGTGGCGACGCCGAGCCGGTCGGCGACTTCGCCCTTCTTCGTTTCGATGTGGTAGGTGTAGCTCTCGGCCGCGAGCGCCGTGGTCGGGCTCGCGAAGCGCACGTCGACCTTGTAATTGCCGAACTTGAACGACTTGAACTCGGCGAGCTCCGGCCTGAGATGATGCGCGAGATAGTTGGCATAGGTGCCTTCCGACCCGCCGGTTTCGAAGATCATCGAATCCATCGCGAACAGGCGCTCGGTGCCGCGCGGATCGAGCCGCTCTACGGCCGCGGCATATTTCGCAAGCACTGCCTTTACGGCGGCGACATCGTTCGCCCTTTGGCCGGTTGCGGGTGCCGAACCGGCCAACAATCCAATGGCAAGGACTGCAGAAGCTGCGCGCATCAAATCATCTCCCTGTTGCCGGTCAGAACCATGTGCGGATTCCAACGACGAGGCTGGTGCTCGAGACATCCTCGCCCGCGGCGCGCGCGAAGCGGGCGGTGTCGCCGAACCGCCGGGTCCAGGACACACCTACGTAAGGCGCGAACTCGCGCCGGATCTCGTACCGCAACCGCAATCCGAGCTCGAGATTGCTCAGTCCCGACCCAATGCCATTCTCGGGGATATCCTGGGCCGCAAAATTGGCTTCGGCGCGCGGCTGAAGCACCAGCCGTTGGCTAATGCGCTGATCGTACCAGCCTTCCGCACGCGCGAGCACGTCGCCCTTGTTCGACAGGAACAGCGCACCCTCGGTTGCGAACATGAAGGGCGCCATCCCCTCCACCCCCACCGTCGCATAAGTTCGAGTCGGAGTCGGTTTGAAATCGTGCCGCACGCCCGCCTGAAGGTTGAAGTAAGGCCCGATTGCACGGCTGTAGAGCGCCTGGACTTCGGCCGCTTCGGCGCCCTTGCCGAACGTCCCTTCGCCTTCGCTCTTCAGCCACAGGCGGTTGATGTCGCCGCCGACCCAGGCCTCGCCGTCCCAGCGGTAGCCGTCGCGTCCCTTCTTCGCCTGATATTCGGTGAGGTTGGCAAGCACCTGGTAGAAGGTCTGGCCTCCCTGCTCGGACCTGAACTCCTCCCGCGCCCGTGCCATTGCGGCCGGCGGATAGACATAGTCTGCCGCATGGTCGGTTGGCGGCGGCGGCGGCGGCGCATTGCCGGCCGGCAGGTTCGTTCCGGTCATTGCGCCCTGAGCCGGGGCCGTGCCCATGTTCATTGCAGGCATCGACTGGCTTTGCGGCATCGTCATGCCGGGCATCGACGGCATGCTCTGACCCTGCGGCATGGTCATCCCGGGCATCGATGACTGGCTTTGCCCCGGCGCGGGCATGCTCATGCCCTGCATCGAGGACATGTCGTGTCCGGGCTGCTTGTTCATTCCCGGCATCGACGACATGGCGTGAGCTGCGGGCTTCTTCGCAGCGCCTTTGGTTTTTGCACCCTTCTTCGATGCGGGCTTCTTCGCGGCCGGCGCCGCTTTCGAGGCTGTCTTCGTCGTGTTCGCGGACTGCTTTTTACGCGGGGATCTCTTCTTTGCAGGAGCAGCCTTCTTCTTCGCCGGCATCTTCATCCCGGGCATCTTCATCCCGGGCATGTTCATGTTCATCTGCGCCTCAGCCGGCGCGGTGAGCACGAGCGCGGCCGCGCCGCCAATCAGCGCGAGGCTAAGCCGCTTCATTTTGCGTCACTCCTGCAAGCGGGCGGATGCTGACGACGCGCATCATTCCGGCCAGCATGTGGTAGAGAAGATGGCAGTGAAACGCCCAGTCGCCGGGCGCATCCATGGTCACATCGAAGGTCGCCGTCCCTCCCGGCATCACATTGACCGTATGCTTGCGCGGCGCGTGGTCGCCATGGCCGGTGACGAGCTCGAAAAAGTGGCCGTGGAGGTGGATCGGATGGTTCATCATCGTGTCGTTGATCAGCCGGATCCGAACCCGTTCGTTCGTCCGGAATGCGAAGGGGTCCGGAGCATCGCTCTGCTTCACCCCATCGAACGACCACATGAACCGCTCCATGTTGCCGGTCAGGTGGATGTCGAGCGATCGCGACGGCGCCCGCACGTCGGGGTTGCGCTCGAGCGCTGCAAGATCGCGATAGGTGAGCACGCGGTGGCCGGCATCCTCAAGGCCCTGCGGCGGGTCGCCCGTGCGGTCCTTCGGCATCGGAGCAATGGTCTGGACCCCCGGATTCTTGTCGACCTGGGGCGCATTCTTGAAATCGCGCATGCTCATTGCGCTCATGTCCATGCCGGCCATCGACCCGCCGGAACCCGCGCCCATGTTCATGCCCGGCATCGAGCCGCTGGAGCTCGCGCCCATGTTCATCCCGGTCATTGAGCCGCCGGACGATGCATGCTGCATGTCCATGCCGGGCATCGCGGCCATGGACCCGCCATTCATTCCCGGCATGTCCATCCCGGCCATGGCACCCGCCATTGCGACGGGGGTGCTCGGCTTGGCCGGGCTGCCGGCGCCCGATCCCGTCGTCGCGAGCGTCGCGGACGCATTCCTTTCGATGGTCGGATCGTTGCCGCGCTTCAGCGAAGGATCGGGCATGCCCATGTCCATGCCCATGTCCTTCATCGTCGCGACCGGCCGGCGGCGAAGCGCCGGGACCGCCGCCGCCATTCCGGCACGCGGAGCGAGCGTGCCCCTCGCCATGCCCGACCGGTCGATGGCCTCGCCGACAATCGTGTAGGCGCCGTCGCCCGGAGTGACGATGACGTCATAGGTCTCGGCAACGGCGATCTGGAACTCGTCGGTCGCGACCGGCTGGACATCATTGCCGTCCGCCTGGACCACGATCATCTCAAGCCCCGGGATGCGCACGTTGAAGTTGGTCATCGACGAGGCGTTGATGAAGCGCAGGCGCACCCGCTCGCCGGGCCGGAACAGAGCGGTCCAATTGTCGCGCGGCCCGTGCCCGTTCATCTGATACATGTAGGTCGACCCGGTCACGTCCGAGATGTCGGTCGGATCCATGCGCATCTTGCCCCAGTCGATGCGGTCCTTGAGCGGCTGATCGCGGCGGGCGAGCAGGCCCAGCAGGGTTTGCTTCTGGAAGTTGAAATAGCCTTCGGCCTTCTTGAGCTTGGCGAGGATTGCGTCGGAATCGAGTGCGCTGTGATCGGCAAGAACGATCACATGCTCGCGGTCCGACACGACCGGATCGGTCCCGGCGGGATCGATCACGATCGGCCCGTAATGGCCCATCTGCTCCTGCGACCCCGAATGGCTGTGATACCAGAAGGTCCCCGACTGCTTGACCGGGAACTCATAGACGAAAGTCTCGCCAGGACGAATGCCCGGGAAGCTGACTCCGGGAACGCCGTCCATGGCGAACGGCACGAGCAACCCGTGCCAGTGGATCGAGCTGTCCTCCTCGAGGCGGTTGGTGACCGCGAGCCGGACATTCTGCCCTTCCTTGAGGCGCAGCAGCGGCGCTGGAACGGTGCCGTTGATTCCGATCGCGCGTGTAGTTTCGCCGTCGGCGGTGAGCAGCATCCGGTGGATCGTGAGCGAGATGTCGTTGCCGCTGAGCACCGGCAGCGGCCTGACGATCCCGCCGGACACGGGCTGCGCCCAGGCGGGATAGAGAGCGGCAACGCCGGCCGCGGCGGCGCCGCCCGCAATGAAATTGCGGCGGCTGACCAAAGGGGTCTGGATCATCATTGGGTCCGGAACATGGAGTGAAGGTTGGAGGCGCGACGGCAAGGCCGCGCCTCCGGCTTCGTTCAGCGCTTTTGCGCTGGGCTCGGCTGGGCCTTGTCCGCACCATTGGCGGTCTTGGCGCCGCAATGCGCCATGCCCTTCATGTCCATGCCGGACATGCTCATGCCCTTCATGTCCATGCCCTTCATGTCCATGCCGGACATGTTCATCTTGCTGTGGTCCATCGCCATGCACTTGGAATGGTCGCTGGTTGCAGCCGAAGCATGATCGGCATGGTTGGTGGGCGCCGCAGCCTGCGCGGCCGCGGGAAGTGCGACCGCAAACGCGATCGCGAACAATTTGGTCTTCATGTCAGTCTCCGTGAAATCGAGTGAATTGAGTTCGATTTCACGCGAGTCGCGGTGGGGGGGTGGCGATTTCGCTCAACAGGCCGTGATAGGATTTCGGCGCGGGGAAGCTCGCATCGATATGGGTCACCGGCTGCTCGGTTCGCGGGGCAGACGGGGCAATCGCCACCGCCATGCACATCGCGATGCAGCAGCTCTTCCCGCCCATCTTGTCGTGGTCGGACTTGCCCGGCATCGGCATGTCGCAGTGGCCGCCTTCCATCATCGCCATCTGATGTGACGCCGGCGCGAACGCCATTGCTGCACTTGTTGCCGCGGGGGCTAACAGCACCGCAAGCGCAACCAGGATGCCAAAGAGCTTCCGAATGCTCACCGGGATTGCATATGCGCTCATCGACCGCGGCCTTCAACCGGCGCGGACAGCGCCGGTTCCCAGTCCGCTTTGGATTGTGGCGATCCCAGCTCCTCGATGATCGGGCAGTCGGGCCGGTCGTCGCCGTGACAGCTCGCGGCGAGCCGCTCGAGCGAGCGGCGCATTTCATGAAGCTCGCGCTCCTTGCGCCTGAGTTCGGCGGCGCGCGCCAGCGCGAGGGCTTTCACATCCGAACTCGATCGCTCCCGGTCGTTCCACAGCGCCAGCAATGTGCGGATCTCCTCGAGCGGAAAGCCAAGATCGCGTGCTCGGCCGATGAACTTGAGCGTGTGGACGTCACGCTGATCATAGTCGCGGTAGCCTGAATCGCGCCGGGCCGCCGGGGCGATCAGCCGGATCTTCTCATAATGGCGGATCATCCGCTCGCTGATGCCGGAGGCTGAAGCCGCTTCGCCGATCTTCACAGCTTGACCTGCCTCAAGCGCAGCGAGTTGCCGATGACGGTTACGGAGCTCAGCGACATCGCGGCACCGGCGATGATCGGCGACAGCAGGATCTGGAACCAGGGATAAAGGATCCCTGCCGCGATCGGCACTCCGACGGCATTGAACACGAAGGCGAAGAACAGGTTCTGGCGGATGTTGCGCATGGTCGCACGGCTGAGGTGGCGAGCGCGGACGATGCCCTGCAGGTCGCCCTTGACCAGGGTGACGGCGGCGCTTTCCATCGCGACGTCGGTTCCTGTTCCCATCGCGATTCCGACGTCGGCGGCCGCAAGCGCGGGCGCATCGTTGATTCCGTCACCAGCCATGGCCACGCGCCGTCCCTCGGCGCGCAATCGCTGGACCTTCTCCTGCTTCTGCTGCGGTGCCACCTCAGCCAAAACCTCGTCGATTCCGAGCCCGCGCGCCACGGCCTCTGCCGTGCGGCGGCTGTCCCCGGTCAGCATGACGATGCGGATGCCTTCGCGGTGAAGTTCGGCGATGGCGCCAGCCGCCGTGTCCTTGACGGGGTCGGCGACCGCGATGAGACCAGCAAGCTTGCCGTCGATCACGACGAACATCACCCCTTCGCCTACGCCCCGCCGCTGGTCGGCGCGGCTCTGGAGCGGAGCCGGATCGACGCCCAGCTCGGCCATCAAGGCGGCATTGCCGAGCGCGACCTTTCGGCTCTCGACGGTGCCAGTGACCCCCTTGCCAGTATGGGACTCGAAGTCGCCGCTGGGCGGAAGCGCGACCCCGCGCTCTTCCGCGCCTTCGACGATGGCAGCGGCTAGCGGGTGCTCGCTTCCGCGCTCGAGGGCAGCTGCAAGGCGCAGCACGTCGGCCTCCTCAAACCCTGCGGCAGGCTCGACCGCGACCAGCTCGGGCTTGCCGACGGTCAGCGTGCCGGTCTTGTCGACCACCAAGGTGTCGACCTTCTCCATCAGCTCCAGCGCCTCGGCATTCTTGATCAGCACGCCTGCGCTCGCGCCGCGGCCGGTCCCGACCATGATGGACATTGGTGTGGCAAGGCCGAGCGCGCAGGGGCAGGCGATGATGAGGACGGCGATGGCGTTGACGATCGCGTGGCTGAGCGGCGCGCTGGTCCCGAACAGGTTCCAGGCGATGAAGGCGATCACGGAGGCCGCGACCACGCTCGGAACGAACCAGGCCGAGACCCTGTCAGCGAGCGCCTGGATCGGCGCCCGCGAGCGCTGCGCCGCCGCGACCATGCGCACGATCTGCGACAGCATGGTGTCGCGGCCGACGCGTTCGGCGCGCATCAGCAGCGACCCCGTCCCGTTGACCGTGGCGCCGGTGACCTTGTCCCCAGCGCTCTTTTCGACCGGAATCGGTTCCCCGGTGATCATCGATTCATCCACCGCGCTGCCGCCTTCGACGACGATTCCATCGACGGGGATCTTCTCGCCGGGGCGGACGCGCAGCAGGTCGCCGGGATGAACCTGATCGAGCGGCACGTCCTCTTCTCTGCCGTTGTCCACCCGGCGGGCGGTCTTCGGGGCGAGGCCAAGCAGCGCACGGATGGCCTTGCCGGTCGCGGCCCGTGCGCGGAGCTCGAGAACCTGACCCAGAAGCACGAGCGTGGTGATCACGGCTCCGGCCTCGAAATAGATCGGGACCATCCCGCCCATCGTCCGCAACGAACTTGGGAAGATCTGCGGCGCGAGCGTCGCCACGAGGCTGTACCCGTAAGCCGCGCCGACCCCGAGCCCGATCAACGTGAACATGTTGAAGTTGCGGGTCCTGATACTGGCCCAGAAACGCTCGAAAAAGGGCCGGCCGCCCCACAGCACGACGGGCGTTGCAAGCGCCAGCTGGACCCAAGGGAAGAGCCGGGCTGGAAGCAAGTGCCAGCCGAACAGGTCGGTACCCATTGCAAGGACGAGCAAGGGAAAGCTGAACGCGACGCTCACCCAGAAGCGCCGGCTCATGTCGACCAGTTCCGGGTTCGCCGTCTCCTCGGCGCTCGGTTCGAGGGGTTCGAGCGCCATCCCGCAGATCGGACACGACCCCGGCCCGTCGCGGCGGATCTCGGGATGCATCGGGCAGGTCCAGATCGTCCCTTCCGCAGCCTGCGGCAACGCACCCATCGCCGGGCTGGTCACCGGCGGGTCCGTCGAGGATGGATTGAGGTAGCGGTCGGCATCAGCCTTGAACTGGTCGAGGCAGCGCGCGCTGCAGAAATAATAAGGCGTGCCGCCAAGCTCGTACCGGTGCGTCGCGGTGCGCGTGTCAACTTTCATGCCACACACGGGATCAGTCACGATCGTGCCATGGCCGTGCCCAGGGCCGTGAGAGTGGCCATGCTCCTGGCCTGGGTGATTCTGGTCAGCACGACTCGTCATGGGCGCACACATGGACCTTGACACCGTGTCAGGGTCAACAGCGAACCCTGGACAATTGCGAGCGACGCAAAATGCCTGGAGCGACCGCGAACCGTTGATCGAGGAGACCGCAGCTGCCACTTGGAACCACGCTCTACTCGTGATCAAGGCCGCTTTGCAGGCGTCGTCGTCGCCGCGTTGGCGAAGATCCGCCGGACGAGCGGAGGGAGGCAACAGCGGTCTCGTGATCGCCTATTTGCTCGTGAGGCATTTCTGGATTCTATGCGCTCAGATGAAATTCACCTGGTTACTGCGTAAGTCCGGACGGAGCGCTTTTCTTGAGCTTAGTTACCGACTAGGGTTGGCGTCGATGGGGATGAAGTCCCCCGACAACCGCCGCAAAGGCTAATGGCTCCTACCGTTCGTCGTCTTCGGCGAAGGTAGGACGTATCCGCCCTCCTTCCGCCGACTGGAAGGAGCCGAAGAATTGACGCCACTCGTATATCTTTGGGTCGCCCTTGTTGGCGCGCTGGGAAGCGTGCTCCGCTTCATGCTGAGTGGTCTCGCGGGGCGTTGGCCGGCGGTCAGGAGTTCGGATCGTTCAACTTTTCATGCTCATAGACTTGCGCGGCAAAGCGCTGATGCTCAAGTTCGCACCGTCGCAGGTGATCCTCGGCCTTCGTCAGATCATCGTGCGGAAAGAAGTCTCGGTCGCGAATCTTCGCCAACCAGGCCGTGAGCTTCAGTAGGTCGTCCTCGATCTCCTCCAGCTCCGCGAACATGAACTTCCCGGCCCTCGTCTCTTTGGCGATTTCCGCCAAGAAGTCGTCAGCCTTCGTGTGGAACTCGGTATACTCCCGTCCCCGCTCGGCCCGAAAACGCTCGATCAGCTCATCATCACTGACGCCCTCGATCGCCGCCGCATCGAACACGGCTGCGGACCCACCCTGTTCGCGAGCTACGCGGGCGATCTCGCCAAATGCGCGCCTCTGCCGCTCCCCGGCGGGGAGGACCCACGCACCCTGTGTAGGGCTGATGGCGCCGCTCGCCCGCAAGTGCCGCCACAAAGTGACACGTGCCGTCGAACTCGCACCCGGAACTTGGGAGAGAAACAGCAGCCAGCGATGGCGCTTCGCGGAACTCATCAATGAAACACCTGTTGCACCAGTCTCACTGCGCCGGTAGCTGGAAACACCTGTTACACGCAGACCATGGCCCCTCCAATGTCATCTGATCCGCCGCCGCGAAAGACCAGCCTCTGGAACAATCGGAAAATTCACCGATGGCTCGGTTTCGCGGCCGCGATCCTCTTTCTCTACGTCTCCGCGACGGGGGTCATCCTTCAATACAAGCAGCTATTCGGCGCCGAGGAGCAGGAAAAGGAAGCGATGGCCGCGATCAGGTCGCCGGTGTCGCTCATGCATCCGCTGCAACTCGCTCCGACGACTCTGGAGCGCGCACGCCAGGCGGTTTTGCTGCGGTTCGGCGATCGCCCGGTCGACTCGATTGAGTGGCAAATCAAGGGGCCGTCGCCGCATCTCACCTTCCACCTCGGCGGTCGCGACCCGCTGCGCGTCGATGTCGAGGCGGACGGCAGGATCACGTCGGTCGCGTCCGACGAGGAGGACTTCTTCATTCGCCTGCACAGCGGCGAGATCATCGGCGATGGTGGCAAGGTGCTCGGGCTTGGCTGGGGCCTGGGCCTCATGCTGATGAGCTTCACTGGCTTTCTCGTGTGGCTTCAGATGTATCGCTCGCGGCAGAAGAAGGAGCGGACGCGACGCAAGGGGCTCGGCCGCTGGTTCTGGAGCGTTGCCGGTGTGGGCCTGCTGTTCGGCGCGGCTGCGAGGCCGGTTCGCGCGGACACGCCCGAGGGCTGGAGCTACGATCCCGACGCTGGGCTGATCTACAAAGCCGGCGATTTCCGACGGAACAGCTGGGGCTATGCCGAGCGGGTGATCGATCCTGACGGCCCGGACTATTTCCGTCGCGTCCGGCAAGGCATGGAGTTCGATCTGCCGCGGGTGTCGGACGCCATCCGGCCGGCGTTCGTCTACGAAGTCGATCTCACCGACACGAATGCGTTCGGAATAAATCCTGGACCAGCCGGGAGGCTCAACTATCACGATTTCGAAAATCTGTTCTTCGCTTTCCAGAACCCCGATGATCCGGGCAAATTCCGGGTCCTCATCGGAGAGAACACGCATATCCTCTCGCGGGAGGACAATCTCTCCTCGGGCAATTTGCCGACGATCAACCGCTCGCTTGTGCTTGAGGAGCACGGGTCCGTGCGTAGCTTCGGCACGCAATTCGGAATCGAGTTCCAGAAGGCACTCTCCGACAAACTGACGCTGCAGCTTGCTGCGCTCGACAACCGTGGATCATTCAACACCGATCGCCCGCGGTACCACATCGGGAATGCCCTGTCGGGCAAGCTGATCTACACACCGATCAGCACCGAGACGCGCAAGCTGACGGTCGGTGCAGCCGTCGATCGCACCGGACATATCGGCGACAGGGAGTTCACGCTGGCGACGGCGATCGGCGCGGAGCCGCTCGGTGCGGTGCCGACCTCCGGCACCAAGCTGACGTTCGAAGGTGACGCGGCTTACACTTTTCCGCTCCTGCGGCGACCGACCACGATCGAAGCCGAAGCACTTCGGTCGAGCTTTTCAGGCTCGAACAGCGAGGTCTTCGGCGGCTACGGAATGGCCCAATTCTCGCTGTTCGACAGTCGCCAGACCGGCGATCTCGACCTGTTCCTCCGCTACGATCTGGTGAGCCTCGGCCAGGAGCGGATCGCCGGCCGGGCACGTCAGCGGGCGCTGCGAGTGGGCTTCAACTACAATCTGCCCTACGCGAACAAGCTGGTGAGCCTGCACGTTGAATATGCGCACAATTCCTTGCGCGGCCCGACGGCGATCGTGACGGACAGCAATCCGCCGGACGAGTTCCGGGTCGAGCTGCGCGCGAGCCTGCAACGCTATTTGAGGCATTGAGGGAGGTTGAACGATCGCTCTCGCGTGTAACGCCTCCGTGATCGCGCGTCGGCTGATCAGCCATATCTTTGAGTCTGCCGCCAAATCGTCAGCCCAAGTGGCCCGACGCAATGCTCACAAGAATGAGAATGCCCAACAGTGCGCGATAGACAACGAAGGGCCACGCCGAGAATCGTTCGAGAATGCGCATCAGCCCCCAGATCGCTGCGAATGCGCTGATCGAAGCGACGAGGAGTCCGACGGCCAGCACAGACCATCCGTGCAGACTCAGATGAACCTTGTGCAGCTCCCACAGCTCCCGCAGTCCAGCAAGCGCGATGGCCGGAATGCCAAGGAGGAATGAAAAGCGCGCGGCTTCCTCGCGCGTGAACCCGAGCGCCAGCGCCGCCGTCAGCGTCGATCCGGACCTGGACACGCCAGGAATGAGGGCGCCGACCTGTGCGATGCCGACCACCATCGCATCCACCATGGAGGAGTCTTGCATCGCTCTGCGGTGGCGGGCGAAGAGCTCTGCCAGGCCCATCAGCAGCGCCAGGCCAAGGCAGGCCCAGCCGACGACCGCCAGGGAGCGCAATGGCGAGCCGCATTGATTGAGGGTGCTTGCGAGCGCAGCGCCGACCAGCACAATCGGCACCGTCGCGACGACCGCGCGGAGCGCGAGCTGAAGATCGCGGTCGCGATATTGACGCCTGACCAGCGCCGATACGGAGCCGGTGGCGATTTGCCGAACGTCACCCCAGAAATAGCTGATGACCGCGGCAAGTGCCGCGAGCTGCATCGCCGCCGAAAAGGCCGATCCCGGATCGCGCCAGCCCAGAAGCGCCGGAACGACCCGCATGTGGGCCGTCGAAGAAATCGGCAGCAGCTCCGTGATCCCCTGCACCACCCCTAGAGCCCCCACCTTGGCATAGCCCAGGCTGACGAAGCCGGTGTCGAGGCCATTGGTGCACTGGCCACTCATTGGTTGAATCAAGCTCCGGCTGGATCGCGGCGATTGCCGCGATGACCGCTCCACCAGAAGCCGGCGACCAGCGCAACGATCACCAGCAGCTGCGCGAGAATGACCTGAGCGCTCGGGAACAGGCCGACCACCTCGATCTGCGGCACACCCGGCAGCGGAGTCACGCCAAGCAGGCCGGCTTCCTGGATCGCCGCGATGCCTTTCCCTGCAAGAACCACCGCAAGCACCGCAATCAGGATCGAGCTGTAACGGAAGAATTGGGAGATCGGCAGCTTCACCGAATAGCGCAGCATGGTCCAGCCGATGACCGCCAGACCGGCTGCCCCGACGCCGGCGCCCGAGAGGACTGCCGCCTTCGAGCCTTCGGTCCACATCGCCACATAGAACAGGATGGTCTCAAACACTTCCCGATAGACGACGATGAAGGCCAGGCCGAACACGAACCAGGCGGATTGCTTGGTCAGTGCACCGCTCATCCGGTCCTGAATGTACCGCTGCCAGGCGCCAGCCTGCGCTTTGCCGTGCATCCAGATACCGACCGACACCAGCACGACGGCGGCGATGATGCCGCCGAACCCTTCCGTCAGTTCCCGGCTGGCGCCGCTGATGGACAAAAACTCGGTCGCCGCGAACCATGTCAGCCCCCCGGCGACAAGGGCGGTGATCCAGCCGCCGTGAACGTAGGGAAGCGCGTCCTCGCGCTCGCTCCTGCGCAGGAATGCGGCCATGGCGACGACGATCAACAGCGCCTCGATGCCCTCGCGGAGCAGGATCGTCAGGGCGCTGAGAAAGGTCGAAACAGCATCGGCCGGTCCGGCGCCGAGCCTTGACTCCGCCCGTGAAAAGAGGCCGTCGAGAAGTTGCGCCTGCTGCTGCACACGCTCCACCGGCTCCCCGCGCGCTATTCGCGACCGAAGCTCGCCCATGCCGCCTTCGATCTCGTGCATGAGCGAAGCATCCCTCGCCGAGAGGGATGGCTCGACCGGTTCGAAGCCGTCGAGATAGGCCGATAAAGCGAGGCGTTTGGCGCCATCGCGGTCCCCTGCGCGATAGGCGGCCACGCTCTCCGCAAGGCGCGTCCGCGCGGCAGTCAGAGACCCGGCGTTCGGCTCCTCGACGGCCTGCGGGGACGAGCGAAGGTAAGCGATGACAGCGACCGCCTTGTCTTGCCCGACCTCCTTTGCGAGCGCCTGCGGCGTCAGCGATACAAGCGTCTTCAGATCAGGGATCTTCTGGCGAAGCGTGGCATCGGATTTCCACAGCCGTTCGCCTTCAGCCGCGAGATCCTTCGGATAGGCAAACGTTCCGACGCGGAACGCCAGCGCCCAGCGGTCCTGCGCCGGCAGGTCCGCGAATCTCTGCATCGCAGTCCCGTCGATCCCCTGTGAGATGACCTGGTACAAAGCGAAGGTGCTTCGCTGGCTTGCACGGGTGCGATCGGCAAAGGCGATCGGCGGCGGATTGAGCTTGGCGGCGTTCAGACCATGTCCGTCGCCGGCCGCACCGTGGCAGGCAGCGCATGTCGAACTGTAGAGCGCCGCGCCCCGGCCGATGTCGGGTGCACTCTGCGGTGCAAGCGGGACCGGATAGGCGGCCAGCAGGTCTGCGCCGAGACCGCGAGCGATCGCCGCGACCCGGTCCGGACTTGCCTTCCCATCGATCGCCTGCTCGAGGCCCTGCGCCTTGCCGACTAGCGCCGCCTTCTGGGACTTTGCCGGAAGCGATCGCAGCTGGGCTTCCACCGTCGCAGAGAATTCGCGCATCTCGGCATATTCGGATTTGCTGATGACCCGGCCGTCCCTGACGGCGCCGCCGTAATCGACCGCGAGATAGTCGAGCAGCCGCCAGGCGGTCTGGACATCATCCTTCGGGGTCGCACCGTGAGCCGCGACCGGTAGAAGGGCAACGAGGATGAGGAGGAAGACGCGGCGCACAAATCAACTTTCAGGAGAAGCGCTCACCGCTAAATCATCTGCGAATGCTTCGCAATAGCGCCTGTTCGCTCAATCCTCCCCCTATCGAGCGGCTTGACGCCATGATTGGTGCCCGCCGCCGAAGGTGACCGTCATCCGGGACAGCGCCGGAATATGGTCGGCGAGCTCGTGCTTCACCCGCGCCGATAGTTCTTCTGCTTTCGCCACGCTCAAACTCGTATCCACTGCTATCGCGAGATCGATCGCAAGCTCATGCCCGATCCAGCGTGCTTTCACGTCATCGACCGCCTTCACCCCCATGACGTGACCGGCCGCGTGCCGCGCTTCGTCGACAAGATCGGGATCGACCCCGTCCAGCATGCGTGTGACGACGGCGCGCGCAGACTGCCAGACGATGCCGAAGATGGCGATGGTGATCAGCAGGCCAATGATCGGGTCGGCCAGCGGGAAGCCCATCCACACCCCGAACGCGCCGAGAACCACGGCCAGGCTCGTCAGTCCGTCGGTCCGCGCATGATAGCCATCGGCGATGAGGGCGGCACTGTTCATCTGGCGACCGACGCGGATGCGGAACAGGGCGACGGCCTCATTGCCGATAAAGCCGACGAAGCCTGCTGCCGCGAGCCAGCCGAGCTGAATGACCGGCTGCGGATGGATGAGGCGGCTGATCGCTTCATAGCCCGCGACGATCGCGCTGAAGAGAATGATGAGGACGACGATCAGTCCGGCCAGATCCTCGACGCGGCCAAGGCCGTAGGTGAACGTCTTTGACGGCTTCCGCCGGGCGAGCACGAAGGCTGCCCACAAAGGAATGGCGGTGGTTGCGTCACCGACATTGTGAATCATGTCCGCAAGCAACGCCACGCTCCCCGACAGCAGTACGACAACGAACTGCAGCGCAGCGGTGATCGCGAGAATGATGAATGACCATTTGACGGCCCAAACGCCCCGCTCGCTGGTCGCGATGCTCGGGTTCACGACGCCGTGCGTATGTCCGTGACCTGCGCCGTGCCCATGGCCGCTGTGGTCGCCATGCGAATGGCCGTGGCCGTCATGTCCGTGCTTGCGCGCATGCCCATTGAAAGCGTCCGTTCCGAAGCCGAGCCAGTCCTTGATCTTCGCCAGCATGTTCGTCCTCTAGAGATATTTGGTGAGTGCTTTGAACTGGCGCAGGGCTTCCTCGCCTGACATCGCACCGCTGCTGGCGGCGTCGGCGATGCAGTGCTGCATGTGGTCTTCGACGAGCGCGCGCTTGACCTTGCGGACGGTATTTTCCACGGCTTGCAACTGCTGTGCGAGATCGATGCAGGAACGGTTGTCGGTCAGCATCGAGAGAATGGAATCGATATGGCCGCGCGCCTGCGCAAGGCCACGCCGGATCGCGGGGTCAGACTGATGTGCCATCGGTTCGCCCTACCCCCTAGGGGGTAGGGGGTCAAACGATAGAACTCAGGTGCTTCGTCAAGGGCTTCTAAATCGTCGGAAGCACAAACGGCGATAGCAGCGGCGCCGTGATCATTCCGCCGATCATTGGCACCGCGAGGCTCTGCATGATGTCGCGCGCAGCGCCATGCCCGATCAGGAGCGGAACAGGCCGGCCAGCTTTACCGCAACAGTCGTCAAGTGTGATTTCTTCCGCCTCGACATTATGTCGCGGTCAAAGCCGCGGTGTGGAATCAGAAAATGAACCGGTCCCAGCCGTCGAAATGCTCGCGGCTTCGCCGGCCGCGCGGGATGCTGAGCCCGATCAGCGCCGCGCCAGCGATCACCCGGAATGCCAACTCCGCTGCACCATGAACATTAAGGAGGAACGGCGACAGCAGCACCCACGCCCCGAACAGCGGAATGATGAACCGCAACACCCGCGCCACCTCGGCGGTGGCGATGACTGCGACGGTAATCGTCAGCGCACCCATCAGATGATCGCTGTTGGCGAGTTCACCGCTGGCGCCGAGGAACAGGCGCGTCAGCATCAGGGACGCGCCGACCGCGATTAGCACCGCGAGCGTCCACGGGACGGTCACTCCGCGCCGCGCCTCGGCCCAGGCGCTGCCCAGCCCAAGCATCGCGTCGTCGTGATCCTCGTCTCCGCGATCGACGTCTCCGCCCTTGAAGAAGGTGCGGATGAGCGGCTTGCCGTGGCAATGCGACCAATAGAGATATTGGCCCATCGCGATCAGCTCGTCGAGCGCGAACGGGATCATGATCAGCATCGCCGCCGCCGTGATCAGCGCCGGCGTGCTCCAGGTGCCGAGCAGGATCGGCTGGATGGCGATGAAATAGATGCTCACCGCCCCGAGCGGAACGACGAGGATCCCGAAGAAGGTCACCATCCAGGGCATCGTACGCCAGCGGTCGCGCGTGCCCATCACCGCCATCAGCACCTCGATCGTGTAACTGACGGCGCCGAGCCCGGCATCGGGGATCGGCCACGCCTTGGACACCCACGAGGTGATGATCTCTTCGGTGCCGTTGCGCGGATCGGCCGCCGAGCCGGCGAAGAACGGCTCCCATGCCCATCCGATATGGCCCAGCTGGTAAGCGGCGAGATGGCGCGAGATCAGCAGGCCGATGAAGCCCAGAACAGCGATCGGGAATCGCTGCGCGGCGGTCGAAGGGCAATAGGTCCAGCCAGGCGGAATCACCTTGGGGTCCATCATCCCGTCCATGTCCATCCCGGGCATCATCGGCACCAGCACCGAGAAGACGATCACCAGCGAGCCGACGAGCGTGTCGTTGGCGTAGACCGCGGCGGTCGGCGCCCAGAACACGAGCGGCGCGAACAGCAGCCACAGACCGGCAAAGCAGGCCGCCCATTGACCGAACCAGGCGGTCCGTTTCGATAGTGAGAGCGTTCCGAAGACAGCGATCAGCAGCCCGGTGATGACGTCGCTCCACGCCAGGGCCATGCTGCGCCACTCGATCGGCGGAAGGTGACGGTCCAGAGTGACGAAGCGGACCGCTTCGGAGACATTTCCTGCGTTCGCGATCCCGAACATCAAGGGGCTCGAGGCGAGCCACAGGCCGAGGCCGGCGACGAGGAAATGCGTCCAGCGCTTCTTTCGCTCCTCCTCGTCCATCATTGCCATGGGATCGCCGGACATGCCGGCCATTCCAGGCATCCCGTCCATGTCTTCCCTTTCGGTGCCCGACTTTGCAGGCCCGTGCCTGTGCTGTTGGCGGTCCTTGCCGTTCGTCGGGGGCTTGCCATACCAGGCGACCAGGGACGGATCGAGCTTGTTGGTCCTGTACCAGGCCTGCGGATCTCGCTTCAGGTCCGCGACCATCCCGGGCAGCGTATCGCGCAGCGAGTGCTTCGGCCGCCAGCCGAGCAGCCGATGGGCGCGGCTCGTGTCGAGGATGTAATGGGCATTGCTCTCCTCGACCATCCACGGCTGGATGAAGGAGTCGCCGCCGGTTGCATATTTCTGCAGCCAGGCGCCGAGCTCGGCAGCGGGCTTGGGGATGCGCAACGTCGTCCAGTCTTCGCCGTGCAGCGCGCAGCCGATGATGTCCTGCTCCTCCTCATATTCGAGCGCATCCTCCTCGCCGATCAGCAAAGGCAGCTCATCCGGGAGCTCCTTGCGCCGCTCGATGACGCGCACGATCGCGTCGGTGAGGTCGTCGAGATGGACGAAGGACTGGGCCGTGCACAGCATGCCCGGATAGACATGGGCGGTGATGCGATGCTCGTAGATACGCGCGATCTGCTGGGCGATGAAGGGCGAATGCCCGAGATCGTCATAGGCGCCCGCGATCCGCAGCAGGACCAGCGGGACATCGCCGTGCCGGTCGCGCAGCAGGCGTTCGGTCTCGATCTTCGACTGCGGATAGGCCCAGGTCGGGCCGATCGGCGAATCCTCGTTGATCTGTGTGTCGGGCTCATGGGTCGGGCGGTGAACGAGCATGGTGCTCGCGAACACGAACTGCTCGAGCTTGAAGTCCTTGAGCCCGTCGATCAGCCGGCGAGTGCCCTGGACGGTGATCTTGTCGTAGAGCGGGTTGGGGTCGCCCGTGATATCGTAATAAGCCGCGAGGTGAACGACCGAGGCGATGCGCTCCCCGTAGCGGCTCCGCACCTGCTCCAGGGCTTCGCGTACGGAGGCATCGTCGCCGAGATCGACGTCGACATGGTCCTTGCGCTGGCCCGCGTCGGGATTGGGCCGGTCGAGCGCGACGGCAGTGTAGCGCTCGGAGAGCTTCTTGATCAGCGCGCTGCCGATGAATCCGCTGCCGCCGGTCACCAGGACGATGGGCTTGTTCGCCATCCGGGCCGGCTATCGCGGCGGGCGGCGGTCGGAGCGCAGATATTTGATCAGCGCCGCGATCCCGAGGACAAGAAGGGCGATTGTCAGCAGCCAGACGATGCCACCGGCGGCCATCATCCAGGCGCCTCCGGCGCCCCCCATCAGCATGTTTCCGCAACGCATGGCTGTCCTCCATTCGCCCAATCTACGGACTCCATCCGAGTTCCAGACGCGCGGCCGAACGCAATCAGCCGCTCGGCGCTATCGGCGATCCGGAACCCAGATTCTCACCAGCGGCAGGGCTCGCTGCGACGCCCAGAAAGGCCAATAATATTCATAGTGGCCGGGCTGCCTTTCGTGCGCGGTGGCGCAGGTCCATCTCTGGGCTTGAAGCGGCGCGCGCGGCCCAATCTGGGGCGGCGTCTCCCATCGACACTGCGAGACCGCCGGTGGTGGACCCGCCCCATTCACAGGCGTCGCCGGGGCGCTTGCCAAGTTCAAGAGTCCTGCCGCGAGCAGGCTCGTCGTGTGCAAGATCATGTCGGACCTCCTTTCAATGAGAATGGATCATGCAAGTTCCGGATGTGCAGGTGACGCGACAGTGGGCGTACTGCGGTCGGACTGTTCGCGGATGAACCGCTTGCGCCCGAGCAGCTTGTAGATTGCCGGCAGCACGAACAGCGACAGCAATGGCGCGGTGATCATCCCGCCGACCATGGGCGCGGCGAGGCGCTGCATCACTTCATGGCCCGTCCCGCCGCCTACCAGCAGGGGGAACAGGCCGGCGAGGATCACGGCCACCGTCATCACCAAAGGCCTGACGCGGAGCGCCGCGCCCTCGACCAGTGCCTGGTCGAGCTCATCATCATCCTCGAACTGTTTTCGCTCGATTCGCTGCGCGATCGCCGCGTCCAGATAGACCAGCATCACGACGCCGAACTCGGACGCCAATCCGGCAAGTGCAATGAACCCGACGGCGGTCGCAACCGAGACCGCGTGGCCCAGGAGGAAGATCAACCAGATCCCTCCGACCAGTGCGAACGGGATGCTGAGAAGGACGATGAACGGCTGGCGGACGCGCCCGAACGCCATGAACAGCAGCAGGAAGATGATCCCGATCGTCGCCGGCACCATCCACTGCAGCCGCTGGGCCGCGCGCTGGGCATATTCGAACTGGCCAGACCAGCTGATGGCGTAGCCGGGCGGCAGCTTCACCGATGACGCGACGCGCTGCTGCGCCTCCTTCACAAATCCGACCACGTCGCGGCCGCGCACGTCGACATAGACCCAGTCCGATGGCTGCGCGTTTTCGCTCTTGATCATCGACGGGCCGGGCGCGACGCGGATGTCGGCGACGAGGGACAGCGGAACCACTGCGCCGTCGGGGGTGATGATCGGGAGCTGCTGGAGCGCGGAAGCGCTGTCGCGCACCTCGCGCGGAAAGCGGACGTTGATCGGGTAGCGGGCAAGCCCGTCGATCTTCTCGCCGATCTGCATGCCGCCAACGGCGGTCGCCGCCGTCTGCTGCACCTGTTCGATCGAAAGACCGTAGCGGGCTGCGGCCATGCGGTTGATCTTGATGTCGATATAGCGGCCGCCCGAAATTCGGTCGGCCACTGCCGAAACTGTCCCACGGACGGGCTTCACCGCATTCTCGACCTCTTCGCCGAGCCGCTGCAGCGTATCGAGGTCGGGGCCGGTGATCTTCACTCCGACGGGAGTCTTGATCCCGGTGGCGAGCATGTCGATCCGGTTCCGGATCGGCGGCACGAAGGCATTGGCGAGGCCCGGGATTTTCAGTTTGGCGTCCAGCTCGGCGACGATCTTGTCGGTCGTCATTCCCGGCCGCCACTGATCCTTCGGTTTCAGCTGGATGGTCGTCTCGAACATTTCCAGCGGTGCCGGATCGGTCGCCGTTTCGGCGCGGCCGGCCTTGCCGAACACCGTCTTCACCTCCGGCTCGGTCTTGATGATTCGATCGGTGATCTGAAGGAGCCGGCCGGCATCGGCCGCCGAAAGCCCGGGAAGTGCGGTCGGCATGTAGAGGATGTCGCCCTCGTCCATCGGCGGCATGAACTCAGATCCAAGCTGGCTTATTGGAATGATCGTCAGTGCCAGGACTGCGGCGGCGGCGACGATCACCGTCTTGGGCCGGCGCAGCACCCAGCCGAGCGCAGGGCGGTAGATGCGGATGAAGAAGCGGTTGATCGGGTTCTCCAGCTCGGGACGAATCCGGCCCTTGACGAACATCGTGATCAGGACCGGAACAAGCGTGATCGACAGGCCCGCGGCCGCCGCCATCGAGTAGGTCTTGGTGAGCGCCAGCGGCCGGAACATCCGTCCTTCCTGCGCTTCGAGCGTGAACACCGGCAGGAACGACAAAGTGATGATCAGCAGCGAGAAGAACAAAGCTGGGCCGACTTCGATCGCCGCCTCCACCAGAACTTGAATCCTGCGTTTGTCCGACAAGCCCTCGGCGCCGCCGGCATGTTCGAGTTTCTTGTGCGCGTTCTCGATCATCACGATCGCCGCGTCGACCATCGCGCCGATCGCCAGGGCGATTCCCCCGAGCGACATGATATTCGCGTTCACGCCCTGAAGGTGCATCACCGTGAACGCAGCGAGGATTCCGAGCGGGAGCGTCACCACCGCGACCAGCGACGAGCGCAGGTGGAACAGGAACAGCCCGGTCACCAGCGCGACGATGAACAGCTCCTCGGCGAGTTTCTCCCAGAGGTTCGTGACCGCCCGGTGGATCAGCGCCGAGCGGTCGTAAACGGTGACCACCTGCACGCCCGGTGGAAGGCTGTGCTGCAGCTCCTGCAATTTCTCCTTGACCGATTTGATGACCGTCAGCGTATCGGCACCCGGACGCACGACGATGACCCCGCCGGCCACCTCGCCCTCGCCGTTCAATTCGGTAATGCCGCGGCGAAAATCCGGTGCGACCTGAACCCGTGCAACGTCGCCGACCGTCACCGGAATGCCACCAACTGCGGCTTTCAGCGGAATGTCCCGGAAGTTCTGAAGCGTCTGCAGATAGCCGCCGACCCGGACCATATATTCGGCGCCCGCGCGCTCGATGACCGCGCCGCCGGATTCGTTGTTGGCTTTCTTGACTGCGTCGATCACCTCCGGGACCGACACCCCGTAAAGCTGCATTTTGTCGGGATCGAGCTGGACCTGGAATGACTGGACCATGCCGCCGACGCTCGCGACTTCGGCGACTCCGTCGATCTCCTTGAGCTGGTAGCGCAGGAACCAGTCCTGAAGCGACCGCAGCTGCCCCAGGTCGTGCTGCCCGGTCCGGTCGACCAGCGCATATTCATAGGCCCAGCCGACGCCCGTCGCGTCCGGCCCGAGCGTCGGCGAGATTCCAGGTGGCAAACGATCGCGCGCCTGGCTCAGATATTCGAGCGTACGGGAGCGCGCCCAATACATGTCGGTCCCGTCCTTGAAGAGCACGGTGACGAAGCTGTCGCCGAAGAAGGATGTGCCGCGCACTGCCTTCACCTGCGGCGCCGACAGCATCGTGCTTGCAAGCGGATAGGTGACCTGCGCCTCGACGATGCTCGGCGACTGCCCTGGATAGGAGGTCCGGATGATCACCTGCGTGTCGGACAGGTCGGGCAGCGCATCGAGCGGCGTCTGCATGAAGGAATAGATGCCCGCCAAAGCCAGGAAGGCGGATCCGAGCAGCACGAACAGCCGGTTCGCGACCGACCAGCGGATGACCTTCGCGATCACTGACCGCCCTCCGGTCCGATCCGGTCGATCACGTAGCTGTTGCCCTGCGGCTTGGTTTCGACGGCGAACTGAACCCGAAGGCCCTTCCTCAAACCCCGAGCCATTCCGGGTCTTGCGAGCCTGAAGGTCATGGTCATCGCCGGAAAGCCGAGGCGCGGGATGGCCTCGTGCTGAATCGTGACCAGGCCGTTCGCCGCATCGATCGCAGTGACGATGCCGCGACCGCTTGCGGGCTGCGGCGCCGGTTCCTGGGTCGATTGCAACCGGCTGACGAAGCCCTGGAGCGACGCCTCGGAGTCGATCAGGAACTGGCCCGATGCGACCACCTGTTCGCCCGGCTGCAGTCCGGCGAGGATTTCGGTGTACCGGTCGTAATCGCGGCCGACCTTGACCTCCTGCGGAATGAAGCTGTCATTGCGTTTGACGACCACCAGCTGCCGCCGGCCGGTGTCGATCACCGCTTCGCTTGGAACGACGATCGCCATTCCGCCCGTGCCCTGCAGCGTCACATTGGCGAACATGCCGTTCTTGAGCTTCCTGTCGGGATTGGCGACCGTGATCCGCACGCGCGCGGTGCGGCTCTGTGCGTCCAGCGACGGATAGATGTAATCGACGGTACCCGCGCGCTGCTCGCCCGGATAAGCCGGGAAGGTGATTTGCGCGGGCTGGCCGACGTGAACGTTGGACAGCGACGCTTCGGGCACCTGGGCGACGACCAGGACTCGAGACAGGCCCTGGATGGTCACGATCGAGTCGCCGAGCGCGACCTGTCCGCCAGGCCGGACGCCGATCTTCGTCACGACGCCCGAGGCATTGGCGACGACCGGATAGGTCCGTTGCGGGGCTCCGCCGCGTTCGATTCGGCGGATCAGCGATTCCGGAGCCCCGAGCAGCTTGAGGCGATTGCGCGCGGCGCTGCGCAGTTCCGTTGAAGCCACGCCGCGCGACGTGAGGACTGCGCGATATTCGGCTTCGGCGGTCAGCAGGTCGGGCGAATAGACCTCGGCGATCGCGCGGCCGGCGCCGACCGGCTCGCCTTCGGCGCGGACCGACAGAGTTTCGACGAAACCGGGAGTGAGCGTCTGCACTTCGCGGATCAGCCGATCGTCGAACTGGACCTGCGCCACCGCATGGACGACCGGCGCAATGTCCCGCGTTTCGACGGGCGCGAGGCGCACACCGAGATCCTGCATCACCGCCGGCGAGACAGTCACGCCGCCGGTCGTGCTCCCGTCGGCATATTTGGGAACGAGCGCCATGCCCATCGAGGACTTGCCGGGCCCGGGATAGTGCTCGGCCGGCACCATCGGGTCGTACCAGTAAAGGACCTTGCGTCCGGAACTGGACTGCATCGCGGACTGCTGCGAGCCGGTCCCGACGAACTCATATCCAATGAGCGCGCCGGCGATTACGATCGCGAGCGCCGCCGCGCCAATCAGCGCAGTGCGGCGTGGAACGCGCCGAACGATCAAGGTCCGCCTCATCGGCCGGTCTCCCCAAGAACATAGATGATTTTGGCTGCCGCCCTGGCCCGGTCGGCGCGCACTTCCTGCGACTTGACCATGGTCTCGGCGTAGCGGCGGACGATCAGAAAGGCCTGGTCGAGCGAATCCCCGCCGCCGCCGCTCGCGTAACGGGCTTCGGCTGACTTGAACGCGGCCTCGAGCGACGGGATCGCCTGCTTGTCCACTTGCTCCAGCTCGGCCGCAGCGCCCTGATAGTCGGCCCGCGCGGTGCGATATTGCTGTTCGAGATCGCGCCGCATGTCTTCGACGCGCAACGCCGCCGCGTCGGCCTTGAGCTGTGCTTCCGCGACGAGCCGGTCCTGCCTGTTGCGGCGGTTGATCTGCAGCGGGATCGAAACGGTTCCACTGACCATCTCCCCATATTTCGGGCGGACGCCGAGCATCACCGACCAGCTGACGTCGGGCTTGCGGTCCTGGCGCGCGACATCGATCTGGCGCTGCGCCGCTTCCTGCTCGGCCACTGCCGCCTGGACCGACGGGTGAGCAGTCAGCGCGAGCGCTTCCCCGGGAACATCCGCCGGAGGCTCGATGTCGGGAATGGTGTCCGGCAGCGGCCGAGCCGCCGCTTGGGCCCCGATCCAGCGCGCGAGCTCGGCGCGGGCATGTTCTTCGGCACGCTTGGTATCGGCGAGCATCGACTGCTCGAGCGCAATTTCAGCCTGCATCTGAAATACCAGGTCCGGCGTGGACTTGCCGGTCGGGATCCCGGCTTCCATGACATGGTGCCCCGTGTAGAGGTCCGCGATGATGCGCTCGATCAGGCGCTCCTTGGAGTTGGCCTCGACGGCGTCGATCCACGCCAGCATCACATCGCGGCGGATACGGCGATCCTCCGCGCTGGCCTGCCGGCAGCTGACCAGCGCCTCGGCCCTGATCCGGGCCGCTGCCGCCTCGCGTTTGGAGCGCCGGACCTGCTCGCGCATGAGCCCGACCGTGAGCATGGTCATCATGTCCCTGTCGGTGAAGGCGTCGTGTCCCGTGACCGGGAAGTTCTGGAGGCCCGCCGATATTTGCGGATCGGGAAGAGTGAGAGCAGCGATCGCCGCCTGGTCCGAGGCGGAAGCCTCGCGCTGGTAGGCGGCGACAGCCGGCTGATCGCCGGAGGCAAGCGAGACCGCGTCCTCAAGCGTCAGAGGCGGCCCGGCACGCGCCGGCCGTTCCGGCATCGCATGCGACGGATCCATCGCATGCTGCTGACCACTCGCTCCGGTGCAGAGCAACAGAGCGGCAAGCGCAACACCCGCGCGAAATGGGCGGCGCATGCCTAGTGCTTTCGAATTGACGTCAGCTGATACGCACTGCCGTTCTTGCGAAAACTGAAATCGACCTGGCTGCCGACCTGCGCTTGACTCGCAAGATCGGCGGGGACCGTGAAGGTCATGGTCATCGCCGGCCAGCCGATCCCGGAGATCGGACCATGTTTGATCGTTACCTGATCGCCAGCCGACGCCTGAATGGAACCCGTTCCCGAATAGACCTGTTCCTGCGCAGCGCTCTCCGGCTGGTTCATGGCGACGGTCTCGTTCGCCGGCTGTTGCGCCTTGCCGCACGCGGAGAGGGCCGCGGCAACCGCGATCGTAAGCAATGTCCTGCTATTCATTTTCCTGTGCCTTTGCTGAGGAGCGTCCGGGTGGACGCAGCGCGACTCCCGCGCTGCATGAGCGCTCGGAATCGGTTCGCAACGCCGCCGTCAGGCAGCGCCGTCAATCTCAGGCAGGCAGTCGGGGAGGCGGGTCGAGACCCGTGGGAGCGAACGAAATCAGCTCCTTGGCAGGAATCGTGGCGAGCGGCGCACGTTCATGATTCACGCCGTCGGCACCTTCGGTCGAGATGGGCAGTAGGGCGGCGGCCGAGCTCGCCTGACAAGCAGGCGTGCAGCAGTCCATTTTGGCGTGGTCGGGCTTGGCGGGCATCTCGCCCTTCATCCCGCAATTGGCCATTGCCGCCGGCGCCGCGGCCGCAGCGCTTGCCGCAACCGGACTGAGCGTCAGCGCGAGCGCCGACAGCAAGGCGAGCAGAAGCCTGATCACGCTGATAAGAATAAGGTGCAACAGCTAACTGTCAATGAACGCCGGCGGTTGCACTCGGGCAGGATGGGAGTGCCGGCAGGCCTGCGCCGTCGTGCCGGACTGCGCCGTCTCATTGCGACAGGTCCGCGGCGCTCGACAGCGTCCATCTCAGTTTTTTCGATGGATCCGGCGTGGTCCCCTGCTCCTGCCGTCTGCCGGTCGCCCCGCCTGGCACCGTCCGCAAAACGTCCTCTCGCTCGTCATCGCCTGCGGTCAGCCGGAACGGAAATTGCGCAGCGCCATCGCTTGCACTGGAGAGGGAAACCTGCGGCTTCGCCGCGGTGTCGGCTGCGAGCGCGGCGTTGCGCAGCGCCAATGCATTGGGCTCATGTCCGGCGTAGCCCTGCACGAATGCCGCCGGGCGTCCCCATGAACCGGACCAGCGATAGAAGATGTGGGCCCCGACGACCGTGCTCTTGGCGAGCGTCGAAGCCCAATAAGGAAGGACGTAATTTGCATGGTAATGTGTCGCCCACCCGACCGGCGCGTAGACATCGCCGGTCAATGCGGCTTCGGCGATGCCATAGGCACGATTCCACCCGGCAGCATCCGGTCGGCGGCTGAGTGACCCATCGGTCGTGAACGTGAATTGGCTACCGCCGGCGCGGGTCGAGCCTTCGTAAACCACGCCGCACACGCTCGCCGGGAAGGCCGGGTGCCGAACCCGATTGAGCACGACCTGGGCGACTGCCCGCTCGCCTTCGCCGCCCTGGTTGCCGGCTTCGTAATAGACGGCGGTCGCGAGGCATTGAAGCGCCTGCGTGCGGGTGGCGGGATCGCCGCGAAAGACAAACGGCAACGCGGGAGGATTCGGCCAGGCCTGGATCGGCATCGCTCCGTTGATCTGCAGCGCGGCGTCAGGTGCGAGCCTGCGCAGGAGCATCGGCGGAGGCGCCGGGGGCATGATCCCCTGTGTCGCAGGCTCGGGTGCCGACCGGGCGACTTCTGCGCCTGCGCCGATCGCAAGGATCAGCAGCAGTCCCAGCGCAAGCGCGACACGCGAATAATCGCGCCACAGACCAGCGAGGCGATCGCCAAAACAATTCGCAGTTTGGACGAGCATCATGTGAAACTGATCCCAGAAGAGAAGCCAATGCATTGGAACGCCGGCGACGGCGGCTCCTTTCAGTGCATTGGGCAAAACACCGCGAGTCCGGCGCTAAAATAGGCGCGGAGCCGCAGCGGAGGCGCCAGCCTCACAGGCGGCGCCGGCATGCTCAGGAAAAGCGTCGGGGAGGCGGGTCGAGGCCTGTTGGCGCGAAGGAGCTGAGCTTGCTCAAAGCCATTGCGGCATGCAGCTGCTCGCCGTTCGTCACCTGATCGGCCAGGTCATGATCGGGCAGAAGCGCTGCCGCGGAACTCACCTGGCAGGCAGGGGTGCAGCAGTCCATCTTGCCATGGTTCGCAGGCTTTGCGGGCATCTTCTGCTGCATTCCGCAGGACATCGTCGAGTCCTGCCCGAAGCCGGCCGCCTGCACCGAGACGGGGTTGAGCGCCAGCGCAAGGGCCGAAAGCAAGGCGAGGACAAGCCTGATCACGCAACCAAGGATAAGTGGCAAAGCCTGCGAGTCAATGAATGGGGTCGAGGCGGGCCCCGTTCGCTTTGGCAGGAGTCGGCAGTGTCACGCGAGTGAGCGCTGCTCATACCAGCCGCGCGTGCGCTTCACGATCGAGACCACCGAGAGCATCACCGGCACTTCGACCAGCACTCCGACGACCGTCGCCAGCGCAGCGCCCGAGCCAATCCCGAACAGGCTGATTGCCGCCGCCACCGCCAGCTCGAAGAAGTTGGACGCACCGATCAACGCCGCCGGAGCTGCAACACACCAGGCGACACCGAACCGGCGGCTGAGCCAGTAAGCCAGTCCAGCGTTGAAGTAGACCTGGATGAGGATCGGTACGGCGAGAAGCGCAATGACCAACGGCTTGTCCAGGATCTGCTGCCCCTGAAATCCGAACAGCAGGACGAGCGTCGTCAGCAGCGCCACAAGCGACACGGGCCCGAGCGCAGACAGAAGCCGCGCGAGCGCCGGTTCCTCTCCGCTCGACAGCGTCGCCATGCGAAGCGCCTGCGCGGCGATCACCGGAATGACGATGTAGAGCAGAACGGAGAGCAGCAGCGTCTCCCACGGCACGGTGATCGCCGCAACGCCGAGCAGCAGCGCGACGATCGGCGCGAAGGCGAACACCATGATCACGTCGTTGAGCGCGACCTGACTGAGCGTGTAATTGGGCTCGCCGTCGCACAGGTTCGACCAGACGAAGACCATTGCCGTGCATGGTGCGGCGGCGAGGATGATGAGGCCGGCAATATAGGACGAGATCTCGCCGTGCGGCAACAACGGCGCGAACAGCCATCCGATGAACAGGCTCGCGAGCGCCGCCATCGAGAAGGGCTTCACCGCCCAGTTGATGAACAAAGTGATGCCGACGCCCTTCCAGTGCTGGCGCACCGATCCAAGCGCCCCGAAATCGATCTTCAGGAGCATCGGGATGATCATCAGCCAGATCAGCAATGCCACCGGCAGATTGACCTGCGCGACCTCGGCGGACGCGATCGCCTCGAACAGCTGCGGCACCGCCGCGCCCAGGGCAATTCCAGCGACGATGCAGAGCGCCACCCAGAGGGTCAGATAGCGCTCGAAGATCGTCATTGCGGGCCTGTCGCTCCGCTTGGCCTGCGTTGCCGTGTCCATTCCTTGTCAGCTGATGCGCGAGCCATCGGCCGCGATGACTTTCTCGCCGTCTTCCTTGGCGAAGGGCCCCTGCTGTGCACGCGGCAGCAGGTCGAGCACCGCCTCCGATGGACGGCAGAGCTTCACGCCGAGTGGCGAGACCACGAGGGGCCGGTTGATCAGGATCGGATGCTCCATCATCGCGTCGACCAGCTCGTCATCGCTCAGCGCCGGATCGCCAAGGCCAAGCTCTTGAAAAGGGGTGCCCTTCTCCCGCAGCAGCGCACGCGCACTTACGCCTGCGCGCTCGATGAGCTGCACGAGCAGTGCCCGGCTTGGCGGTGTCTTCAGATATTCGATCACGTGCGGCTCGATCCCGGCGTTGCGAATCAGGCCGAGCGTGTTGCGCGACGTACCGCACTCGGGATTGTGATAGACGACGATGTCGACCGGCTCAGGCATCGGCACGGCTCGTCGCTCCGGCCGAACGTCCAATCCGCCGCACCTCTTCGCGCGTCGCCATCTCGTCGATCGATTCGAGCGGCAGCGCCAGGAACAGGGAAATGCGCGCCCTCAAATAAGTGAGCGCGGTGTTGAACGCTTGCCGCTGATGTGCCTGGTTTGCGGCAGCCGGGTCCTCGATCCCCCAATGGGCAGTGATCGGGTGGCCCGGCCACACCGGGCACTGCTCTTCGGCGGCATTGTCGCAAACGGTGAAGATGAAATCCATCTTCGGCGCGCCAGGCGCCGCAAACTCGTCCCAGCTCTTGGAACGAAGTCCCTCGGTCTCAAAATGCATTTCCCGGAGTAGCCGCAACGCCTCCGGGTGCACTTGCCCCTTCGGGAAGCTCCCTGCCGAATAGGCGCGGAAGCGGCCCTCGCCGAGCCTGTTCATGATAGCTTCGCCGATGATAGACCGGGCGCTGTTGCCGGTGCAGAGGAAGAGGACGTTGTACGTCCGCGAGCCGCCCTTCCTCACTCGCAGCACGCGGCGGCTGACCGGTGTTGCGGCATGGCCGGAGCACAGCAGGTCGTCTCGGACGCATTTGCCGACAGCGCCGACAGCTCGGGGCTCTCACCGTACACTGTCGCTTCCCCGTCGCTGTAGAAGGCTTCCCAGACGATTCCGTCCGGGTCGGCGATCCAAGACTTCTCGCTCTTGGCGTAGCAGCAGGTCGTCGCGCCTTCCTCGAGTACGGGCCGGTCTGCCGCCCGAAGCCGGCTGTAAACCTCCGAGAGCTCGTCCGTGCTTTCGGCCTGGATTCCCAGGTGCTCGATACCATTGCTGGCATGCTGGCCAACGGAGATCGCGAAGTTCACCCGCGGGTCCTCCAGCATCCACTTGGCGTAATCATGTTTCAGCACTGTCGGATCGGTCCCGAACAGCGTCGAATAGAAGCCGATCGATTTCGACAGGTCCTCGACCCCGACGTGTACGTGTAGGCGCTTCATGCGGATTTCCTTTCCTGAGCTTTCGGCTCGCAAGCTGCGTCGGAGGCGCACTCCGCGCCGCCACAGCAATTTTCCATGAGGTAGCCGACCAGAGCGTTCATCGCGGGATAATTGGCGCGGTAGATCAACGACCGGTGCTGGCGCTCCTGGACGACCAGGCCGGCAGCCCTCAGTTGCGCGAGATGAAAAGAAAGCGAGCTATTGGGAACGCCGAGGGCCTCCGCAATCGCTCCAGCCGGCATCCCGCTTTCCCCCGCCTGCACGAGAAGGCGAAACAAAGTGAGCCTGTGCTCCTGCGCCAGTGCGCTCAGTGAGCCGATCGCGTCCGCGGCGTTCATGGCCAAATCCTCATTTCGACTATCTTCGAATAGAGAGGAGTTCACGGATCGTCAAATATATTTTCAATTCCATCGAAATGAGGGCCGATCCTCTCGCCCAGCGTCCCCTTTTGGACATCCGCTCGAAAGGTCCCCCGAGTGCGCCGATCCTCAGTCCAAAAAGGAGCGATAGCCGCCATTCCCGAAATATCTCGCGGCGCGGACCAGCCGCTGGGCCTGCGAGCGCACGCTGGATTCGCGGCTGCGCCAGTCCGGCTCGCCCACCGAGCGGCTGAGCAGTTCGCCGGCAATCTCGCGCTGGTCGGCGCCAGCGGTGAGCGCATCCGAGGCGCGAAGTATCAGAATCCACCGCCGCGCCCGTGCTTCGCGGCGATGAAGCGAACGCGAGAACCCGCTTGCGCGGCAGAAGGCGAGAAAGCAGTGCAGCGTAAGAAGCGCCGGCTCCGCACTGGCCACGCCCTCGATGTGGTAGCGCAGGGACACGGGGCCGCCGGTGAACGTACCCGGCTGCCCATCCACTCGAATCGTTCGCAAACCATCGGAGAGCAACAAATGCTCGCAACGATCGCCGAGAATGATCCGCGATGCACCGCGCATTCGGTCCCGGTCGAAGAGGTCGCCGGGCTGCTTCGTCGCGCCGATCCCAGCCGAAAGGACATAAGGGTAAGCATCCGATCGCCAGAACGGGCGAGCCTCGGGCACTGCGAGATGTGGAGGCTCGAACGCAACCAGGCCGAAATGTCCGGACGCAACTGAGGGCGGTATATCTCCATAGCTGGCCGAAAGCGCCTGCTCGGCCGCCAGTCGATAGTCCACATTGCGGCGCAGCCATTCCCAGGCAAACAGCGAGCGGTCGGCCTCGACCAGCGGCGCATAGGCCGCAGGGTCACGCCAGTTGGGGCAGCAAGCGCGCTCGATCGACACGCGCGCAAGAGAATGGCGCTCCTGCGATCAGCCCATTCACCCGCCTTGGGGAATTGCGTCCTCAAAGCTGATCCAATCGTCGCGCAGGCCATAGACGACGAGCTGCGTTCGGCTGACCGTGTCGTAGGCGGCGCGGGCGCGCTTCACATATTGGTGCGCGGTGTGCGGGCTGAGGCCGAGGATCCGTGCAATTTCCCAGTCCGTCTTCCCAAGCGCCACCAGCCGCAGGCACTGAACTTCTCGTCGGCTCAAATGTGGACGCTGGTGCACTGCAGGGGGACGCAGGCGCCGCGCCGCGCACAATGCGTGCGCACCGATCAACTCTGCGCAATGAAGCCGGCCGGTCGGCATTTCGCATCCGGCTCGAACCGCGAACGAGCAGGACGCGCTCGGCTCGCCGGGAACGTTGGCCGGAACCGTCAGCCCAGGGCCGAGGCCGAAGCGACGGCTTCGTGCGAGGATATGGGTGTGCCGACGCTCCAGCCTGATCAGGCTGCCGAGCTCGCACCAGCCGAACCCAATATTGGTGCGGCGGCTCGCGAGATGCACCGGATCATCCGCCGCGTAACCACGCGAGACCATCTCCTCGACCCAATCCCTGGGATAATTGTCGATCCGCAGCGATCCGTTACTCCGACCTCCGAGGCTCTCATGATCGAGCAGCGCAAAATAATGAAAGCCGAGCTCGTGGGCGATGTCGGCGAGCAGCGTCCCGAGCTGCGCCAGGTCCGGGCAGGCCCGCGCGGCTTCAGCGAAGCGGTCGCTGAGCCGCCTCACCGCTCTCGTCTCTCAAGGGCCGTCGCACGAGCATGCGCAAAGCACGCCTCCTTGTTGACCGAGCGTTGTTGAATTTTTGAGAAATAAGTTACTAACAAATGAATATATTTGAACAGCTTCGCCAATCTCGGCATGGTCGCCTCGCTCGGACCTTGCGCGGCGCCCTTCGCCTGAGAAACGAAGACGTTGCACACGGTTGAAAGGACGTCCGCGGGAATCAAGTGACTTGGAACACCCTCCCCGGACGTGGCGGCGAAGCCGCAGCGGGGGATGTTCAGTCGTGTAGATGCGTTTGTCAGAGACGTTCGTGGGCTGGAGACGGAGGAGGCGCTTGCCGGCGCGCTGGCGGACGTCTCGTGCGATCTCGGCTTCCGCTACTTCGCGCTGACTCACCATGTCGATGTGCGCCGGAGCAGCGCTGCGATCCGCATCCACAATTACCCGGACGGCTGGGCGGAATGGTTCGATGAGCAGGCGCTCGGCGCGACCGATCCCGTCCATCGCGCAAGCAATGTCACCAGCGTCGGCTTCACCTGGTCGAAGCTGTCCGAGATGATCGCTCTCACCGCCGACGATCGCCGGGTGCTTGAGCTGGCACACATGCAAGGGATTGGCGAGGGCTTCACGGTACCGGCCCATGTACCGGGAGAGGCGCACGGATCCTGTTCGTTCGCCTGCGCTGCGGGAGATCCCTTCTCGGAAGAGAATCTGTCATTGCTGCAGCTGGTGGGTGCTTTTGCATTCGAGGCCGCTCGCCGGATGCGCAGAAACCGCTTCTCCAAAGGACCGGTGGAACTGACCGATCGTCAGCGCGAGGTCGTGAAATGGGCGGCATCCGGAAAGTCCGACTGGGAGATCGCGCGCATTCTCGGGATCAGCAAGCAGACCGTGATTGAACATCTGAAGCATGCGCGCGAACGGTATGGCGTCGGCGGACGGACGCTCCTGGCCGTCAGTGCGTTGTTCGACGGCACCATCGGCTTCCTGGACATCCTGCCCCGCTGACACCCCCATTCCTTGGTATATCGCGCCCGGTTCCACCCGGCGATGCTTGCTCCCGATCTGAGGAGACAAGTGAATGGGAATCGTCGTCGAAGATGGATGTGTGGAACCCTGCAGCGATCGCACGCTGCGAACCATGTTCGAGGATCGCAAGAGCGTCTTCGTCGACCTGTTGAAATGGAACGTGCCCGTGCTCGACGGCCGGTTCGAGCTCGACCAGTTCGACGACAGCCACGCAAACTACATTATCATCGCTGACGAGAACGGCGACCATCTCGGCTCGGCGCGACTGCTGCCAACCACTCGGCCCCACATCCTCGGCACCCTGTTCGCCGACCTCTGCGCGGCGCCACCGCCGGCCGGGCGTGCCGTAGCCGAGATCACGCGTTTCTGTCTGTCGCGCCGCCAGAATGCGGCGCTGCGGCGGCAAACGCGCAACCAACTGGTGACGGCGCTGGCCTGGTACGCGCTCGAGGTGGGCATTCACACTTATACGGGAGTCGCGGAGATGGGCTGGCTCCAGCAGATCCTTGCCTTTGGCTGGGACTGCCGGCCGCTCGGCGTGCCTGCGAAGCTCGAGTGCGGGATGCTCGGCGCGCTCGCGATCGAGATCCGGTCCGACACACCGGACCTGCTTGCCGCCAATGGAATCTGGGACCTCGCCGAGGGCGGAGTCCGAATCCCACAAGCCGCCTGAGAGGAGGGTGCAACAATGAGTGATCTGAAGCCGGGCCTTGGTCCCCAAATCGAGTGCTGGACCAGGCTGCTGCTCGAGCAGGGCTGGTGCGTCATTCCCAATGCGGTCTCGCCACAGCTGATCGACGCCCTCGACACCGATCTGGCTGCCGATTTCCGCGATACGCCGTTCTGCAACGGCGGCTTCTATGGCACGCGCACCAAGAGGTTCGGCCGGCTGCTCGCGCGCTCGCCCCTCGCTCGCAAGATCGTCCAGCACCCATTGATCCTCGGAATCTCCCGGCGGGTGATGGAGCCGTGGTGCGACACCATCCAGCTCAATCTCACCCAGGCCCTGGCGCTTCATCCGGGCGCGCCGCCGCAGTTGCCCCACCGCGACCAGGACATGTGGCGCGGCGCCATCGGGGAGACCGAATATCTGGTCAATGTGATGTGGCCGTTCACCCGCTACACCCGCGAGAACGGCGCCACCATCATCTGGCCGAACAGCCACGCGAAACGTGCGCTCGACCCCGGACCGCCGTCCGGCGAGTTCCCGGTCGAGATCGAGCCCGGTTCGGCGCTTTTGTTCCTCGGCTCCACGCTCCACGGGGCCGGCGGCAATGCGAGCGACGAGGTCCGCCGCGGGGCGATCGTCAGCTACTGCCTCGGCTGGCTCAAACCCTATGAGAATCAGTGGCTCGCCTATCCGCCGGAGATTGCCCGCGGCTTTAGCCCCGAGCTTGCGGCCTTGGTCGGGTACCAGCAGCATCGGCCGAACCTCGGCAATTATGAAGGGCAATGCCCGTCGGTGCTCCTCCAGCAGCACATTCCCGAACGGTTCGCGGCCACGGATGCGCTCCGGCCCGACCAGGAAGCGCTCATGGCCGAGTTCGTTCGCGAGCAGCACTGGCCGGAGCCGGCTGCGGCCGCGTGAGAGCCATTGTTCGTGACGCCGCCGGGAACCTTCGATCGCGTCTATGCGGCGATCCGACAGCGGCTTCGTGAGGGAATGTACCGGCCGGGCGAGCGGCTCGAGCCGGCACTCCTCTCGGACGAGCTCAACGCCAGCGTCACGCCGGTACGCGACGCGCTTCACCGGCTGACAGGCGAGCGGCTGGTGGAAGCACCGCGTCATGAAGGATTTCGCGTTCCCATGCTGACCGAAACGATGCTCCGCCACCTTTATGCGTGGCATCGCGATCTGCTGCTGCTCGCGGTCATGAAGCAAGAGACAAATCGATTGTCCGACGACATCATGATCTCTGACGCCCCGGCGGGTGAGTCCCTGCTTCAGCGCCAGAATGCAGTGTTTGTCACTCTCGCCCGCATGACGGGCAATCCTGAATATGTGAACGCGTTCGAAGCCGTCAGCGAGAGGCTCGAGCCGATCAGGCGACTTGAGCAACTCTTCCTAGACGGGACCGAGGCCGAAACGGACGAGATCGTGCGAGCACTGCAGGCGCGTGACCGGCGGGCTCTTCGGACAAGCCTTGTCCGATATCATCGGCGACGCGAGCGGCTCGTGCCGGAGCTGCTGGCGGTTCTGTCGGAGCCGAAAACAAACGCTCTATAGCTGGTCTATTCGCTTCGTATATTCGAGCCGAGTTTCTAGCCTCAACGCGCTGCATCCTGCAGCGTGAGGAGACGAACCGTGCAAGCGAGAAAATGTCGCCGCCCGAGTGCAAAGCTGATCCAGCTTGGAATCGCCAGCGCAGACACATTGGGTTTGCCGATCGCCGACGTTCCCGAGCCGATGGGGTTCTGGCGAAAGACCGGCATCAGCAACGACTGAGCCAAAGCGGCGCGGCTTTCAAAGGCCGCGTCGCTTCTCTCTCCCGAACAATCGGAAAATACCAGCCGTATAGATTTCGTATCTTCAGCCTTCGACCCTAGCCTTCGACCGCTGCGACCCAATGCAGCGGAAGGAGAGACAACATGAAACGCGAACAGAAGAGCAAGAAGCTGGCCGTGCTCGGAACGGCGAGCAAGGACACGCTCGGCCCGGCGATCGTCGGCAACTCCGAGCTGCACGGCTTCTATGTGACCGGCCTTTCCGACCGGTAAGTTGGCTAGCGCGGGGGCGAGAGCCCCCGCGCTTCGATTCATGAATCACCTTCGGCTCCAGCTTCACGTCAGTTTCGCGTTGGTCGACGACCGGGCGATTTTCCTCGACGTTCGTCGTGATCGCTATTTCGCGCTCGACGAAGCGGCCGCCGAAGCGTTCGCCGATCTGCGCGCCGATGCCGATTGCCAGTGCAGCGACGAGCGCACGGAGACGCTGCTCGCGACAGGCCTGTTCGCGCGGTCGCCCGAACCGCTGAGAATCCGGTCGGCGACGATTGGAGCGCCCGAGCGCGACCTGCCGGACGACGGCGCCAGGCCGGCGCTCCGCGATCTTATCCAGATCCTGTTTCTAGCGGTCCGATATCATCGTGGCGTTCGCCAACAGCCACTCGAAACGGTGATCGCCAAGCGACGCCGGACTCCTGCCAAGACTTCCAAAGGACCGCACGCCGCGACGCTGGCGCTCGCACAAAGATTCCTCCGCGCGCGTGCGCTAGTGCCGATCAAGCCAGTCTGCCTTCAAGATTCCCTGGCGCTTCACGACTGGTTGGCCGCGCACGACGCACCATCGTCGCTCGTGCTTGGCGTCCGTCTCGACCCATTCGCCGCCCATTGTTGGGTTCAGCATGGCGACATCGTTCTCAATGATGCTGCCGACCGGGTCGCCCCCTACACCCCGATCCTGGTGGTGGAATGAAGCTTCGGTTTCTCGCCGCGGCCGGTCCGGCAGATGCCCGCCGGGCGCTGGCGAGCGATCTGACGCACAACCGCTGCGGCGCACTGGTCGAGGGCCCGTCCACAGCCTCGCTTTCCGTATGGATCGACGCCGGCACTCCGTTGCTCTGGAACAAGGCCGGAACCGCGATCGCGGTCGGGCTGGTTTTCGATCGATCCGCGAACCGCGCACTGACGTCGCTTCCCGACTGGGAGGGCCTCGAGCGCGCCTGCGTTCGTGATTTCTGGGGCACCTACGTGCTGCTCACTAGTCGAAGCGACGGGCATTCCGTCCTTCGCGATCCGTCGGGCGCAATCCCAGTCTATTATGGCGCGGCCGGCGGCCTGGATCTCTATGCGAGCGACGCGGAGATGCTCAGCCTGGCCTGGCCGGAACCCTTTCGACCCAACCTTGACGCGGTGCGCCACTGGCTGAGATTCCCGTTCCTGCGAACATCCAGAACGGGTTGCGCAGCGGTGAGCGAGTTGCTCCCGGGCCTTGCCCGTGACGTCGGAAGCGGCGGCGAGCGGATTCGGCAGGCCTGGTCCCCGACCGCCTTTGTCTCGCGCGAGTCCGGCATCACCGACTTCCACCAGGCCGTGTCGCTCCTCGGGGAAACGGTCCGGCAGTCGGTGCAACGGCTTGGCGAAGGACAAGCGAATATCGTCCTGCAACTGTCGGGCGGACTCGATTCTTCGATCGTCGCGGCGGCGCTATCCGAGGGCGGCGTCGACTATCGCGCGATCACCTTCTCCACCCGTTCGGCGGACGGGGACGAGCGGCGCTACGCCGGCCAGGTAGCACAACGCCTGGAGATCGACCTGTCCGAGCTCCGCGAAACGGATGTGGACCTGTCGGTTCGAACCTCGAGCGGACCCTTACAACGGCCGCTGAGTCCCCTACTCCAAGCCCTCCGCTCCGCCCAGTGCGCCGCCGCCGGACCCGACGCGCTGCTGCTTGACGGCGGCGGGGGCGACAATGTGTTCGCCTCGATCAGTTCGGCAGCTCCGGCAATCGATGCGTTTCGCCTGTGCGGCCTAGCGGAAGGCGTAAGCGCAATTCGAAACCTCGCCGCCCGCCACGGCTGCACTGTCTGGACGGCAGCGGCATCGGCATTCCGCCGGGCTCGCCGACGAGACTCCCTCCGCTGGGCGGCGGACGACAGCTTTCTCGCGTCGTCACTTCCGCAGGTGCCCGATCCGCATCCCTGGCTTGAATCGCTCGGCGCGATGCTTCCCGGCAGCGCCGACCATCTCCGGATGATCGCAGGCGTCCACCATTTCCTCGTCGATCCGGTCGCGGGACAGCCATGCAATCTTCACCCCCTGATCACCCAGCCAATCGTGGAAACATGCTTGCGGATCCGCTCCTGGCTATGGCTGGAGGGCGGGCGCGACCGCGCGGTCGCCCGCGCTGCGTTCCGCGGGAGTCTGCCGGACGCTATTCTCGATCGCCGGGGCAAGGGCAGCCTTCAAAGCGTGTTCGTAAAGGGTTTCGCTGCGTTGCGCGGGGAGCTTCGCGACGATCTCCTGTCGGGGCGCCTGGCTGAGCAGGGCATCATCGATGTCCCCGCTCTGGCACGATACCTCGACCGCCCCGGGCAACCCAGTGACAATATCTATGTCCGCGTCCTCGAGATCGCGTCTGCCGAGCAATGGCTGCGGTCATTCGGCTGACCCTTGCTGACGCCGGCGAAGCAATGCCCACCGTTGATATTGCGGCGCGAGGGCGGAGTCTGGATCCACATGGCCCTGAAGCCAGTATCGGAACCAGCCGAGGTTGCGCCGATAGATCGCATATTGGTGCCGGGGCTGGATCTTGATGTGCGCCTCGTCGGGGAAGGCATACATCTCGACGGGTGTGGTGGTGTTGCTCAAGCGGCTGAATAGCTCGATGCCGCCACGGAACTCCTGTTCCGACATCTGCATCAGTAACGGGGCCTTGATGCGCTCGGTATTGAGCGCCGGGGAGATCGTCTTCCACCGTTCGGGGTCCTGGTCCGGCGGTCCAGCCTGCTGAAATTCCCGGAGTTCCTGAGGGATGTGGCTACCGCGCATCGCCTCCATCCAATAATCGGTGGGCTCATATTGGGCCGAAACGACCGCTGCGGCCGCCAGCAGCTTGCTGTTCATGGCGACCCACATCGCCGCCTCACTGCCCATGCTGAACCCGCCCATTCCGACCCGCGCCGGATCGATCCATCCGCGGCGGTCGAGCAGGGCTACCAATGCCGACACGCTTGCAAGGGCATCCCTATCGCGATCGGGACCTTCGCCCCACGCCGCGAACGGGACGATGTTAAGGCAGGCAACAATGAATCCAGAATCGACCAAGGGTTCGAGCGGAAACGGATCGCCAGTTCCTCCTCGCAGATAGCCGGCACAGGAATAGTATGTGACGAAGAGTGGCGCTTTGGCCGGCAACGGACCAGGCCGATAAAGCAGAGTTCCAGTCGCTTCACGCCCGTCACCGAGCCTGTACGCCAGCTGCTCGACCAGGGGGCGGGTCTGCCGCCGGAGGTCGGTATTGGGATCGAAGAGACTCGTCTCACGGCCGTCAACAAGGGCGATGCGAACCAGGCGCGGTGGCGACACGGACCCCGCTTCGACACAGACCACAAAGGATTTCGTGATCGCGCAGGGCTCGCTGCCCGACCGACCGCCGCTCAACTGCCGGTCATCGCCGGCGAGCCGGCGCAGTCTACCGCTGCGAGGGTTCCACAGATAGAGGGTCTGCCTGAAATGATCGTCCCGCCGGGCAAAGAGCACGTCATCGCTCTGCCAGCCGATCCACGAGATCCGGTCCGAGCAGGGGCCAATTCGGCAGGCCACGATGGCCCCCTGAGCGTCCCGTGCCTCCAGATATTGCTTATCGGCCGTGCCCACGACGGTCACCAGTGCACCCGACGCCGCTCGCGCGGTCAGCGGCGGCGCGGTGTAAGACTGGGTGAGTGCTCCCGGCGCCTGAACCGGAACGGCGCCGGATCCAAGCTCGCGCATCGTCGCCAGATCGACGCGGTGCCGAACACGCGAAGCGCGCCACAACAGGCCGGCACGGGCGTACCAACGGCCGGTCAGCCGCTCGCTGGCGAGCCGGCCATGTTCCCAGCCACCACGGTAGAGGTTCTGCAGGGTGTCGATGCTTGGGTCGATCAGGACCCCTTCGTCATATTCCTTTCGCTCACCGTCCTCGATTTCCGCCCTCGTGGGTCCCGTCACATAAGAAAAGGTCTTTCCTCCGAGATCGGCGACAAGGCTCTCGACATCGGCCGGGCCTCCGACGACGAGTCGACTGCCCGAGCCGTCCGCCGCAGTGCGCCATAACCCGATCTTTTGGTCGACCAGCGCTCGACGGACGAAGGACCGGCTGTCGGGCGCCCACACCGGGGCTTCGTTCTCAATTTGCCCGTTGGTGTAGATCGGAGCGCCGCCGTCGGCGACGCGGCGGACCCGCCCACTCGATATCTCGGCAACATACCAATCGATGCGATAGCTATTCGCCACTACCGACGGGCGTTGTAGGCGGAAGGCGATTTCGCGTCCGTCCGGCGAGGTAGCGAGCGTCTCGATGTCGGCGACCTCGACGAGTTCGCGAAGCGTCGGGCCGATCCGCGCGCTCGCCACGGAGGACAGCGAGGCAACGGCTGACGCAAGCGCGGCTGACGCAATCCGGCGTCGGACTGACCTCACCAACCTCTCCTCAGCTGGACGGCGACGAAGCGTCCGCGCGCGGATGCATTCACCGGATCGTAGCCGATGGCGGTCGACCGCCCTTGGTCCGGCGCGAGAAAAGGAGGATCTGTGTCCAGCAGGTTCTCCGCATAAAGCGAAATCGTGGTGCCCCGAAGCGACTGCCGAGCGCTCGTCGGGAAGCTGTAGGACAGCGTCGCATCGACGGTAGCGTAGGCCTTGACGGGCGCGGTGACGGACGTGCGGTTGTCCACGTAATGCCCGGCATAGTTGACGAACAGGCCGCCGCCCCAGCCGCCGTTGGCCCAGTTGATTCCGCCCCGTGCCCGCCAGCGCAGCGACTGATAGGGATGATTGAGTTCGTCGATGACCGGACTGTCCGGTCTCAGCTGGTCCTCGAACTTGAAGATGTGCGTGAGGTTCGCATCGGCCACGAAGTGGTTGTCGCCGGCCTTGAACGCATAGCGAAGACCAAGGTCGAGACCGCTGGTTGCCGTGAAAGCGGTGTTGGTCACCCTGTCGTCCAGCACCACATAGACGTCGTTCGCCGTCGCGTGGCCGTTGGTGAAACCCGGACCGGTAAAGTCGTCGAGGAATTGGGTGCCGGCCAGAACAGCCGCTAGCGCGGTCGGATCGGGATTGAACTCGACGATTGAATTGTAGGCGGGGTTGCCGACGACCACCACCGTCGAGGTCGGCATTGCGATCCGGTTGGAGTAGCGGATCGAATAATAATTCGCAGTCAGCTTGAGCCCAGGCGCCAAGCCGGGCGACAAGTCTGCGCCCAGGGTCCAATTGCGAGACGTCTCGGGTTTGACGTTGGGGTTGCTGCCCTGGAGAAACAGCAGGATGGAACCCGGCGGGGCCTGCGACGGATCGGTGAAGAAGAAATAGGCCGGGTCGAGGATGCCGCCATAAGCGCCGGTCGTCTCGGACAGCAAGGGAGCTCGGAACGAGGTGCTGTAGGAACCGCGCACGTTGAGGCCCGCCAGCGGTGACCATAGCAGACCGACCTTCGGATCGAAGCTCGACCCGGTGTGCGAATAGCGATCGTAGCGCGCCGCCGCCGACAGCTGCAGTACCTCCAGCCCGGGACGACGATTGGCTGGCGAAAACACCGGTATGGCAAGCTCGCCATAGACAGATGCTACGCTTCGCCGCGCCGACGTCGTGTCGGAGGCAAACGCGGATGATCCGAAGACCTGGTGGAAGGTTTCCTTCCGGATCTCGCCGCCGAGCGCGACCCGGACAGCGCCTCCTGGAAGGTCGACCAGCGGGCCATCGAGATGCAACTCGCTGCCCGCGACCGAGCTTCGGACATCGCGGTCGTTGACGATCGGTGTTCCGCCGGGCTGCGTCTGGATCTGGGCGGTGGTCGTCCGCGCGTAATTGCCGTCGAGGGTAAGCAACCAATTTTTGGGCAGGTCATAAGCAAGCTCGGCGGCGAGCGTCCCCTGCCTGGCCTTTGCATTGACCATTACCGGCAATGGTGAGCCGGCCTGGAAGACGGTCCGATCGGTCCGGCGTCTGGAATAAGTTGCAGTGAGTTTCGCGCGCAGACTCGGCGCAAGGTCCTGTTCGACCGTTCCGATCAGGCTGTTCTTGCGTTCGTGCGGTAGAAGAAACGTCTTGGAGGGTTCGTTGATCGTGAACGCTCGTTGCCCTGCCTTGACCTCGTCCTCGAGCCGGAACTCATATGCGAGCAGGGCATGACCCGAGCCCCAGGCCTTGCCCGCCGCCTGCGAGAGCACGACTTGCGATCCTCCGCCATCGGTGGTCGTTCCGACCCTCGCCGTGGTTTCGAACCCGTTGAAATGGTCGCGAAGGACGAAATTGACGACGCCGCCGACGGCATCCGACCCGTAAATGGCCGAGGCGCCGTCGGTCAGCACGTCCACGCGTTCGATCGCGCTCAGCGGGATCATTGAAACGTCGACGAAGCCGCCGGTGCCGCTTGGAGCGAGCCGTCGACCGTCGAGCAACACCAAGGTGGCCCGCTGACCAAGTCCGCGCAGGTTAAGCGCCGAGCCATGGTCGCTTGGATCGACGTCGGGCAGCGAGATGAGCGTATTCTCTTTGTTGACGCCGCTCTCGCTGTTTTGCGGCAACGTTCGCATCAGTTCGTCGACCGCCGTGGCGCCAGTCCGGTCGATGTCCTTGCGCGTGAGGACAATGAGCGGCGACGTTGGCGACGCGCCGCGGACATGCGTACCGGTAACAACGATGTCCTGCGCGCTAGCCCTGGCCGGCGCGTCATCTGCCACTTCTAAAGGGGCCCGCTCGACGACGAGCGTTCCCTCCACCAGCCGATAGCGCAGGCCCGTTCCCGCAAGCAGTCGCGCCACCGCCGCCTCCGCGGTGAAGGTGCCCGTCAGCGGAGATGCCTGCCGATTCCCGACGAGCTCGGCTGGCGCAATGACATTGCGGCCGCTGCGCACGGCGACATCGCGCAGCGCCTGAGACAGAGCTTCTGTCGGCAAGTCAAAGGTGAAGCGATCCTGTGGCTGCGCAACTGCCGCCGTTGCGCTCGCAAGCGCCAGTACGGCCAACGCCGTCGATGATCGAAACTTTCCCACGTCCGTTCTCCCCCTCCGACCGGTTTCGACCGGGCATTGGAGAGACGGTGGACTTGGCTCTTTACCCCCCTGTTTTGTTCGAAAGGGGGGAAGAGGCGCTTCGCGACAGAATCAGACTGCCGTCGGCGCGTTGCTGAAGCGAAAGGCTGAACGCTGCCGCGAGGGCCTTGGCCAGCCCGCGCGTGTCGCCAGCACGAAACGCGCCAGTGACCCGAACAGCCTTGAGGTCGCCGACGAGAATGATGTGCCGCTGCGAATAGCGATTGGCGAGTGCGACCGCCTCGGCAAGCGGTGTCCCATCGAACTGCAGCATGCCTTTGGTCCAGTCCGGAGTCCCCGCCACGGCATTGGTCTTCGCCGCACCAGCGGAATCGACCTTTGCAGCCTCGCCGGCGCCAAGTGTGACCCGTTCGGCCTGACTCCGCGCCGATCCGCGCACGTCGGCAGCGCCCGCCAAAACCTGGACATGACCTTCGGCTCCGACTTGTTCGACATCGATTACACCACTGCCGGCAGTGATGGTCGTGCCTTCTGTCTCGACCACGAACGGCGTCATGGCCGGTGCAATCCGGAATCGCGCGCGTCCGTATCTTAAATGCGCCGTGCGACGGGAGCGCCCAATCTGCACTTCGACTTTCGTTGCAGTGTCGAGCGTCACCTTTGAACCGTCCGCGAGTTCGACTTGCCTGATTTGGCCGACCTGCGTCATCAGCATCAAGGTCTCAGTGCCGCCCAGCAGCGAGCCGCCGTCGCGAAACACCGCCAGGCCGAGCGGCACGAGAATGACGATCGCAGCGGCCGCGGCGATGGCAGGCAGCGGGCGCCATCCGGACTTTGGCACCGATGGTTCCTGCTGTTCAGCAGAAATGATGGAAGAATGCCGAAGCAAGCCCGCCTGCTCGTATGAGCGCCGCACGCGATCGAAGGCTGCGGCGTGCCTCGGGTCCGCATTGCGCCACTGCTGGAACTTGGACTCGACATTCGGATCGTGGCCGCTCTGCAGGCGCGCAAGCCAGCTCGCCGCCTCGCGACGCAGCATCCCCTTTGTTTTCGGGAAACGGAAACCCACCACTCAGTCTCGATCCAGCAAGCGGTCGATCTTGGCAATGGCCTTGCTCATCTGCTTCTCGACGCCCTTGACGCTGAGACCCGTGCGCTCGGCGATCTCCGCATAAGTGAACCCATGGAGGCGATGGGCAAGGAAGATCTCGCGCGTCTTCGGCTTGAGCTTGCTGACGGCCTGCTCGAGCCGCCGCAGCGTGTCACGCGTCTCCAGCACCGCCACCTGGTCGAGCTGCTGATCGGATGCGATCTCGAGGGTAAGCTGTGACCGCTGTTTCAATGCAGTGGCCCTGGCCCAGTCGCGCAGGAGGTTCGTCGCGACACGCCGCAGGAAGGCTTCCGGCTGTTCGATCCGCCCAATGTTGCCCGCAGTCATGCGCAGGAGTCTCACGAACGTCTCATTGGCGAGGTCACGCGCAAGCTCTCGGCATCCTGTCTTTCGCGCGAGCTGCCGTACCAGGGACGGCGAATGTTCGAGATAGAGTTGATGGACGCGAACCCGGTCGTCACCCTCGAACTCGGGCGCGCCGTCGACTATGGACGGCGAGAGCGGAGCCGCGGGATTGGACGGCGAAAGGCTCATCCGAGCCTGCCTGATCGAACCCAACGCGAGGGCTCAAAGCCGCTCGGCCATCGGCTCCAAAGTGGCTTGCAATGCCCCGAACGCATTCACGATCTCCTCGCGAAACTGCGTCGGTGAGCCGGATGTTGAGAACATGCTTGGAAACATGCGCCGCCGCCTTTAGCCGCAAGCGACCTGGACATGCGCGGCGGCCACCCGGCCCATCTTGCTGATGCGCCCGGTGACCTTCCAAGTCGAGGTTCTCACGCCCCGGCGCCATCAATCCGGCGCCCGGGAATCTTACTGCTGCCCGCGGTATTCGCAAGCCATCGTCCTACTCATCGACGTCCGACTAGCGTGAGGACTGCGAGCTGTGCTCCCAATTCTATGGAATTATAGGAGGCACACGTAGCACATCGTTTTCCGTACGTTTTCCGTACCACCGGCGCGACCAACCAGCTAAGTCCTTGAAAAGGCTGGTGGAGCTGAGGGGAATCGAACCCCTGACCTCTGCAGTGCGATTGCAGCGCTCTCCCATCTGAGCTACAGCCCCGCGCCTCCAGCCGGCTGGTGCGCCCAATGGGTTCGGGCGCCGGGGAGCGGCTCCACTAGCGGCGATTCCAGACCCTTGCAATCGCCTGTCCCACGGCAGCGTCGCCCCGCCGATTCAGGCTATTCCCGCGCCGTTACGACCGGAACGGCCGCTGAAGCCTGTTCGTTTGATTTCGTGAGACGGGCCCGGCCGCAGCTGAGCCCGAACCTGCGAGGGAGAACAAGCATGGCGTATGACCGAAATGATCCGCGCGACCGCTCGCGCGATGAGCAATCCCGATGGTCTGACGACCGGAATTTCGACCGTTCGCGATCGCCAAGCAGCGACTGGCGCGGCGGACGCGACAGCCCCGACGACCGCGGCTTCTTTGACCGCGCCAGCGATGAAGTCGCCTCGTGGTTCGGTGATGACGAGGCCGAGCGGCGGCGGCGGGAGGATCGCATGCGCGACGAGGGTGCCAGCGGCCGCGGCTGGGATCGCGAGCGGCAGTCGGGATGGGACCGTCCTCGGCAGCCCGAATGGGATCGTGACCGCAGCGCCGGCCCGGGCCGGTATCGCGACTGGAACGATAATCGCGGCGCCTTCGCGCGCGGCGGTTCTAACGAAAGCGACTATAACCGCGGCTGGCGGCACGAGCCGTCGAGCGGTGGAGACCGCGAGCCAAACCGGGAGCGCGACCGCGGTCGCGACTATCGCCCGATCATCGGAGATTATGCCCGGTCCAACAGCGAATGGGACCGCGATCCGTACCGCACCACGAGCCGCGCCGGAACCAGAGACCAGTCCGACCGGTCGCGCCACGAAGACCCGCACTACCGCTCCTGGCGCGATCGCCAGCTCAGCGAGCTCGACCGCGACTATGACGATTATCGCCGCGAGCGTCAGTCGCAGTTCGAGAGTGATTTCGGCAGCTGGCGCGAACGCCGCCAGCAAAAGCGCGGCCTGCTCGGCCAGATCCGCGAGCATATGGAAGTGGTCGGCAAGGATGACGAGCATGTCGGAACGGTCGACTGCGTCAGGGGCGATCGGCTTATCCTCACCAAGTCGGACCCAGAAAGTGGCGGCGCTCACCATTCGTTAAGTTGCTCCGACATCGACCGCATCGAAGGCGATCGGGTGATCCTCGATTGCTCTGCCGACGAGGCGCGCAAGCGCTGGAGAAACGAAGAGCGCAGCCGCGCGCTGTTCGAGCGCGACGACCAGGGCGAAATGGGTCCGCGCGTGCTCGATCGCAGCTTCGAGGGCACCTACCGCTAAAGCGTTAGGCGCCAAGCCTCCGGCCAGCGGAGGCTAACCGAGACCCGGCGGTGTCATCCCCTTCATCGCCGGGTCTTTCGTGTGTGGTCCATTGCGCATATGCGGCTCGTTAAACAGGAGGAACGAACATGGCCCGCGCCTGGCATCTCAAGAGCCGCCCAAGCGGCATGCCGACGGCCGATAATTTCGAGCTGAAGGAGATCGGTCTTCCGGAGCTTGGCGACGGGCGGGTCCGAGTCCGCAACCTGTGGCTCTCCGTCGATCCCTACATGCGCGGCCGGATGAACGACGTCAAAAGCTACGTACCGGCGTTCCAGGTCGATGCACCGCTCGAGGGCGGCGCGATCGGTGAGGTGGTGGAGAGCGGAGCCGACGGGTTCTCGCCGGGCGACCTCGTCCAACACATGGCCGGCTGGCGCGACGAAGCGGTGATCGACGCCCGCACCGCGCAAAAGCTACCCAACCTCGGCGCTCGCCCCGAGCAATTCCTCGGCGTCCTCGGGGTTACCGGAATGACTGCCTATTTCGGGCTTCTCGATGCGGCCAGCGCAAAGCAAGGTGACGTGGTGTTCGTCTCCGCCGCGGCCGGCGCCGTCGGATCGGTGGTGGTACAGGTCGCCAAGGCCAAGGGAATGACCGTGATCGGCTCGGCCGGCGGCGCTGAGAAATGCGAGTTCGTCCGCTCGCTCGGCGCGGATCACGTCGTCGACTATAAGGCCGGGCCGGTGCTCAAAGGCCTCGCCGAGGCGGCGCCCGACGGCATCGACGTTTATTTCGACAATGTCGGCGGCGATCATCTCGACGCCGCATTCGCAATCGCCAGAAATAACGCGCGTTTCGCCATTTGCGGAATGATCGAGGGCTACAACCAGCGCGAGCCAATGGCCTTCCGCTTCATCCAGCGGATCATCGCCGCGCGGATCGCACTCAAGGGCTTCATCGTGTTCGACTATTTCCCGCGGATGGCGGAATTCTACGCCGAAATGGCGCCGTGGCTCGCCAACGGCACGGTCAAATCGCGCGAGACGGTGGTCGACGGCTTGGAGAACACGCCCGACGCATTCCTCGGCCTGTTCAGCGGCGCCAACACCGGAAAGATGCTCGTCCGCCTCTAGAGCGACTGGCAGGCCTCGATCGTCGCGCCCTGGTAACCAGTGCGGAGCGCGTTCACCCTTTGCGCCGATGTGCCGTGGGTGTAGCTATCGGGCACGACGGTGCCCTGGGTCTGCTGCTGCAGCGTGTCGTCGCCGATCGCTTCCGCCGCGCGCATGCCCTCCTCGATGTCGCCGGCTTCCATGACTGGCTGACCTTCGGGCGTCTTGGCGTTCGCCGCCCACACGCCGGCGTAGCAATCCGCCTGGAGTTCGATCTTTACCTGGATCGCATTGCCTTGCGTTTCGCTGGCTCGTGCCTGGAGCTGTTCGGCCTGCCCAAGCGTCCCAAGCACATCCTGCACATGGTGTCCGACCTCATGCGCCAGCACATAAGCCTGCGGGAAATCGCCCGGTGCGTTGAAGCGCGTTGCGAGCTCGTTGAAGAATTCGGTGTCGAGGTAAATTTTCTTGTCGGTCGGGCAGTAGAATGGCCCCATCGCCGACTGCGCCGCGCCGCAACCTGACTGATAACTCCGCGAATAGGCGACCAGAGTCGTGGGCGTGTAGCGACCGGCCCCGATGAGCTTGCTCCATACATCCTCCGTTGAAGCGAGCGTTTGCAGCATCACATGCCGCGTCTTTGGGTCGAGTGTGCTTTGACCGGCGGATGCACTCTGCTGTGTACCTGGACTCTGGCTTAGCTGTCCGCCGCCGCCGAGCCCGCCGAGCGAATTCAACAGGAAGTAGCCGATTACCAGGACGACAACGCCACCGAGGCCGAAGCGGCTCGCCACCAGCGGCAACAGACAACCCAGACCGCCCCCGCCAAATCCGCCGCCAAATCCGCCTCCGCTACGGCCGGTGACGTCTTCGAAGTTGCTGCTTTCGCGCTCGTCGCCGAACCGCATGATGGTGCCTCCTGTCGCTCCGGCCCAATGCGCCGGGCAGCCTGCGGTTGCAAATGGCGTCGGAGCCGTCATTGCGATGAGCCGCAGGCGACGCGGCAATCCAGCTGGATTGCTTCGCTGCGCTCGCAATGACGGAGTGAAAGATGGTCCTGCAAGGCAAGGTCGCGCTGGTGACTGGATCGACCTCGGGCATCGGGCTCGCGATCGCCAAGGCGCTCGCGGCTGAAGGCGCGAAGTTGATGATCAACGGCTTCGGCGACGCCGCCGAAATCGCGCGCGAATGCGACGAGCTCGGCGCGCTTCACGACGGCGCCGACATGTCGAAGCCGGAGGAGATCGAGCGCATGATGAAGCGCTGCGCCGGCGAGCTCGGCGGGCCCGACATTCTCGTCAATAATGCCGGCATCCAGCACGTTTCGTCGGTCGAGGATTTCCCACCGGAGAAGTGGGATGCGATCATTGCGATCAACCTCTCCTCCGCGTTCCACACGACGCGCCTCGCGGTACCCGGCATGAAGCAAAAGCAGTGGGGCCGGATCATCAACACGGCGAGCGCGCACAGCCTCGTCGCCTCGCCGAACAAGAGCGCCTACGTCGCCGCCAAGCACGGCATCGCCGGGTTCACCAAGAGTGTCGCATTGGAGACTGCCCGCGATGGCATCACCGCCAACTGCATCTCGCCCGGCTATGTCTGGACCGAGCTCGTCGAGCGGCAGATCCCGGACACAATGAAGACCCGCGGCCTTACCCGCGAGCAGGTGATGAATGACGTGCTGCTCGCCGCCCAGCCTACCAAGCGCTTCGTGACGGTCGACGAGGTCGCCGCGCTCGCGCTGTTCCTGTGCCGCGACGAGGCCCAGTCCATCACCGGCGCCAACCTCAGCATGGACGGGGGCTGGACCGCCGCTTAAGAAATGCTCCCGATGCGCCTCGCCCTGCTCGCCACATTTGCGATGATGATCGTCGGCTGCAGCGCGATCGAGCAGCCGTCGGGCCTCATCCCGCGCTGGACCACCGCCTATCGTGACGTGATCAGCGATGATGACCACATCCGGCTGCGCGACTGGCGTTCGACCTTCGTCGATGCGCTCGCCGCGGCTCGCAAGGCAGGCCATGGCGCGGAGATTGCGCGCGAGGGCGCGCTGCTCGATCCCGACGCGGCGATTGCCGGCCCGGCGATCCCGAACGGCACGTACCTCTGCCGGGTGATCAAGCTCGGCGCGAAAGGCCCGGGAAACCTCGACTTTGTCTCTTACGGCGGATTCACCTGCCGCATCCGGCCGGAACGGACGTTGCAACGGCTCGGCAAGCTAAGCGGCGCCCAACGCTATGTCGGGCTGATCTTCCCCGGCGATGGTATCCGCAACGTCTTTCTCGGTACGCTCGCCTTCGTCGACGAAAGCCGCGTCCTCCAATATGGCCAGGACGAGCAGCGCGATGTGGCTGGCTATGTTGAGCGGATCGGCCCCAGGCGCTGGCGGCTTGTCATGCCGCAGCCGCATTTCGAATCTCAGCTGGACGTCATGGAGCTGGTGCCGCTTCAATCGAGCTGATCCGCCTCGCGTTCATCACTTCTTTGTAAAGTTTAGCGACACCCCTCCCCATGTCGGCGAATTTGACACTGGGCCTGGGGGAAGCCGCGTCATGGACGCGCTGATTACCTTCTGGAGCCATGCGCTGGCGGCGGCTGGCTTCGCCGCGCTGATGATTTGGCGCCTGGGTGATGCCGCCCGACGGCCGGAACAGCGGCTGCTCGCCGCTGCGTTCGCAATCACCGCTTGCTGGGCCTGGATCGGCGCTGTCGCTCCGACCGATGCGCTGTTCGGGTTCGCCGAAAGCGCCCGCAACCTCGTCTGGATCAGCCTGCTCTACGGCCTCTCGTCAGCAAGCGAGGAGCGCGAGCACGGGCTGAAGCTCGTTTATGGCGCGATTGCCGCCGTCATCGGACTTCAGCTGATCGGCGCAACACTGCAGCTATTCAGCTTCAGCGCCAATGTTGCCGAGACGGGGCTGATGCTCCGCTTCACGACGGCCGCCGGCGCCCTCATCCTGGTCCACAATGTTTACGGCCAGGCGGCGCCCGCGAGCCGGATTCACATCCGCTTCGCCATGCTCGGCCTGGCCCTGATGTGGGTCTACGATCTCAATCTCTACACCAGCCTCTATCTGGGTTCCGCCCACGCTGGCCGGCTGCTTGAATGGCGGGGCGTGGTAGTGGCTCTCACCGCGCCACTGTTCGCGCTGGCGACGCGCAAGCACGGCGCATGGCGCGTTCGGTTGTCGCGCGCGGCGACCTTCCAGTCGCTCTCGCTGCTCGCGATCTGTGCCTATTTCGCACTGATGGCGATCCTCGCCACCGCCCTTCGCGGAACGGGCGTCGATTGGTCGTCGGCGCTGATGATCGGGCTTCTCGCGCTGATGACAGTCGGAGCCATGGTCCTGATCCCCAGCGCCCGCGCGCGTGGCTGGGTAAAGTTCAAGCTCGCCAAGCATTTGTTCGAGCATCGCTACGACTACCGGACCGAATGGCTGAGGTTCACCGAGACGCTGGGGCTGGCCGGTATGGAAGCGCCACCGCTTGGCGAGCGGATTGTCCGCGCCTTCGCGGATATCGTCGACGCGCCGGGCGGGCTGCTCTTGGTCAACGACGGCGGACGCGGTCTCTCCGTTGCGGCATCAAGCGATTGGCCCGGTAACGGCCCTCGAGCGGATACTTTCGACGGCGCCGGCGAATTCTGGACCGCGATTGAAGCAAGGGGTGGCGTCGTCGAATTCGCCGGCCTGCGCGACGGCTGGGCGAGCGCCGAAGCCAAGGCGCTCGAGGTGCCCAAGGCCCTGCTCGACCACGAGTGTGCCTGGGCGGCAATTCCCCTGCTCCACCATCAGCGGCTGGTCGGCATAGTCGTCCTCGCCGCGCCCGAATTCCGGCGGCGGCTCGACTGGGAAGATCGCGACCTGCTGCGCACCGCTGGACACCAGGCAGCAAGCTCGCTTGCCGAGGCGCTCAGCCAGGACGCGCTCGGACAGGCGCAGCGCTTTGAGGAGTTCAACCGCCGCTTCGCCTTCATCCTCCACGATATCAAGAATCTCGTCAGCCAATTGTCGCTGCTCGCGCGCAATGCCGAGCGGCACGCCGACAATCCGGAGTTCCGGGCCGACATGGTCGCGACGCTCAAATCTTCCGTCGGCAAGATGAATGACTTGCTTGCCCGTCTGGCGCCTCAATCGTCGGGGCGCGTGCAGCGGATCGAACCGCAGCCGCTGCTGCCGATCCTCACCGCCGCCATCGCCGGCAAGCGCCGCGACCGCGAGGTCAATCTGTTGGGCGATACCGGCGCCGAGGCACTGGTCGACTCGAACGCGCTCGAACAGGCGCTTTGCCACCTGCTCCAGAATGCGCTCGACGCGAGCAGCGGCGAGCCCGTCGATGTCAGCGTCGCCGACGACGGTGACCTCGTCGCCATCACAATCGCTGACAAGGGCGTCGGAATGGACGGCGACTTCATCCGCAACCGCCTGTTCCAGCCGTTCGCCTCGACCAAGCCCGGCGGCTTCGGGATCGGCGCGTTCGAAGCTCGCTCGCTAATTACCGCTATGGGCGGCCGGATCAGTGTCGACAGTCGCCTTGGGGCCGGCACCACCTTCACTATCCTCTTGCCGGCCGCGGGAACCGCCGCCGAACCGGAACGGAAGATTGCATGACCGAGGACGCCAAGGTGCTGCTGATTGTCGAAGACGACGAGGGACTGCAGCGCCAGCTCAAATGGGCCTACGAGGGCTATGAGGTGATCTGCGCCAGCGACCGGGCAAGCGCGATCGAGGCGCTCCGCGCCCACGAGCCCGCCGTCGTCACTCTCGATCTGGGCCTCCCGCCCGATCCTGACGGCACTGATGAGGGCTTTGCGACGCTCGCCGAGATCCTCCGCCTGAAGCCGGACATCAAGGTCATCGTAGCCACGGGCCACGGGGCCCGCGAAAGCGCCACCAAGGCGGTCGCGATGGGCGCTTATGATTTTTACAAGAAACCGGTCGACATCGATGATCTCGGCTTCATCGTCGAGCGCGCGTTTCACCTCCACGAAATCGAGGAAGAGCATCGGCGGCTGGAATCCGGCGCCGCTTCGTCAGTACTCGGCGCGATCATCACCGCCGCGCCGGAAATGCTCAAGGTCGCCAAGACGATCGAGCGCGTCGCTTCCGCGGACGTTTCGGTAATGCTGCTCGGCGCAAGCGGGACGGGCAAGGAACTGCTTGCCCGCGCCGTCCACGAGAAAAGCGGGAGGAAAGGCGCGTTCATCGCCATCAATTGCGCCGCGATCCCCGAGAACCTGCTCGAGGCCGAGCTGTTCGGCTACGAGCGCGGGGCCTTCACCGGCGCGGTGAAATCGAACGTCGGCAAGATCGAGCTCGCCGAAGGCGGGACGTTGTTCCTTGACGAGGTCGGAGACATCCCACTGCCGCTCCAGGTCAAGCTGCTACGGTTCCTGCAGGAGCGGGTGATCGAGCGGATCGGCGGCCGTCAGCCAATCGCTGTCGACACGCGCATCGTCTGCGCCACCCACCAGGACTTGGACGCGATGACCGCCGCCGGCACCTTCCGGGAGGACCTCTATTATCGCCTCGCCGAGATCGTCGTGAAAATCCCGTCGCTTGCCGAACGGTCGGGGGATTCGGTCCTGCTCGCCCGCCATTTCGTCAATCGCTTCGGGCGCGAACTCAATCCGGGGGTCCAGTCGCTGAGCCCCGACGCGATCGACGCGATCGACGCTTATCCCTGGCCGGGCAACGTCCGCGAGCTCGAGAACCGCATCAAGCGCGCTGTGATCATGGCCGACGGGAAGAGCGTCACCGCCGCCGATCTCGATTTGCCTGCGGAACGCGAGTCCGCCGAGGTGCTGCCGATCAACCTCCGCTCGGCGCGCGAGGCCGCCGACCGCAAGGTGATCCGCCAGGCGATGAGCCGCGTCGACAACAACATTTCGAGCGCCGCCAAGCTGCTGGGGATCAGCCGCCCGACCTTGTACGACCTGCTGAAACAATACCGGCTGTCGGCCTAACCGGCGAGCTGCTCCGCCATTTCGGCGACCTCGAGCCACCGCACTTCGGCGGCTTCGATTTCAGCGCGGTTGCGCGCGATCCGCTCGGTCAGAGCCGTGAAGCGACCGGGGTCGCGTGAGTAGAGGTCGGCATCCGATAAAACGGTTTCGTCGGCTGCCACTTCGGCCTGCATCCGCTCGATCTCTCCCGGCAGCCGGTCGTAGTCGCGCTGGTCCTTGTAGGTGAGTTTCTTGCGTTCCTCCCCGGAACGGGGAGGAGGACCAGCGGAGCTGGTGGAGGGGCCGAGGACGGGGGAATCGACCCCTACGTCACGCCTTCGGCGCGCCACCTCCCCGTTCCGGGGAGGAGCTTTGGCCTCATATCTCTTCCGGACCCAATCCTCGTAGCCGCCCGCGACGATATCGACCTTGCCCGATCCGTCGAGACCGAGCGTGATCGTCACCGTGCGGTCGAGGAAATCGCGGTCGTGGCTGACGATCAGGACGGTCCCCTCGTAATCGGCGATCACCTCCTGCAGGAGGTCGAGCGTTTCCAGGTCGAGGTCGTTGGTCGGCTCGTCGAGCACCAGCAAATTGGCCTCGCGCGCAAACTCGCGGGCCAGCAGCAGCCGCGAGCGCTCGCCGCCCGAAAGCGAGCCGACCGGCGCATCGGTCAGCGCAGGATCGAACAGGAACTCCTTGAGATACCCCTTGATGTGCTTCTTGTGGCCGCGGACGTCGATCCAGTCGCCGCCATTGGCGAGCACGTCCTTCACGCGCTTGGTCGGCTCCATCAGCTTGCGCTGCTGGTCGATGACGATGCCGGAGAGCGTGCGCGCCTGCGTGATCTTTCCGCTGTCCGGCTGAATCTCGCCGGTCAGCAGCTTGAGCAATGTCGTCTTGCCCGCGCCGTTCGGGCCGACGATGCCGATGCGGTCGCCGCGCTGAATGCGTAAGGAAAAATCCCGGATGATCGGCCGCTCGCCATAGCGCTTGGACACTTCGTCGGCTTCGATCACCGTCTTCGATCGAACGTCGTCCTTGGCGAGCGCGAGCTTGGCGGTCCCCGCCGCTCCCAGCATCGCCGCGCGCTGCGCCCGCATTTCGTGCAGCTTCGCGAGCCGGCCCTGGTTGCGCCGCCGCCGCGCGGTGACCCCGCGCTGGAGCCAATGCAGCTCGAGCTTGAGCTTGGCATCGAGCTTCTCCGCCGCGCGCGCCTCCTCGTCGTACACGCGCTCGGTCCAGGCATCGAACCCGCCGAAGCCAATTTCCGCGCGGCGCAGCTGCCCTCGGTCGAGCCAGATGCAACTATTCGTCAGCCGCGTCAGGAAGGTGCGGTCGTGGCTGATGACGATGAATGCGCCGGTGAAGCGCTTCAGCCACTCCTCCAGCCATTCAATCGCGCCGAGGTCGAGATGGTTGGTCGGCTCATCGAGCAGCAGCACGTCGGGCTGCTGCCCCAGCGCGCGGATAATCGCCGCGCGGCGCCGCTCGCCGCCACTTGCGGTTTCCGTCGGCCGCGACAGATCGATACCGAGCTGGTCGGCGATAGCGGCGGCCTCGTGCGCCTGCGGCGCGTCGCGCCCGCTCAGCACCCATTCCTCGAGCGTCTGGAAACCGTCCATCCTGGGGTCCTGCTCGAGCAACACGACATTGGTGCCGGGCACGATGGTGCGCTTGCCTTCATCGGGGTCGATCAGGTTGGCCAGGCACTTGAGCAAGGTCGTCTTGCCGGCGCCGTTGCGGCCGATCAGCGCCAGCCGGTCGCGTTCGCCGATGTAAAGGTCGAGGTGGCGGAACAGCCAGCCTTCGCCCTGAATAAGGCCGAGGTCTTCATACGAAAGGACTGGAGCCGCCATGCGGGGCCAGTAACGAATCCACCGCGCGAAAGACTAGTGGCCTTTATGCAACGATCCTGTGACCTGAACGGCTGTGGTCAGCCCTATTCATAGGCTATTCAATGCCTGCCGGTAGAAGGGCCGCTTGGAGAGTCGCGTAGATGACCTTGTTCAGGACCCTAGTTTTGGCTGCCGCGCTGGCGAGTGGCCTCAACAGCGCCGCGGCGCTGGCCGATCCGCGTGAGCGCGGCCCCCGGCAATCAACGCCCGTTCCACCGCAGCGCGACGCGGACCGCGCATGGCAGGCGACGCGCGACGGCCATTCGATGCCGCTTCCGCAGCTCGAACGGCGCGTCATGCCAATGATGGGCGGGGCCGACTATCTCGGGCCTGAACTCAACGGCGACACCTATCGCTTCAAATTCATGCAGAACGGGCGCGTGATCTGGGTCGACGTGGACGGCCAGGGGCGGATCGTACGCCGCTCGCGCGACCGCTGACCCCAGCTTTCAATTGACATTTGGATCGCAGCTCCCAGTTGTTCCGGATAAGCAACCTCTCGCCGCACGACGGGTTGACGGCGCGAAGATGAACAGCTCCGGAGAGCCTTGAATGCGTGTCCTGATCGTCGAAGACGAACCCAATCTCGGGCGGCAGCTGCGCTCTACGCTCGAAGGTGCCGGCTATGCCGTCGATCTCGCGACCGATGGCGAGGATGGCCATTACCTGGGCTCGACCGAAAGTTATGACGCGATCATCCTCGACCTCGGCCTGCCCGAAGTTGACGGGCTGACCGTCCTCGACCGCTGGCGCAAGGAAGGCCGCAAGATGCCCGTCCTCGTCCTCACCGCGCGCGACAGCTGGTCGGACAAAGTCGCAGGCCTCGACGCGGGCGCCGACGATTACCTCGCGAAGCCGTTCCAGACTGAGGAGTTGATCGCCCGCCTCCGCGCGTTGATCCGCCGCTCGTCAGGCAATGCATCGAGCGAGCTTAACGCGGGCGACATCCGCCTCGACACGCGCTCGGGCAAGGTCACCAAGGCCGGCGAACCGGTCAAGCTTACCGCTCAGGAATACAAGCTGCTCAGCTATCTCATGCACCACAAGGGCAAGGTGGTGAGCCGCACGGAACTGATCGAGCACATTTACGACCAGGACTTCGACCGGGATTCCAACACCATCGAAGTGTTCGTCACGCGCATTCGCAAGAAGCTTGGCGCGGACGTGATCACCACCATTCGCGGCCTGGGCTACAGCCTCGAGGAACCGGCTAGTTGAACGAGCAAGCCGCCCCGGTGACGGCGGCGGCCGAGCTCTCCCCCGCCCGAAGTAAGACTCCGCGGCGGCGGATCGGCTCGCTGAGCCGGCGCATGATTGGCGTCGCCGCTTTGTGGATCGCAGCACTGCTGCTGACCGGCGGCTTCGCGCTCGACCGCGTCCTCACCCGCTCGATCGTCGATAGCTTCGACAACCAGCTGGTGTTCGTACTCAATTCGATGATTACGTCGTCCGAAATCGGGCCCGACGGCGAAGTTAGATTCAGCCGCGCACCCGCCGACCAGCGTTTCGTCGAGCCCTATTCGGGCCTCTATTTTCAGATCAGCGGCGCGGGCGCTGAAACCTTCGCGTCACGCTCACTGTGGGACCGGCGGCTGCGGGTCAATGCTGCCCATGCAGACATTACGCCGCATCGGTATTGGAGCGACGAGTTTTCGACCCACAGCCACGCCGAGCCTCTTCGCATTGCCGAGCGCGATGCCATCTTGCCTGGATCACCAGTGCGCTGGCGCTTCCAGGTTGCACAATCGCGCGAGACGATCGACGACCAACTCCATCGCCTGCGCCTGACCTTGTTCTGGAGCTTCCTGGCACTTGGCATCGGGCTTCTCATTCTCGCGGCGCTGCAGACCTTCTATGGGCTCTGGCCGCTGCGGCGGGTCCGCAACGAGGTCGCCGACATTCGTTCCGGCGACAAGACCCGGATCGGCGACGATTTCCCGCTCGAGATTCGCCCGCTCACCGAAGAGATCAATCAGCTGCTGGCCCACAGCGAAGCCCAAGCCGAGGAGGCGCGGCGGCACGCCGGCAACCTTGCCCATGCGCTGAAGACGCCGCTGACGGTGATCACCAATGCCGCGACCGCGAACGCCCCCGACTTCGAGACAACCGTAGTTCGCGAATCCGCCGCCATGCGGCGCCAGATCGATCACCACCTTGCGCGGGCACGGGCAATCGGCCGCCGAGCGAGCGCCCATGCCAGGGTCACCGTGTGGGAGAGTCTTCAGGCCGTCGAGCGCGCCGTCTGCCGGCTATACGACAATGTGACGGTCGATATTGCCGGCGACCAGCAGGCGCAGGTCCGGGTCGAGCGTCAGGACCTCGATGAAATGCTCGGCAACCTGGTCGAAAATGCCGCGAAATATGGTGGTGGCAGGGTGTTCGTCACGGTCGAGCCGAAAGGCCGAAAGGTTGACATATTGGTGGAGGACGACGGCCCCGGCATTCCGGAGGACAGGCGCGGCGAACTGTTCACCCGCGGCGCCCGGCTGGACACGACCGGCAAGCCGGGTACCGGCCTTGGGCTCGCGATCGTGCGCGACGTCGCCGAAATCTACGGGGGCAGCATCCGGCTTGAGGAAAGCGAGGATCTCGGTGGCCTGCTTGTAAGGTTGAGCCTGCCCGCGGGCTAATCAGAACATCCGTTCGTCGATCAGCTCTTGGACAGGTTTGCCAGAGTATTGAATAAGCGCGTGTTTTTGCGAGGGGTCACTCGAATGAAATTCAAACTGGTTGTGCTCGCCGCGTCGAGCCTGATTGCGGTTGCGTCGGCTTCCGAGGCAGCAAAGCCCGTCTATGGCACCTGGGGCGTCGACAGCCGCGACATGGACCCCAACATCAAACCGGGCGACAGTTTCTTCCAATATGTCGAAGGGCACTGGCTGAAGACCGCCCAAATCGCGCAGGACAAGGCGCGCGCCGGCTACAATTACGATCTTCCTGACGCGACCGAGATCGAGGTGCGCCAGCTCGTCGAAGCGGCTGGCGCGGCTCCGTCCAATCCAGAGATGCGGCAGGTCAGCGACTTTTACGCCGCCTACATGGATCAGGCCGCGATCGAGGCACGAGGACTGGCGCCGGTACAGCCTTATCTCAAGCGGATTGCCGGCATCAGCGACAAGCACCAGCTGGTGATGCTGATGGCCGAACCTGGCTACGCGGCGCCGATCGGGATCGGGATCTCGGCCGATGAGAAGGACCCGACGCGTTACACAGTGGTCAGCGGTCAGGGCCGTCTCGGCCTTCCCACGCGCGATTATTATTTGCTCCCGGGCGCGAAATACGAGTCAATCCGCAAGGCTTATCGCGACTATATCGCTCAAACCTTCAAGCTCGCCGGAATCGCCGGCGGCGAAGCCAAGGCCGACGCGATCCTCGCGCTCGAGACCCGGCTCTCGAAAGACCAGTGGACGCCGGAACGGCAGCGCGACCCCCAAGCAACGTACAACCCGATGAACCGCGCTCACCTGGCGAGGCTCGCGCCGCAGTTCGACTGGACTGCGACGCTCAAGCACATCGGTCTCGGCGCAATGCCGACGGTGGTGGTTGGCGAGCCGAGTGCCGTCGCGGCCGCCGGCAAGCGGATCGCAGACGTGCCGCTTTCGACCTGGAAGGACTGGATGACATTCCAGTTCATCAGCGCCCATTCGCAATTCCTCCCCAAGGCGTTCGACGACGCGCACTTTGGCTTTTACGGCAAGACGCTCCAGGGCGTGCCGGCGCAGGCCGAGCGTTGGAAGCGCGGGGTTCGACTGCTCGACGCTTCGCTCGGCGAATCCGTCGGCCAGCTTTATGTCGCGCGCCATTGGACTGCGCAGACCGAGCAGCAGGCCAACGAACTCGTTGACGACTTGCGCGCCGCCTATGGCGACCTCATCAGCCACGCGAGCTGGATGGACGAGCCGACCCGCAAGGAAGCGATTGCCAAGCTCGCCGCCTTCGATCCACGCGTCGGACATCCCGTGAAATATATCGATTATTCGAGCATGAAGGTGAGCCGCATCGATCCGCTCACCAACGACATGGCCTCGGACTCCTTCGAATGGAAGCTGCAGCTTTCGCGTCTGGGCAAGCCCGTGGATCGGACGCTGTGGGACATGACGCCGCAGACCGTGAATGCCTATTACGACCCGGTGATGAACCAGGTCACCTTCCCGGCGGCCCAGCTCCAGCCCCCGTTCTTCGACGCCGGCGCCGATCCCGCGGTCAATTATGGCGAAACCGGCGCGACCATCGGCCATGAGATGGGCCACGGCTTCGACGACGAGGGGCGTCAGTTCGATGCCAAGGGCAGCCTGCGCGACTGGTGGACCAAGCAATCGGCCGATCGCTACAAGGTTCACGCCAACATGCTGGCGAAACAATTCGACGCTTACGAGCCGCTTCCCGGTGTGCACATCAAGGGCGAGCTGACGTTGGGCGAGAACCTCGCCGATCTCGGCGGTCTCGAAGCGGCCTACGCCGCTTACCATCGTTATGTCTCACGCCACGGCGAGCCGCCGGTGATCGACGGCTATACCGGCGACCAGCGCTTCTTCATCGCTTATGCGGCTAGCTGGCAGGGCAAGGCCCGCGAGGGGGCGTTGCGCAGTCAGTTGCTGGGCAATCCGCACAGCCCCGAGCAATATCGCGTCGACGGCATCGTTCGCAATTTCGACCCCTGGTACAAGGCGTTCAACGTCAAGCCCGGCGATAAGCTCTATCTGCCGCCCGACCAGCGCGTCCACGTCTGGTGATATCCTGGCTCCCGGCCGCCGTTGGTCGCCGGGAGCCGGTCGTTCGCTCAAAAAGACTTGCCTGCTGGCGCTAGTTGGGACAGATGAAGCGGATCCTCGGAGGGGTGTTTATTCCATGAAAATCAAGACGTTGCTCATTGCCACCGCGAGTCTTCTGGCGGTCTCGCTCCCTGCAGCCGGCGACGCCGCCAAGCCGGTCCTTGGGACCTGGGGCTACGACCAGTCGGCGATGAACAATTCGGTCAAGCCCGGCGACGACTTCTGGGCCTATGTGAACGGCAGTTGGGACAAGCGGACGCAGATCGCCGCCGACCATCCCTCGGTCGGCTCCTTCATCACCCTTCGCGACGGGTCGGAGCGCGACGTCCGGCAGATTGCCGAAGCGCTCGCCAAGAACCCCAATGGAAATCCGGTCGGTCAGCAGATCGGCGACTATTATTCGACCTTCTTGGATGAAGCCGCGATTGAATCCGCCGGCACCGCGCCCTTGAAGCCGTATCTTGCGCGCATTGACGCGGTGCAGAGCCTTGCGCAGCTGCAGCCGCTGTTCGTGACTCCCGGTTACGCCAAACCGATCGGCATCGGCATAGGCGCGGACTTCAAGAATCCGACCCGCTATTCGGTCGCCGCGGGACAGACGAGCCTCGGCATGCCGAGCCGTGAATATTACCTCAGCGACGATGCCAAGATGGTCGCCCATCGGACGGCGTACCGGAACTACATCGTCACGATCGAGAAGCTGGCCGGGCTGCCCGGCGGAGAAGCCGCTGCCGACCGGATCATGGCGCTGGAGACAGCGCTGTCACAGGCCCAGTGGCCGGCCGCCGAGCGCCGGGACATCGACAAGACCTACAATCTGATGGATCGGGCGCAGCTGGCAAAGCTCGCACCCGAGTTCGACTGGGGTGGCATGCTGACAACGGCGGGGCTTGGCTCGACGGACAACGTCGTCGTCCGCGAGCCCTCGGCTGTTGCGGGCGCAGGCAAGATTCTCGCCGAAACGCCGTTGTCGACGTGGAAGGAATGGCTCGCGTTCCGGTTCGTGTCCGATCATGCCGAGGTGCTGCCCAAGGCGATCTCGGACGCCAACTTCGACTTCTATTCGAAGGAACTCGCGGGCGTTCAGCAGCAGCGGCAACGCTGGCAGCGCGCGGTTGGCGCGTTGAACGGCGCGCTCGGCGAGGCGGTCGGGAGCATTTACGTCAAGACCCACTACCCTGCCCAGTCGGAGCGGCAGATGACGGAGCTCATCTCGAACCTGCGTGCCGCTTATTATGACCGGATCAGCGGCAACAGCTGGATGGACGAGGCGACGCGCAAGGCAGCGCTGGAGAAGCTCGCGGCGTTCGACCCGCGGATCGGCCATCCCGTGAAGTATATCGATTACTCGGCGTTGAAGGTCGTGAAGGGCGACGCGCTCGGCAATGCCGTCAGAGCTGCGGACTTCCAGTGGAATCTGCAGCTCAAGCGCTTCCCGAAGCCGGTCGATCGCACGCTGTGGGGAATGACTCCGCAGACGGTGAACGCTTACTATAGCCCATCGACGAACCAGGTGACCTTCCCTGCGGCAATCCTGCAGCCGCCGTTCTTCGATCCCAATGCCGATGCGGCGGTCAATTACGGCGCCATCGGCGCGGTGATCGGGCACGAGATGGGCCATGGCTTCGACGATCAGGGCCGCAAGTTCGATCCGCACGGCATGCTTCGCGACTGGTGGACGACGCAGACGGCCAAGTCTTATTCGGCAAAGACCGACCGGCTAGGAGCGCAATATGATTCGTTCAGCCCCTTCCCGGGTGTCCACGTCAACGGAAAGCTGACGATGGGCGAGAATATCGGCGACCTGTCCGGTATCGAGGCCGCTTACGCAGCCTACAAGAAGTACACGGCCAAGCACGGAGAGCCGCCGGTTATCGACGGGCTTACGGGCGATCAACGCTTCTTCATCGCCTTTGCCCAAGTGTGGCAGTCGAAGGACCGCGAAGACGCCGAGCGGCGCCAGATCCTGACCGATCCGCATAGCCCGGCGAAGTACCGGGTGAACGGTGTCGTGCGGAATGTCGACGCCTGGTACAAGGCGTTCAAGGTACAGCCCTGCGACAAGCTGTACGTCGCGCCCGATCAGCGGGTTCATATCTGGTAAGCACTTTTGATTAAGCGGCGCCGTCCGGCTAGGGCGGCGCCGTGACCGCAACCATCCTGCCCCTCAAGACCGAACGCGGGCCCTCGCTCGACCCGGTGATGGCGCTCGTCGCGAGCGATATGAATGGCGTCAACGCGGTCATCCTCGAGCGCATGCAGAGCAAGGTCGCTCTGATCCCCGAGCTTGCCGGTCATTTGATCGGGGGCGGCGGAAAGCGCATGCGGCCGATGCTGACGCTCGCCAGCGCGACGCTGCTTGGCTATTCCGGCACGCGCCACCACAAGCTCGCGGCGGCGGTCGAATTCATCCACACGGCGACCTTGCTTCACGACGACGTCGTCGACGGCTCCGGAATGCGCCGGGGCAAGCGCACCGCCAACCTCATCTGGGGCAATCCAGCAAGCGTCCTGGTTGGCGATTTCCTGTTCAGCCGCGCATTCGAGTTGATGGTCGAAGATGGATCGCTGCGCGTGCTCAAGATCCTCAGCCACGCTTCCGCTGTCATTGCCGAGGGCGAAGTCGACCAGCTCACCGCACAGCGCCGGATCGAGACCGGCGAGGACCATTATCTGGAGATCATCAGCGCGAAGACGGCGGCGCTGTTCGCGGCCGCTTGCCGCGTATCGCCGGTGGTCGCCGAAGCGAGCGAAGATGCCGAGGACGCGCTGGAGGCCTATGGCAAGAACCTTGGAATCGCCTTCCAGCTGAGCGACGACGTGATCGATTATGCTTCGGACGCCGCTACGATGGGCAAGGGCGTCGGCGACGACTTCCGCGACGGCAAGATGACCTTGCCCGTGATCCTGGCTTATGCTCGCGGCGGCGAGCAGGATCGCGCGTTCTGGCGCAGCGCGATCGGCGGTGAACGCACGGCCGATGAGGACCTCGACCACGCGACCCGTTTGCTCAGTGAAACCGACGCACTGGCCGATACGCTCGAGCGCGCGAGACAATATGCCCGCCGCGCCGTGGATGCGCTGGCCATGTTCCCCGCCAGCAAGGCCAAGTCGGCGCTCACCGAAGCGGCAGAGTTCGCCGTCTCGCGAGCCTACTAAGCCACTGGTATCACGAAATAATCCTGCTAGCGTTTTGCGGCATCATCGGAGTTTGCTCATGCGCCTGTTCACTGCCGCCGCTCTTGCGTCCCTCCTGTCCGTGCCAGCGGGCGCGGCAACGCTGCACGAGTATGGCGGGCTTGCACTTAGCGCGGCCGGCGATCGCGTGGCGTCCCTCGAAAGCGATGCAGTCGCGGATTCGACGAAGCGCGCGCACAGCCGAATCGTCGTCCGCTCGGTTACGAACGGGCGCGTCCTTGCGACGATCGACCCATGCGCGGACTGCGATTATTCGAACCTGACCTTCGCTCCCGACGGGCGCCTCGCCTTCATCGAGCGCAACAAGGGCAAAAAGAACGGCACGCAGCTGATGCTTGCCGGGGCGGGGGCGCCGGTGAAGGTCGCCACGATCGAAGGCATCGCCCAGGAGCCGCGTTTCTCGCCCGACGGTCGACGCATCGCGCTTCTGGTCACGATCGGCGCACGCAAGGAAGCGGGCGCGACCCAAGCCGGCATCCGACAGGTCGGCGAAATCGGCGAGACGAACGACGAGCAGCGGATCGCCATCGTTCCCACCAGCAGCGGCACCATCACTCCGGTGTCACCGGCCGACCGCTACGTCTACGAATATGATTGGACACCAGACGGCACCGGCTTCGTGGTCACCTCGGCAATCGGCAATGGCGACAACAATTGGTGGATCGCCGAGCTCGACCGGATCGATGCAGCGACTGGCGCAGTCCACCGCATCGCTGCGCCGAAGGCGCAGCTCAATCAGCCGCGCGTTTCCCCCGACGGCCGCACTGTCGCGTACATCGGCGGCATCATGAGCGACTTCGGCTCCATCGGCGGCGATGTCTACACGGTCCCGATCGAGGGCGGCGAGCCAGTCGACCGCACACCCGGCTACCGCGGCTCATTCACCTCGCTGCTGTGGGGCCGCGGCGGCCTGGTCGGCTCAGCCCTGATCGGCGAGCGCAACGCGATCGTTCCGTTCGGGCCGTCGCTCGCCCCGGGCGAGCCAATATGGTCGGCTCCGGTCTCGATTGCCGCGGGCGATGCACGTTTCGGCCGATCGACAGACGGGCGAACCGTCGCGTTCGTCAGACAGGACTTCGAGCACGCGCCGGCGATCTTCGCTGGCGCCATCAGGTCCCCGCGCCAGATCACGCACGAGAACGATAGCTGGGCCGCAATGGTGACCGCGCGCAGCCTAAGCTGGCAAAGCGGTCCCTATACGGTGCAGGGCTGGCTGGTCGGCCCGCGCGCCGCGAAGCCGGGCAAAGCGCCGATGGTCACCAGCGTTCACGGCGGGCCGGCGGCTGCGAACACGCCCAACTTCGTGTGGCAAGGGACAACCGCCGACCTCATTCGAGAGGGCTATTACCTATTCCTGCCCAACCCGCGCGGGAGCTACGGCCAGGGCGAAGCATTCACCCGTGGCAACATCCGCGACTTTGGCGGCGGCGACCTGAAGGACATCCTCGCTGGTATCGACGCCGCCGAGCGGGCCGCACCGATCGACGATAATCGCCTCGGCCTGATGGGCTATAGCTACGGCGGCTTCATGGCGATGTGGGCCAACACGCAGACCAATCGCTTCAAGGCGATCGTGTCCGGCGGCGGCCTCTCCGACTGGATCAGCTATTACGGGATCAACGGCATCGACCAGTGGATGATCCCCTATTTCGGCAAGTCGATGTACGACGATCCGGATGCGTACTGGAAGGTATCGGCGATCCGCACCATCAAGAACGCCCACACGCCTGAATTCGTCTATGCCGGCGAACGCGACGTCGAGGTCCCGCCGACGCAGTCAATCGAATATTGGCATGCGCTTCAGGCGATGAATGTTCCGACCAGCCTCGTCATCTACCCCGACGAAGGCCACGGCATCCGGCAGCCGGAGCATGCGCTGGACGCACGACGGCGGACGGTTGCCTGGTTCAATCGGTATCTCGGGCGCCCCTGACGAGCGAACCCTGGTAAACGTCGGTCGATGAAGCTGCCGATCGACGCGGTCCTCGGCGACCTGCTGGCGGCGCTGCGCGACGGAACGCGCGCGTTGCTGATAGCGCCCCCGGGAGCGGGCAAGACCACGCGGGTAGCGCCAGCGCTGCTCAGCGAAAATTGGTGCGGCGGTCAGGTGCTTCTGCTCGTCCCGCGGCGTCTGGCAGCTCGCGCCGCCGCGGAGTTCATGGCCGCCGAGCTCGGTGAGAAACCCGGCGGGGCGATCGGCTACGCGACCCGGCTCGACTCCAAAGTGGGCAAGGCGACGCGCGTCATCGCCATGACGCACGGCGTGTTCCTGTCGCGCATCCAGGCCGATCCCGAACTAGGCGGTGTCTCCGCCGTGCTGTTCGACGAAGTGCACGAGCGCAGTCTCGATAACGATCTCGCGCTGGCGCTGGCCCTCGATGCCGCGAAAGCGTTGCGCGAAGACCTCCGGCTGATCGCGATGTCGGCGACGCTCGACGTCGAGCGTTTCCGGCGGCTGCTCGACGACCCGCCGACGATCGTCAGCGAGGGCAAGAGCTTCCCGCTCGAAATCCGCCACATCGGCCGCAATGCCGCCGGGCGCATCGAGCCGCAAATGGCCGCGGCGATCCGCGCCGCGCTGGGCGAGCACGATGGATCGCTCCTCGCCTTCCTGCCGGGCGTCGCCGAGATCGAGCGTACCGCCGACGCGCTCGGGCCACTCGCTTCGGATATCGAGTTGCACAAGCTTCACGGCGGCATCGAGCCGGCAAGCCAGCGCAAGGCGCTCGCGCCGCCGCCGCCGGGCAAGCGCAAGCTGGTGCTCGCGACGAGCATCGCCGAGACCAGCGTCACGCTAGAAGGCGTGCGGATCGTGGTGGATAGCGGACTTGCGCGGCGGCCGCGCTACGACCGCGGCGCGGGGCTGACCCGCCTCGTGACGGAACGGGCAAGCCAGGCTGCAGTGACTCAGCGCGCCGGCCGTGCTGCACGCCAAGCCACTGGAATTGCTATACGATTGTGGGAAGAAGCAGCCACTTCTTCTCTTCCGGCGCATGACCCGCCGGAGATCCTCGAAGCCGATTTGTCGAGCCTGCTGCTGACCTCCCTGCTGTGGGGTGAAGCCGATCCGGCACCCCTCCCCTTGCTCGATCCGCCGCCCCGCTCCGGCCTCGATGAGGCGCGCCGAAGGTTGGCGAGCCTCGGTGCGGTCGACGACGCTGGACGTGTCACGGATCATGGCCGCGCGATCGCCGCGCTGCCGCTGGAGCCTCGTCTTGCGCATATGCTGCTGGACGCCCGCGCGCGCGGCTTCGGCTCGGCGGCGTCGGAGGTGGTGGTGCTGCTGACGGAGCGAGGCCTGGGCGGCAATGATCCCGATCTCGAGCAGCGCTGGCGCCGCTGGCGCTCCGACAGGTCGCCACGCGCAGAGGCTGCGCGAAGAAAGGCGGCAAGATTGGCCCGCCAGAGTACCTCCGGTCCGGCAAGCGCCGAGGAGTTGGCGAAGGCGCTCGCGCTAGCCTTCCCCGACCGCGTGTCGCGCCGCCGCGACGCGTCAGGAGAAAGCTGGCAGTCGGTCGGCGGTCGCGGCTTTCGCCTTGATCCAAGCTCGTCGCTCGCCGGCAGCCAATGGCTGGCGGTGGGCGAAGCCGCCGGCCACGCATCCGGCGCGCGCATCCTCTCCGCCGCCGCGATGGACGAGGCGGCCATGCTCGATCTTTTCGCCGAACGCATCGAAACCCGCCACGACGGCGACTTCGACCCCGCGACGGGAGCGGTCACCCCGACCCGCAGCCGGCGCCTCGGCGCGATCCGCCTTTCCAGCGGCCCAGACCCGAACCCCGATCCGGAAGCGATTGAGGCGGCGCTGCTCGAAGGCGTGCGCGAGCATGGCCTCGCTCTGCTGCCGTGGGATGAGCGCGGCTTGCAGCTGCGTGCACGAGCCGCCTTTGCGCTGCCTTTCGACCCGTCGATTCCCCCGCTCGCCGACGAAGCGCTGCTCGACCGCACCGAGGAATGGCTCGCCCCATTGCTTAGCGACAAACGGCGCCTGGACGATATTCCCGCCAATGCACTCGCTAGCGCCCTCGAAATCTTGCTCGGCTACGATGCCGCGCGGCGCCTCGATCGCATCGCTCCAACCGAATTCGTCAGCCCCGCCTCCAGCAGCCACCGCATCGATTACACGGCGCCCGCCGGCCCGACGGTCGAGGTCCGTGCTCAGGCTCTGTTCGGCCTGGCGCAACATCCGACCATCGCGGACGGCAAGATCCCGCTGGTCCTCGCAATCACCTCACCGGCGGGCCGGCCGATCCAGACGACCAAGGACTTGCCTGGCTTTTGGACCGGAAGCTGGCGCGACGTCGCCAAGGACATGCGAGGACGCTATCCCAAACATCCGTGGCCCGGCGACCCAGCGTCGGCGGCACCGAGTTTGAGCTCGAAACGTCGGTCCTAGCACGTCGCGAGGGCGCGGCTTGATTTGCCGCCGCCACTTTGCCACGGCGGAGCCGATGACCGTCGCACGAATTTCAGAGATCGATCGTAAGACGACCCAGTCGGGCAAAGCGAATGCCGGGCGGTGGGTGCTCGAGTTCGAGCGGCAGCAGGCGCTGCGCGCCGACCCGCTCACCGGCTGGAACGGATCGGGCGATACCAACCCGCAGGTGCGCATGACCTTCGCCACCAGCGAAGCGGCGATCGCTTATTGCGGCAAGCATGGCCTTGAGTACCACGTCGTCGCCGCGCCGCCGGTTCGGCTCAAGCTCCAGGCCTACGCCGACAATTTCCGCTAGGCTTGAGTTCGCACCATAATGGAGGCAGTCTCCCCCGGCCGAGCTAGGGGGAAGGCTGCGTTTCGCTGATATCCGGCTGGTCATTGGAACCAGGCCCGAAGCAATCAAATTGGCGCCCGTCGCCCATGCGCTCCTAGAGTGCGGACTGTCGCCGACGCTGGTGTTCACCGACCAGCACATTGGTCTAAATGCGGCCGAGTTCCGGATGGAGGCCCATCCCGCCGTGCACCTCGGCTGTCCGGGCGAAGTTGATCCGCACCGACACGTCCAAGTTGTTACCGACGCCCTGCTCCCGCTGTTGCGGCCGGCCCCTGACCTGCTCATTGTGCAGGGCGACACCTCGAGCGCCCTCGGGGCGGCGCTTGCCGCCTTCATGGTCGGAGTTCCGGTGGCGCACGTCGAAGCGGGATTGAGAACGTACGATCCCCTGATGCCCTGGCCCGAGGAGGAGTATCGCACAGCTATCGACGCTCGAGCCAACCTATTGTTCGCTCCAACCGAAGCCGCGGCTGCCAACCTGCGTGCGGAGGAGGTCGGGGGTGAGATTCACGTGACCGGGAATACGGGGATTGACGCTGTGCTAGGCCTAATCCCACCTGCCACATCGCTAGTTGTCGAAAAGCTGCCTCGCATACTCGTCACCTGCCACAGGCGCGAAAGTTGGAGCGAAGGTCTTCGGTCTATCTCCGCCGCGCTCACTACAATCGCTCGCGAGGGCAACGCGCTGATCGACGTAGTTCTGCATCCTAACCAACACGTCGCCGCCACCATGCGACAGTCGCTCGATTCAATTCGGGGAATCTCGCTGATCCCTCCGTGCAGCCATAGCGAGCTGGTCCGGCGAATGTGTGACGCCGCGCTGGTGCTTAGCGACTCCGGCGGGATCCAAGAGGAAGCGACAGCGGTAGGCGCTCCTCTGCTCATCTTGCGCGAAAAAACTGAGCGGCCGGAGTGCATTGCTAGCGGCAACGCCCTTCTCGTCGGCACCTCGACCGATCGAATCGTCGCCGAAGTCCGGCGGCTCCTCGAGAATCCCTTCGAGCGTCTGGCGATGGCGCGGCGAGCATTTCCATTTGGCGATGGGCATGCGGGCCCGCGGATCGCCGACATTATCAATTCCTGGCTGCAACAAAGTCCGCTGACGCGCCGGCTCGCGTGAGCTATGTCGTTTCGACCGATGAGCGACGCAGCCGTCATCGACGAAGCAATCGAGGCGGCGCCGCCTGCCCCGCCGCCGCGGCGCGTCGCGTACCGCCACCGGCTGCCGACCCGCCTCTGGCATTGGATCAACGCGCTGACCGTCTTCGTCATGCTGATGAGCGGGCTGATGATCTTCAACGCCCACCCACACCTCTATTGGGGACAATATGGCGCGAACTTCGATCATCCGTGGCTATCATTTCATGGGCGCCCGATCCCCGGCTGGGCGACGATCCCGTCGACCTACAACCTAGCCGCGGCGCGCCGTTGGCATCTCGCCTTCGCCTGGCTGTTGTCGCTTGGGCTGATCGCCTTCCTCGTCATCAGCCTGATCAACCGCCACGCCCAGCGTGACCTCGCGCCAACGCCCGAGGAGGTTAGGCCAAGCCACATCTGGCACGACATCCGTGAGCACGCGCGGCTGAACTTCCCCACGGGAGACGCAGCGCTACGCTACAATATCCTCCAGAAGCTGAGCTACATCGGCGTCATCTTCGTGCTTTTGCCGCTGATGGTCCTGACCGGACTCACCATGTCGCCGGCGATGGACGCAGCGTGGCCGTGGCTGGTCACGCTGTTCGGCGGCCGCCAATCAGCGCGATCGATCCACTTCATCTGCGCCGCATTGCTGCTCGGCTTCATCCTCGTTCATTTGACGATGGTGTTGCTCGCCGGACCCATCAACGAAATCGGTTCGATGATCACCGGCCGCTTCCGCGTGCCGCCCGACAGGAGCGAAGAGGCATGATCGACCGCCGCCGCTTCATCGCCGCGGGCGCATCCGGCCTGCTGCTCGGCGGCTGCGACCGCTTGAATAACAGCCCAGAGTTCCGCGGCGTCCTGCGCTCAGCCGAAAAGCTCACCATGGCGAGCCAGCGACTGATCTCCCCTCGCGACGCTTTGGCGCGCGAGTTCAGCGAAGCCGATTTGTCGCCAATCTTCCGCTCCAACGGAACCGCCCACCCGGGCACCGACGAATATGCGAAGCATGCCGGCGAACACTTCGCCAACTGGCGGCTCGCGGTCGACGGCCTTGTCGCTCGGCCGCTATCGATCCCGCTGGAAACGCTGCGCACTTTGCCGCACCGAGTGCAAATCACGCGCCATGATTGTGTCGAGGGATGGAGCGCGATCGGCAAATGGCACGGGGTGCAGCTGTGGCGGCTGCTCGAACATGCGGGGCTGAGCACCCGCGCCAAATATATCGTATTCCACTGCGCAGACCGGTTCGGCGACAAGCCCTATTACGAGAGCATCGACCTCGTCGACGCCTTCCATCCGCAAACCTTGATCGCATGGGGCCTCAACGGCCATTTGCTACCGATCCCCAACGGAGCGCCACTCCGTCTGCGCGTAGAACGCCAGCTCGGCTATAAGCAGGCCAAATATATCCAGCGGATCGAGGCGGTCGACAGTCTTGCCGGCATCCAGGGCGGTAAGGGCGGCTATTGGGAAGATAATGTCGATTACGAATGGTACGCGGGGGTTTAGCGGGGCTGTTGTTGTGTCGGGCTCCAGTGTTTAGCCGCAACCCTTCTTTGGACCCATTAGTACCCAATGATCGGGTACCGCGCGCGAGGGTCGCGAGCTAGACCTCGAAACTATTCTCCGCCTCAGACGGCCAGCGCAAAGCCGCGCTCCACCTACCTCCAGACTCGAGGATTTTCGAACACTCTTAAATTTATGAGTCCGGTTCGCGCGCGCGTGCGCGCGAGACGCAGGTGTAAACTACTGACAAATATGTCTTTGCCGGTTCCAAAATATCCGTGTCTCGCCGATCGAGCGCGCCAGCGCATCATCGGATTTGCCTGAATTCTCCGCCCTCGTCTCGGTTCATTTAGCGCGCCCGACACGCGCAGCTGGAGAGCGCGCAGAGTGTCTCAAAGAAACGGCGCCATCTGACCATGATTCCGTCATGCATCTCGAGCGCAAGATAGAACTATAATAGTAATACAGACGATAAAGTCGTGCCTGTAGGCGTTCGGGTAGCAGAAGACCCCGGGTATTTCCATCCTATATAGACTTGATTGTCTTCGGCAGCAGAGCGACACGTCATCGAGTCGTCAACGGGTATTCTGTTACAGGAGTTGTGTGACGTGGATCAGTTAAGCAGCACTCTGGTATATGCAGAGAATGACTTAAGTTTACCTTCGCGCAGCCAACGAAAAGACTTGGCGGGCGCTCATCTCGCCAGCTGGACCGTACGAGATATGGAGTGGCCGGCACTTGAGCAGCTCGGTTTGGTGGCGAGCGAGACCAGCGAGCGCCGCCAGGGGATCGGCGGCAGCGATGCCAATGTCATACTCTCCGGTGACGCAGAACGAGTTCGGCAGCTGTGGCTCGAGAAGCGTGGTGAGGCCGAGGCGGTGGACCTTAGCGGCAACCTCGCGGTGATGCTCGGCAGCTGGACCGAGGCTTTTAATCGTCAATGGTACGAGCGGCTCACTTGCCAGACAGTGTCAAAGACGGGCGCGAGCTTCACGTGCCAACGCTACGACTGGCGCCGCTGCACGGTCGATGGTCTGGTTGAGAGTAGTGGCGCCATATTCGAAGCCAAACACACCAACGCCTTTGCGAAAGGCGAAGAGGTGCTCGAGCGGTACATGCCGCAGCTGCAGCATAATATGGCGGTGGTCGGCGTCGATCAGGCCGTGCTCTCCGTCATCTTCGGCAATCACAAGTTCGAGATTTTCGAGATTGCTGCCGACTGGCTCTACCAGCTCGAGCTGCTCGAGGCCGAAGAAGCTTTCTGGGATTGCGTAGTAAGCGGTAAGGAGCCCGTTGCGTTTGAGGCCCCTCCCCCGCCACGTCCCATCGGCACTCGCGAAGTCTGCCTCGAAGGAAATCCCGCCTGGGCCTCAGCGGCCGTCGACTGGCTCGAACACCGCGATGCCGCCAAGCTTCATGCATCGGCCTGCACCTCAATCAAGGCCTTAGTCGAGGACGACGTCTCAAGAGCTTTCGGGCACGGGATCGAAGCCAAGCGCAGCAAGTCCGGCGCAATCAGTATCCGCGAGCTCGCCCTATGAGCTCGCCAAGCGTCTATGCGGCAATCAACGCCGTCTCCGCTGAGCTGGCGCAGCACGGCATTGCCAAGGCTCACATCAATCAGGCCGATGACTATAAATACCGCTCGATCGACGATCTGCTCGATCGCCTAGCGCCATTGTTGGCCAAGCACCGGCTGTGCGTTTTCCCAAAAGCGCTCGAACGAACAGTGCTCGAGCGCAAGGACGAAACCGACCACTCGCTCTTTCATGTCTCGCTGAAAGTCGCCTTTACCCTGACGAGTGTCGATGATGGATCAAGCCAGACGATCACAGCCTATGGCGAGGCACTGGATGGGAGCGACAAGGCCACCGCCAAAGCCATGTCGGCGGCGTACAAGAGCGCCATGGTCCAGACTTTCTGCATCCCGCTCGCCGGAACCGACGACCCTGACCAATCCAGCCCCCGAACTTCGGCACGGACGCACATCGCCGAACCCGTTCAGGGCTGGGTACAGTGGGCCCGGGATATCGAAGACATCGTCAGCCTGTGTGAAAGCGAGCAGGCGATTACCCTCGTCCAGGAGCGCAATCGCGATCTGTTGAAGGCGCTCAGCTGCGAACGGGCTGACCTCTATCGGCAGCTTGGCGAGGCGTTTGGCAGTCGGCGGGAAGTGCTCCAACGGCGGACCAGCGCCTCAACAAAAACCGCGCCAAGCGCCCGGCCCAAAACGGCGCCGCTAATGGAGAAAGCGAAGCCGCGCACCGGCAAATCCAAGCGCGAAAGACAGGATGCCTGAGCTGCGCTTCCCGTCGCGACTGCCGCCAAAGCCGCCCAAGAGCAGCTCGCGGACCTGCGCCGCGCATCGCACTTGGGTGAGACGCCACCGCTGCTCCGTGGCAGGCTGCCAGCGGCTGCCAATTGAATGCGCTCACGTCCGTAACGGAACTGACGGAGGCGTTGGTCTCAAACCATCCGACAAGTGGACGGTCAGCCTTTGCCAACATCATCACCTCGAGCAGCACGAGATCGGAGAAGCTAGATTCGAGGCGCGATACGATCTGAACCTCATCGACCTTGCACGAGAGTTCGCGAGGAGGTCGCCCTATCTGCAGCGGAGTGGCGCTGACTGACGTCCTTTGCACCCGGGTGCACCAAGGGTTTTTTCCGCTGGCGGGATGAATGCGAAAGGAGACCAGCTCTGCCGGTGATCAAAAAGCCCCGGGACCGTGGTCCTTTGTTTGGCGGCGGCGTGCAGATCATGATTGGCGGATCATTGGCGCATCAGCTGCGCAAGTGGAAGAAGCACCAGGCCGCGGCATCCAACAACGAGGAGGAGGATTGAGTTGGAGCGGCGCTCCAAGCTCTCTTGACTACCGCTACCAATGAATGTGCTCACCTATGCAACCGCACGGGCGGTCGGCACTCAAACAACAAGGGAACGATCAGCCTGTCCGCCTCATCGTTTCGTATGGTCGATTAGGCCGAGGATCTGCTTGCAAAACGCCTATCTCAAGCCTTGATCGGATCCATGCCAGGAGTTCGATAGTCGTCCCGCGCGCGATCCGACCAACGGCGTCAAATTGGCCAAAGTGTCTGCAAGTCGATGCCGGGCGCTGTGCAGGTCAAATTCGTTTTGGAGCGCAAGCCAATACTCCGGAGCAGTGTTCGTGACCCGTCCAAGGCGAAGAGCCAGATCAATTGTGATCGGCGACTTTCCATGCACGACAAAGTGAATCAGGACCTTCGAGACCCCCATTGCGCTGGCAAGGTCACTTTGATTGATGTTTAGCGGCGTCAGTATTTGCTCCTTTAAAACTGAGCCAGGAAGCGGAGGAGCACCCTCGAGTGGCGCAGTGGTGTTTTTACGAAATTTTGTCATTGCTTCGGTGTCCGTACGACAAGGTCGAGGGCGGTTGGTTACCCCAAGGTGACGCTGCTGTCGTGCCTTGGTCAGCTCCGAAGAATTTCGTGAGTGAGCGCGGGGTTGCCTCACCAGTTGGCACTGCCGCAGAGGGCACTCGGCTGACAGGAAGGCGAGCCCCTCGATCAGCCGGTCGTCGCAGGCGAGGGTTGGATCGATCCGGAGATCTCCGAGCGCACAGCCCACGCGCAGGAGCGAGCCGCTACCGCGCCGCGGCTGACGCGCCTCGAACGCGAGTTGATCGAGCTCGTGCGCCAGGGCCTGGGAAACCGCGACATCGCCGCCGACCTGATCAGCCGCTGATCTCGTTTGAAGCTGACCGGTAGAGCACAGCGACTCGGCTCGTGTTGAATGGCGACTCGGCAGGTGAGTCGCAGCCTAACTTGCGTTAACGATGCCCGTTAGCGCCCCAAAACTGAGCCGAAACGGGACATTTCTTAACGTGAGGAAATAGTTTTTCCCTTTGTTTTCAACGCTGGAAGGCGTGTGGCGGGGATCCGCAAGTAAAAAATCTATTCACAAAGTATGACAAAAAGGAGTTAAAGCGAAATTAACAGCCGCTCGAAACGGGGCGTCTGCAATGAGGAGGTAAGTTATGCGTGGGG
>JAZKBB010000007.1:0-63056 GCA_040388865.1 Pseudomonadota bacterium | reverse complement strand
GACGATCGGGGCAAGCACCGGAAGAAGCGACGGAATGATCATTTCGCGGATCGCCGCGCGGGTGACGAGGTCGACCGTCCGCGCGTAGTTCGGGCGAACCGAGCCATCCATGATCCCAGGATTGTCGCGGAACTGCTGGCGCACTTCCTCGACCACTGCGCCGCCGGCGCGGCCGACCGCGGTCATGCCCATTGACCCGAACAGGTAAGGCAGGAGCGCGCCGAGCAGGAGGCCGACGATCACGTAAGGGTTCGACAGGCTGAACAGCTTGTCGAGGTCCGTCGTCACGCCGATCGTGCCGCCGAACTCGCGAAGGTCGGAGGTGTAGGCGCCGAACAGCACCAGCGCGGCCAGGCCCGCCGAGCCGATCGCATAACCCTTGGTCACGGCCTTGGTGGTGTTGCCGACCGCGTCGAGCGCGTCGGTGCGGGTGCGCACGTCCTCCTCCATGCCGGCCATTTCCGCGATGCCGCCGGCGTTGTCGGTGACGGGGCCATACGCATCGAGCGCGACGACCATTCCGGCGAGAGCCAGCATGGCCGAAGCGGCAAAGGCGACTCCGAGGAAGCCGGCCAACTGGTAGCTGGCGATCAGGCCGACGATGATCACGATGGTCGGTGCCGCGGTCGATTCAAGGCTGATCGCGAGGCCCTGAATGACGTTCGTGCCGTGGCCAGTTTGCGACGCGCGGGCGATCGATTGGACCGGGCGGTAGTTGGTCCCGGTGTAATATTCGGTGATCCAGACGATCAGCGCGGTCACCGCAAGACCGATGAAGCACGACCAGATCAGGTTCGTGACCGGGAAGCTCGTGCTCGTCGTCGTGACCGTCTGTTGGAGGTCGCCGCCGAGCGTGTACCAGAACACGCCATAGATCGCCGGAATCGCCAACAGCGTTGCGGTCCAGAAGCCCTTGTACAGCGCGCCCATGATCGAGCCCTTCGCGCCGAGGCGGACCATGTAGGTGCCGATGATCGAGGTGATGATGCACACCCCGCCGATCAGCAGCGGCAAGGTCATCAGCGGGAGCAGCAGCGGCGAGGTGCCGACCGCAAGCGCGACGGACACCATGGTAATGCCGACGGTGACGACATAGGTCTCGAACAGATCGGCAGCCATTCCGGCACAGTCGCCCACATTGTCGCCGACGTTATCGGCGATCACCGCCGGGTTGCGTGGATCGTCCTCGGGGATTCCCGCCTCGACCTTGCCGACGAGATCGGCGCCGACGTCGGCGGCCTTGGTGAAGATGCCGCCGCCGAGACGAGCGAAGATCGAGACCAGCGAGGCGCCGAGCGCGAGGGCAGTCAATGCGGTGACGACCGGGCGATCGTTGGGCGCATAGCCGCCGGGGCCGGTAAGGTACCAAAACAAGCCGCTGATCGCGAGCAGGGCGAGGCCGGCGACGAGCATGCCGGTGACCGCGCCCGCGCGGAACGCGGTGGTCAGGCCGCTCTGGAGGCTGACCCGCGCGGCTTCGGCGGTGCGAACATTGGCGCGGACCGAGATGTTCATGCCGATGAACCCGGTTGCGCCCGAAAGCACCGCGCCAAGGACGAACGCGGCGGCGCTGAGGCCGCCGAGGAAGAAGAAGATGATTGCGGCAACGATGACGCCGACAATCAGGATCGTCGTGTACTGGCGTCTCAGATACGCGCCGGCACCTTCCTGGATCGCGGCAGACACTTCGACCATGCGCTGGTTGCCCGGCGACATGGCCAGGACCTGGCGGCTGGTAATGATCCCGTAAAGCACGGCGAGCAGGCCGCAACCGAAGGCGATATAAAGCAGGTTCATGAGTTCAAGCGTCCCCGTTCTTGAAGCAGGCGGATGCGGCCGAAGCATCGGCGGCCACCCTGAAAACGGGCGAAGCTTTACGGAGCGTTTTCGCGGCTGGCAACCGCGCGAGTTATGCGATCAATGCAACAGCAGGGCGAGCGCCATGCCCGATGCGAGGCCGCTAAGGCCGATCAGCCACTGGCGGAGCGGAAAGCCCGCGATGATCATGACCTTGGTGCTCAAAACCGAGTGTCTCCGGCAGTTCGATCGGCTCGCCGCCGTGGGTGAGCGCAATCCGTGGCTCACCGGCGACGATCTTGCCGATGCGGCTGACCCTCGTCCGTTTTGGTAAAGAAAGCGTTTCCGGATGGAGCTCTGCCGGCAAGGCGGCAAGCAAAGCATAATCGTCGCCGCCGGTGGCGGCGAACAGCCGCGCCGCAAGGTTCTGGCCGCGCTCTGCGACGAAGGCGCTCGAAAGCGGCAGGGTTTCGAGTTCGATCTTGATGCCGCACCCGCTGGCCTCGGCCATTCGGCTGGCGTCGAGCAACAGCCCGTCGGATACGTCCATCATTGCGTGGGCGTGCGGCGCCAGCGCTTGGCCCGCGCTGAGCTGAGGTACCGGCCGGCGATAGACGTCCACGAGTGTGCCGGCTGCATGGCGGTCCTCGCTCAGCAGGACGAGCCCCGCCGCAGCGTCGCCGACGGTTCCGACCAGCCACAGCGCGTCACCCGGCTTGCCGCCCGCGCGATCGGGGACGCGTTGCCCGGCGCGGCCGATCGCGGTCAACCCCAGCACGCGCGGGGCGCCGGGCGGCAAGGCGATAGTGTCGCCGCCGATCAGCGGCAGACCATAGCTTTCGCAGGCCGCCTCGACGCCCGACAGGAAGTTGATCTCCCACTCGCCGGGACCGGAAATGCTGAGCGACAGCAAGGCTCCCGCCGGGGTGGCGCCCTTTGCCGCGAGATCGGAGAGGTTCACCGTCACAAGTTTCCACCCAACGCTCGCGGGGGGGTCGTGGGGGAGGAAGTGCACGCCCTCGGCGATGCTGTCATGGGTGAGCACCAGGCCGTCGAGCACCGCGACGTCGTCGAGCAGGCCGCGCGCCGCAGGTGCCGTCGCGATGCGGCGCAGGCGCTCGATGACTTCGGCTTCGCGCATGGCCTAAACCTGCGCGGATCGAGCCTCTTTCGCAATCGCGTCGAGCAGCCCGTTGACGAATCCGCTCTCGCGCTTGTCGTAAAAAGCGCGCGCGACATCGACATATTCGGAAATGACGGAGCCCAGCGGCACGTCGGCTCTTGCGATCAGCTCATAGGCGCCGGCGCGGAGGATCGCCCGCATCGGCCGGTCCAGCCGCTCGAGGCTCCAACCCTCGGCCAACCGAGCGCTGATCAAGCCGTCGATTTCGGCGCGCCGCGCGTCGGCGCCGGTGACGATATCGTCGAAGAAATCCTGTTCCGCCTGGTGATAGCGGGCATCCTCGATCGTCGCGCCGAGCCGGTGATCGTGAAATTCCTTGAGCAGCCGGGGCAGGGGCGTGCCCTCCATCTCCTGCTGGTAGAGCGCCTGAACTGCGGCGAGGCGGGCGGCGGATCGCGAACGGGAACGGGTCTGGCTCATGCCGGGGCGGCACTAGCCGCCGCCCGTCCGGCAAGGAAGGGCCCGAGCGCCGCAGCGACCTCTTCGCCGGCCTCCCACGGAGCGAAATGACCCGCACTGGGAAGGCGCTCGATGCTCAGATCGTCGACCAAATCCTCCAAGCCCTCTAGCTGGACAGGCAGCAGGGCCGCATCCCTCATTCCCCAGATCACCAGCGTCGGCACTTTCACCTTGGGGAAGGCACGCAGCAAAAACTCGGGCAGCGGCACGGTCACGCCCGGCGGCGGCACAGCCACCTTGGCGGCGCGGTACCAGTTGAGCATCGCGTTGAACGCGCCGGGCTGCGACCAGTCGGCGATATATTGCCGCCGTTCCTCGTCAGAGACTTGCGATGTGTCGACGTGGCGGGCGAAAGTCGTATCGAAGAACCACTCGAAGCCGTTCGCTTCGACCACCTTCTCGAATCCGGGCACTCGGAATGCCGTGATATACTGCGAGGCGAGGCGCTGCTGCTCATTCTCGATGACGCTCTTCTGAAAAATGACCGGATGCGGCGCGTTGATAATCGCAAGCCGCGTCAGCCGCGGATCATTGCGCAGCGCCGCACCCCAGGCGATCGCTCCGCCCCAATCGTGGCCTACCAGCGCGAACCGCTCGATTCCGAGCGCATCCGCGAGCGCGAAAATGTCGTCGATCAGGATATCGGTCTTATACTCGACGACGTCTTGCGGGAGGTCCGATGCGGCAAAGCCCCGCTGGTCGGGCATGACGACGAAGAAGTCGGACTCCAGCCGCGGCGCGACCTCGCGCCAGGTCCGGTGCGATTCGGGAAAGCCGTGAAGCAGGATCACCGCTGGCTTGGAGCGATCACCGGCCAGCGCCACGTTGAGAGTCACACCCGTCTTTAGCGCGACCCGACGGAACCGAAAGCGCTCTCCCTTGGGAGAGGGTTGGGTGAGGTCTTCTTGCTTCGTCATCGCTTCACTACCTCACCCTTCCGCCGCTTCGCGGCTCGTTCCCTCTCCCTCGGGAGTGGGAATTAGGGATAGCTGACAGTAAGCGGCACCTCGGGCAGCGGAATATATTCCTGATCGTCGCCGGGGATCAGCGCGAAGCGCAGCGCCTTCCAATCCTCCTTCGCCTGATTGATCCGGTCGCGTGACGAGGAAACGAAATTCCAAAAGACGTAGCGCCGGGTGGGGAAAGCCTGACCGCCCATCAGCATCAGTCGCGCGCCGGAAGCGCTCGAAAGCCGCGCCTTGTGGCCTGGGCGCAGGATGTACAGCGCGAACGCTTCGAGCGGCTGACCGTCGAGCTCGGCTTCGCCGCCGACCAGCATCGCCGCCCGCTCATCGGCCTCGCTGTCGACGGGAATGGACCCGCCGATGCCAAGCTCGATATCGGCGTAGATGGTCGGCGAATGCTGGGGCGTCGCCGCGGTGGCGCCCCACAGCGTGCCCATCAAAACACGCGCACTCGCACCGTTGTCCTCAACGAGCGGCAGCGCTTCGGACGCTACGTGGTCGAACGCCGGTGCGATTTCCTCCTGGCCATCGGGCAAGGCGAGCCAGGTCTGCATGCCGTACATGCTCGGCCCCTCGGCTCTGATCGCCTGCGGCGAGCGCTCCGAATGGACGATGCCGCTGCCCGCCGTCATCAGGTTGATCGCGCCGGGTTCGATCACGGCACGCGAGCCGATGCTGTCGCGGTGCTCGATCGCGCCCTCGAACAAATAGGTGACCGTGGCGAGGTTGATGTGCGGGTGCGGGCGGACGTCCATTCCCCGTCCCGGGGGAAGCCGCGCCGGCCCGAACTCGTCGACGAAAATGAACGGCCCGACCATCGTCCGCTGGCGGCCCGGAAGCGTGCGGTTGACCTTGAAGTCGCCAAGGTCGTGCGTGACCGGGGTGACGGTCTGAAGGACCGAGCTCTCAATCGTCGCCATCATTGCTCTCCCGGTGCCGTTGCGCGGATCGACAGGGCATGGACCCGTTCGCGCATCAGGTCGCCGAGCGCGGCATAGACCATCCGCTGCCGTTCGACACGGCTCTTGCCGGCGAAGGCCGCACTTTCGATCGCCAGGCTGAAGTGGCTTTCGCCCGCGGGATTGTAGCCGCCGTGCCCGCGGTGCTGTTCGCTGTCGTCGATAAGTTCGATCGCGGTCGGCGAAAGCGCCGAGTTGAGGCGGGCGAGCATTTCAGTCGCGACGGGACCGGTTTTTCGGGCGTTCATTGGCCCTATATAGTGGGGTTCAATGGCAACGAAGCAATCCAGATTACATGGGCGGGTCGAAGGAGCGCAGGCGCAATGCGCGGTCCCCGGCTGCGGCGCGCCCGGCGAGTTCAAGGCGCCGCTGCAATCGGCCAATTTCGATGGGCCCGGCGCGTGGCGGTTCCTGTGCCTCGATCATGTCCGCGAGCACAACGCCAGGTACAATTATTTCGACGGCATGAGCGCGGACGAGATCCAGGATGCGCAAGGTCCGCTCGGCGGCTGGGAGCGGCCGAGCCGCAGGTTCGCCGCCAATGGCGCCGACCCGCCCCCGGCGTGGAGCGACTTTTTGGATCCGCTGGAGGCGATCTCCGGGCGCTTCGGGCACATCCGCCGACCGGCCAATGCATCGCGGTTCAGCAAGGCCGAGCGGCGTGCGCTGTCGGTGCTCGACCTCGGTGAGGACGCCGACCGCAACCAGCTTCGCAAGCGCTATTCCGGACTCGTTCGCCGCTTCCATCCCGACAAGAATGGCGGCGACCGGAGCCATGAGGGCAAGCTCGGCGAGGTCATCGAGGCCTATCAGCTGCTGCGGAAATCCGCCGCTTTCGCTTAGTCGCGGTCGGGAGCACCAAGCGGGAAGTAGGGCCGGTACGGCCGCGCTTCCTCGACCGCGCGGGAGACTTGGGGGTGAGCGAGCAGCCGGGCCCTGTAGGCTTTCAGCTTCGGCCTAGCGTCACCAATCTCCTCGACCCAGTCGGCGTAGAACAAGGCCGGCGCTGCGGCGCAGTCGGCCAGCGTGAAGCTGTCTCCGGCAACCCAGCCGCCGTCGGGAAGGTTGGTCTCGAGCCAGTCGTAGGCGATCAGCAGCTTCTTGCGGCCCAGCTCGGCCCCAAAGGCGTCGCCCTGTCCCTCGGGCCGAAGCGCGTGGTCGACCGCCGGCTGCATGTTGCCCTGGATGTAGAGGTCGAAGAAGCGGTCGAGGAAGCGTACCCTTCGACCGAGATCGCCGTCGGGGATCCACACGTTCGGCCCGCGATGGTGGGCCTGCAAATGCTCGATAATGCACGTCACCTCCGGGATGACCTGGCCGTTGTCGACCAGCACTGGAAACCTGCCGAGCGGCCAGAGCCGCTTGAGCTCGGCGTAATTGTTCTCGTCTTCGGGAACCTGGCGGAATTCGAAGGGCGTGCCGTCGGCCCACAGCGGAATTAGCGCCTTCCAGGTGTAGCTGCTGAACGGATGACCGAACAGTTCGAGGCTCATCAAGCGCGCTCCTTCATCTTTGCCTGGCGCTCCCGCTCGGCCTCGCTCGGCTCCTTGGTTGCGAACGTGCCGGTCTTGACGTCTCCGGCCGGTTCATAGGTCGCGATGATCACGCCGGTGTCCGACACGAAATGGTCGAGAAGCTTTAGCGTGCTGCCCTTTTCCGAGCCGTCGAAGATGCGCTTGCCTGAGCCCAGCACGACCGGGAAGGTCATGACGATCAGCTGGTCGATGAGCCGTGCCGAAAGCAAAGGCGGATAGAGCGTGCTGCTGCCCTGGATGAGCAGGTCGCGCCCCTCGGTCTGCTTGAGTAGCGCGACAGCTTCAGCGGTGTCGCCCGATATCCGATGGCTGTTATCCCACCTCAGCGGCTCGTCCGAATGAGTCAGGACATATTTGTCGATCCGCTGAAATTTCTCTCCGACGGGATTGTCCTGGTTGTACGGCCAAAATGCCGAGAAGATGTCGTAGGTCCGCTTGCCGAGCAGCAGGTCGTACTCGCCCATGATCAGCTTCTCGAACGGGCCCATATTCTCGGCGAACAGGGGCTGCGACCAGCCGCCGAAGCGGAAGTTGCTGCTCGGATCTTCGTCAGGGCCGCCGGGCGCCTGCATCACGCAATCGAGCGACTGGAATATTGCGCCGGTGAGCTTACGCATCCGCCGACGCCCCTGCCGCCGCCGATTCGATCGTCGCGATGTCGATCTTGTGCATCGTCATCATCGCCTGGAAGGCGCGCTTGCCGCGCTCGCCGCGACTGGCGGTCAGTTCCAACAGCCGCTTCGGGGTGATCTGCCAGGAATAGCCCCACTTGTCCTTGCACCAGCCGCACATGCTTTCTTCGCCGCCGCCGTTAGTGATGGCATTCCAGTAGCGGTCGGTTTCTTCCTGGTCGTCGGTGAGCACCATGAAGCTCACGGCCTGATTGGGCTTGAAATTGGGCCCGCCGTTCAGGCCGACGAAGCGCTGCCCAAGCAAGGTGAATTCGACCGTCAGCTCTTCGCCTTCGTGGCCACCGGGAAAGTCCGTTGCCGCGTCATGTGCCGGGCCTACGTGTGTGTCGGGAAAGACCGAGGCGTAAAATTCCGCAGCTTTCCGGGCCTCGCCTTTGTCGAACCAAAGGCAAGTCGTCATCTTGTCTGGCATTGGTCTAGCTCCTTACTGGCCCCCGACGAGCGCGAACTCGGCGCCCTGCGGGTCGATGCCGATGACGATGCTATCGCCGGTCGGAACCTCCATCGGCCCCACGACGATCTTGCCGCCTTTGGCTTCAGCGGTTTGCTTTGCCGTGGCAATCGACGGCACCCGGAAATAGAAGCGCCAGTGTGGCTGCTGGCCGTCCATCGCTCCGGCGACAGCCCCGATCGTCACTCCATTCTGCTTGAAGAAGCGATACTCGCCATGCTCGCCCATCGGCATGAACTCGTCGCTCGTCCAGCCGAACTGCTCGCCGTAAAAACGCCGCGCCGCGAGCGGATCGCTCGTCGACAGCTCGTTCCAGCCGCAACGCTGCTCGGCATTCGGCTCGAATACGTCGCTCTTGCCGTTCGGGTCATTCGCCGACGGGATGGGCTTCATCACGTAGAAGGGCGCACCCTGCGGGTCCGTGACCATGGCGATCCGGCCGACGTTCGGAACGTCACGCGTCATTAGCGTCTTGCCGCCGGCGCTTTCGATCGAAGCCGTCGCCGCATCGACATCGGGCACATGGATGTAGCCGAGCCAGGTTGGATGTGCGCCATGCTCCTGCATGTCGGCGGTAAGTGGCAGCACGCCGCCCGCGAACTTGCCGTCGCTGCGGTTGATCATCCGATAGTCGCCATATTCAGGCGTGCCTTTGCCATCGATGTTCCAGCCGACCACGGCATCGTAGAAGTCCTTCGCCGCGTTTGCGTCGATGGTCATCAACTCGTACCAGATGAAGTCGCCCTTGGGATTTGGCTGGTTGTCCTGCGCCAGCGACGGCGAAGGTGCATCACGAACATCGGTCATCGTTCGTCCTCCTTTTTGACTTGTGGACGGTTGCTCAGGCGGTAATCGGCGCCGGTTGCTGCTGGACCTGCGCCTCGGCGGTATCGAGAATCTTCTCGAAGCCGCCCCAGAACATGCGCTTACCGTCGAACGGCATATCGCCAGTCGGCTGCATCCTTTCGTCCTTCATCAGCCTTTCCCAGGCCTCGTCGCTCGTTTTCTTCGACGGCCATTCGATGAAGGCGAAGACCACGGTCTCGTCGGGTTTCGCATCGACCGAGCGGCGGAAATCGGTGACCTTCCCCTCGGGAACGTCGTCGCCCCAGGCGTGGACCACGCGGAGCGCACCATATTCACGGAAGATCGGACCCTGACGCGCGGTCATCTCGCGGAAGGCCTCTTTCTTATCGCCGGGCACCGGCATGATGAAACCGTTGATGTACCCGCCGGGACCCTCACCGATTTCGGTGATTGCCCCGAACCCGCCCATGACCATGCGCTTGCCGTCGAAAGGCATGTTCGCGCCCATTTCCGCCATCTGCGGATCGCTCATGAACTTTTCGTTGGCCGCGTCGCGCGCCTGCCTGTTCGGATATTCGAACCATGAGAAGACAATTTTCTCATCGGGCTTTGCGTCGACCGCCTTGCGGAAGTCGGTCACCTTCCCTTCGGGGACATCGCTGTCCCAGGATTCGACCATGCGCTCGACACCGATCTTGCGGACCAACGGGGCGAATTCGGTCGCGTGCTTTTCGTAGGCAGCCTTGTTGGCTTCGGGCACCGGAACAATGAACCCTTCGAAATAGGTCATGCTGCTACTCCTTCCTTTTGAGGTTCGTTGGCTGCGTACACGGCAAGCTGGTCGCCAAGCGCCCGCTGGAATGCAGGCCGCGCCTGACCTCGCTTCACGTAAGCCGCGAGTGCTGGGAAGTCGGCGAGCTGGCCGCTGCGGTCCGCAATCCTCAGGACCGTGACCATCATCAGGTCGCCGATGGTGAAGCGGTCGCCCTCGAGCCATTGCTTGTCGCCCAGGCGATCGGACAGCTGCTCCAGCCGCATCCGCGCGAAACGATCGAACGTCGGCTTGGCCGGCTCCGCCCATTCCTGATCGGCGAAGACGACGTTCAGCAGCGCGCGGAACTGGACGAACGGCTCGACGCTGCTGACTGCGGCATAGGTCCACTGGATCGCGCGGTAGCGGGCGTTGGGCTCCGGCGGCAGCAGTGCTTCGCTCTTGTCGCCGATATATTGCAGGATCGCGCCACTCTCGAAGATTTGGACCTTACCGTCGTTCAAGCACGGCACCTGGTTGAACGGCTGGTCCTGCTGATAACCCGGCGGTCGCTCGCCACCGACCACACGAACCCGATAGTCGAGGCCCGCTTCTTCGAGCGCCCAGCGGACGCGCAGGTCCTTGACGAGGCCCTGGGCGCCTTCCGGAACCCAGCTTAAGGCGCTGATCTCAATGGCGGCTTTGGCATTGAGTGCCATCTTTCCACTCCTCCTGGCTCGACTGGTTACGCCGCGCATTCATCGGCGGGGTGAGCCCCCTTTTCGGCGAATGCCGGGTCCATCCACATCGGCGCCCATTGATGGCCATCGGGATCTTCGAAATCGCGGCCGTACATGGGCCCGCCCTTCGTCTGGTCCTCCTGCGAGACGTCTATCTTCCCGCCTGCGGCGCCAGCGGCGTCGGTGATCTGGTCGACTTCCGCGGGACTTTCGCAGGAAATGCACAGGAGCACCTGACTGCTGTTGCCAGCGTCGGCAATCGGCTTGCGGGTGAACGTTGCATAAAAGGGATGAGTGAGCAGCATCACGGAAATCGTGTCGCTGAGAACCATCATCGCGGCCGCGTCGTTACTGAACTTGGGCTCGTTGCGAAAGCCGATGGCTTCATAGAACGCCTTTGAGCGTCCGAGGTCCCGCACCGGCAGGTTTACGAAAATCATTCGCTTCATTTTGTCTCTCCTTCGACTCGATTCGCTTGCATTTTGCGCAAGAAGTCATAAATTGCAACTATGCAGTTAGAAAAAATAACTAAGACTCGGAAAAAAGAGGAAAAGCGCCGCTACGATGACGCCTGCGGGCTGGCGCACGCGATGGAGCTGCTGGGCGAACGCTGGGCGATGCTGGTCATTCGCGAGCTCGCCTACGGCCCGCGCCGCTTCTCCGGGCTCAAGGCCGACCTCCAGGGGATCAGCGCCAATGTGCTGGCGCAGCGCCTGACCGAGCTCGAGGCACGCGGGCTCGTGCGAAAGACGCGGCTGCCGCCGCCGGCGTCGGTTCAGGTTTATGAAGCGACCGAATGGGGCCTCGAAGCCGTCCCGATGATCGCTTCCCTCGGCCGCTGGGCGGCGCGAAGCCCGTGGCACGACCCGACACTGCCGATGAGCCATGTTTCGGTCATTATGTCGCTGCAGACGCTGATTTCACCGAAGCTGGCGGATGGTCTGGAGACGCGGATCGGCTTTTTGCTGGGCGATACCAGCTACGTGGTCACGATCCACGAAGGTCGGCTCGATGTCGCCAGAGGGCCTGTCGAGGCTTGCGCGGTGGTGTTCCGCGGGAGCCCGACCGAGCTCGCGGCCGTGATCCACGGCGGCGCGCCCCTTGAAATGATCGACGTAAAGGGAGACATGGACCTGGCGAAGCGTTTCGTGACGCTGTTCCCGCTGCCGCCCAAAGTCGCCTGAACGCCAGAAACTGGCTGAATGTTGAGGCGGGCGCGCCCATCCCTTAAGGCACACTTATGACCGACATTTCCAACGTGCAGCCCGAAAGCCGGGCGGAGACGCTGATGGCCTCACCCGACAAGATCGCGAAGGTGCGCGACCTGTTCGGCGTCGATTCCGACATGGAGGTCCCGGCCTTCAGTGAGGCGGACGAGCGCGTCCCCGACCTCGATCCGACCTATGTGTTCGATCCCGACACGACGATGGCGATCTGTGCGGGCTTCGCCAAAAACCGCCGCGTGATGGTCCAGGGCTACCATGGCACCGGCAAGTCGACGCACATCGAGCAGGTTGCCGCCAGGCTCAACTGGCCGATGATCCGCATCAACCTCGACGCGCACATCAGCCGCATCGACCTGGTCGGCCGCGACGCGATCGTGCTTCGCGAGGGGCAGCAGGTGACCGAGTTTCGCGAAGGCCTGCTGCCGTGGGCGCTGCAGCACCCTGTCGCCCTGGTATTCGACGAATATGACGCTGGCCGCCCCGACGTGATGTTCGTCATCCAGCGCGTGCTCGAGGCCGAGGGCAAGCTCACCCTGCTCGACCAGAACCGCGTGATCCGCCCTAATCCGTGGTTTCGGCTGTTCGCGACCACCAACACGGTTGGCCTCGGCGACACGACTGGCCTCTATCATGGCACCCAGGCGATCAATCAGGGACAGATGGACCGCTGGAACATCGTCACGACGCTCAATTATCTGCCCGCGGCCGTCGAAGCGCAGATCGTGCTCGCCAAGACCGGCGAATATGACGAGCCCGGCGGCAAGGCTATCATCGACAAGATGATCAAGGTGGCGGAGCTGTCGCGGCAAGGCTTCATGAATGGCGACATCTCGACCGTGATGAGCCCTCGGACCGTGATCAGCTGGGCGCAGAACTCGCATATCTTCGGAGACGTGGGCTACGCCTTTCGAGTCAGCTTCATCAACAAGTGCGACGAAAGCGAACGGCCGCTGATCGCCGAATATTATCAGCGAGTGTTCGGCGAGGATCTGCCCGAGAGCGTGGTCGGCAAGGCGTGAACTCAACCTCCGAGATCGCCAAATTTTTGGACCGTCTGCCGCGACGGATTATCCCGTTGCTGCCTTCCGACACCCCACTCCCAAAGCTGAAGGCGTCTGGGCAGCTCGGGGATTACAATGGTTTCACCGGTGGGGAGCGACTTCGCACGTTCGAAATTGCAAAGTGGCTTATTAAGAGCGGCTCACTAACGCACAGTGGCCGCTGCGACATCTGTGAGGGGCCAGCTGACCAGCAACACGCCGAAGACTATTTCGATTTGGCAACCTGGATGGATATTTGCAGGGGCTGCCATACGAGCTTGCATGGGCGACTCCGAACCCCTGTCGCTTGGGCTCGACGTCTGGAATCCTTTTCGGTCGCGGCAGAACATTGGGCGAGAGAGTTGCCGCCGAGCGAATTAGACGTGGCCGGGCTGCACCGGTCAAAACAGCGAGCTGAACCGACAGCCGCAGATTTCATCGCTCCGCAGAATGGCTGAGCGTGGCCGGTGTGATATTTCCCTGTCCTACTGGCGGTTGCCTGTGCGACTTTACCCAAGTGTGCCTGACCTTCTCTTCAAGTAATCGCAAAGAGGACCTGTTAGCGCGGACGTGCGCGCGCGCGCGTAGGGATGCTGCGATCGCTGCGTTTCGCCCGGAATGGGACAGGCACTGTGGCTGAGCGAATCGACGTCTTCCGCCGTGTGCTTGCCGGCGCAGCGCGCGCAATCGCCAAGGATGCCGACGTCGAGGTGGTCTTTGCATCCGACAATGCGGTGGCCGCGGGCAAGACCGCGCGCGTGCCGTCGCCCGGGGCCGGGCTGGAGCGTCGGCTGGTGGCGGAAGCGCGCGGCGCGGCGGACTCTGCGGCGCTTCGCCTGCGCTATCATGACGCTGCGCTCCATGCGCGCGTGGCTCCAGTCGACATTGACGCTCGCGCTGTATTCGATGCGCTCGAAATGGCGCGCGTCGAGGCGCTGGGCGCGCGAGCGATGGGCGGGGTCAAAGGCAATCTTGCACATTTGACCGAAGCGCGCGTCCGCGGCGACGCGATCGTCCGCGCCAGAACTGCCGAGGAAGTGCCGCTGTCCACTGCGGTCGCCCTGATCGCGCGCGAGCGGCTGACCGGCGAAGCGGTGCCGCGCGGCGCGACGGAAGGGCTGAAGCTGGTCGCGCCATGGATCGAGGACAAAGCGGGGGCCGAGCTCGATGCGCTCGGGCTGACGCTCGACGACCAGGCGGCGTTCGCCAAGCTTTCGCGGCGGCTGCTCGAGGATCTTGATCTCGCGGCAGCAGAGGACCTCAACCCCGAAGATGCGAAGGAAGCGGGCGACGACGCCGAAGGCGAGGAAGGCGGACCTGAGGATTCGGCGGAGCAGGGGGACGAGGGTAATCCGGGTGGTGGCGACGTCGAGATGCGCGGCGACCAGGCCGAGGACGAGAATGCCGACGGCGATTCGAGCCAGGAAATGGAGGCCGGCGAAGAGGACGTCAGCGCCGGCGACGACCTCAGCGACAGCATGTTCGCGGCGCCTGGACGGCGCAATTGGGACCTGTCGCCCGAGACCGACTACAAAGCCTACACCACGCGCTTCGATGAGATAGTGGAGTCGCAGGAGCTGTGCGACGAGGAGGAGCTGGGCCGGCTCCGCGCCTATCTCGACCAGCAGATGGCCGGCTTGCAGAATGTCGTCACCCGGCTCGCCAACCGGCTGCAACGACGGCTGATGGCACAGCAGGCTCGCAGCTGGGATTTCGACCAAGAGGAGGGATTGCTCGACGCTGCCCGGCTGGCGCGCGTTGTCGTCAATCCGGGTCATTCGCTGAGCTACAAAATCGAGCGCGACACCGAGTTCAAGGACACCGTCGTGTCGCTGCTGATCGACAATTCGGGATCGATGCGCGGCCGCCCGATCGCGATCGCGGCGATTTGCGCCGACATCCTCGCACGCACGCTCGAGCGCTGCGGCGTCGCGACCGAGATTCTCGGCTTCACCACGCGCGGCTGGAAGGGTGGGCAGAGCCGCGAGGCGTGGCTGACCGCCGGACGCCCCGCGAATCCCGGACGCCTCAATGACCTTCGCCACATCGTCTACAAGCGCGGCGACGAGCCCTATCGGCGCGCACGCCGGAACTTGGGGCTGATGATGCGCGAGGGCCTGCTCAAGGAGAATATCGACGGCGAAGCGCTGCTGTGGGCGCATAACCGGCTTATCGCGAGGGCCGAGGAGCGGCGCATCCTGATGGTCATCTCCGATGGCGCGCCGGTCGACGATTCAACTGCCTCCGCCAACGGCGGGAGCTATCTGGAGCGGCATTTGCGGCAGGTAATCGAGTGGATCGAGAAACGCTCAACGGTCGAGCTGATCGCGATCGGCATCGGCCACGACGTGACCCGTTATTACAGCCGAGCGGTGACGATCATGGATGCCGACCAGCTCGCCGGCGCAATGGTCGAGCAGCTCGCCCAATTGTTCGAGACCCACTGAGGTCCTCACGCGGTCGCTGCCGATACCTCCAGCGTTCCTGCGGGCGACGGCCTCAGCAGCTCGCTCGCCGGGTTCGCGTAGCTCAGCCACGCCTTCCATTGCTCCGGCCGAAGCACGGCCACCTGTCGCCCGTGGTAGGGTGCGACATCGGGCCCAGGCTCGGTCGTCAGCATGGTGAAGGCCTCGCCGCGCCCCGGATCGTCCCGGACCAGGCCCGCGATGCCGAGGAGCCCGCCGCCCGAGGGTGTGAACAGCCACCGGTCCTTGCGCTTCTGCTTGGGATCCTTCGGCGTGGTGAACTCGTAGAAGCCGTCGGCAATGATCAGGCAGCGGCCGCTCGCGAACTCGCGGCCATCGGAGCGGAAATTGTAGACCGGCTTGCCGCCCTGGCCGGGCCAGCTCCAGCGCCGGACAACCAGATCGAAGGCGTCGCCCACGGTGCGGACTATCGGCGCCGGATCGGTGATCCTGATGTCGCCGGGCTGCAAATTGGGGATGCCCTCGGGGAAGCGCAGATCGATCTGCTGCTCACGGAAGAGGCGCGCGATCTCGTCGGGCGATTTCGACTGGGTGTAGAGGTTGCACATGGAGGTTCGCGCTCAGGCCTATACGCGGCAGCGGCGGCTTGCAGGCAAAAAATTGGCCCCAGCGCAACTACGCACGCTGGGGCCCCCTCGTTACGCGACGCGAGGGAAACTGCCTGTTGCCAGGCGTGACGGGGAAAGGGGGAAACCCCGCCAACTCAGACATTTATGCCTGAGTCGCGGGGAATGGAGAGTGAACGCGTTTTGCAGCGCTCGTTCAGAAAAACTCTAAAAATCTCAGTCGGTTAGACGACTAAGCCGTCGGCTGCTCGGTCGCCTTCTTCGCAATCTCTTTCTTGAGCTTCCGGACCTTGGGGCTGAGCACCTCGTCGCTGGTCTTCAACAGCCAGTTGTCGAGCCCGCCGACATGCTCGACCGAGCGTAGCCCGTGAGTCGACACGCGCAGCTTGACGCTTGTTCCAAGCGCATCGGAGATCAAGGTCACGTTCTGCAGGTTGGGCAGGAACGTGCGCTTGGTCTTGTTGTTGGCGTGGGAAACGTTGTTACCCACCTGCCGGCCCTTGCCGGTCAGCTCGCAAACCCGCGACATGTGTTTCTATCCTGATTTCTTGGACGAGCCGCATGGGCCCGAAGAGCGCCGCCCGTTAGCCGGTCGGCCCAAGTTCGTCAACGCTCTCAGGCGAGACACTCGCAACCGACAAGGGATATTTGCGTTGGCACAAAAGTCGTGCTGTCGACACATAGCTTCTAGAAAGTTCGCCCATGCGCGTTCTGATTTTCATCCTGATTATTGCCGTCCTCGCGATTCTGGTCGCAATCGGCACGGGATTCCTCAACATCAACCAGATTCGAGGCGCCAGGGCACCCGAGGTCAGCACCACCGGTCACGGAGTCACCGCGAAGGGCGGGCAAGCGCCGGCTTTCGACGTCGAGACCGGCTCGGTCAAGGTCGGATCCAAGGAGACAAAGGTGAAGGTCCCGGCGCTGATCGTGGAGAAGCCTAAGCAGAAACAGGCAACCAACAACGCCCAATAGCGATCATGTGACTTCCCGTGCGGCGTCCGCTAGCCGCCCGCCATGGCTTTCCCGCTTCCTCTGCCGATGCGCCGGGCTCTCGACCTTGCCGCCGAAGCGGCCTCGGCGGGTGAGGTTCCGGTCGGCGCTGTCGTCACCATTGGAGACGACATCATCGCCGAAACTCGCAATGCGATGCGCGGGTCGAGCGATCCGACGGCTCATGCTGAGATGGTCGCGATCCGCGCCGCGGCGGAAAAGCTCGGGAGCTCGCGGCTCGACGAATGTACCTTGTGGGTGACGCTTGAGCCGTGTGCCATGTGCGCCGCGGCGATCGCGCTCGCACGGTTCAAAGCGCTCCGCTTCGCTGCCGAAGACCCAAAGGGCGGCGGCGTCGTCCACGGACCGCGCATTTTCGCCCAGCCGACCTGCCACCATCGTCCCGACGTGATCGGCGGGATCGGAGAGCAAGAAGCCGCCGAGCAGCTCCGGAGCTTTTTCGCCGAGCGCCGTTAGGTTCGGTACGGGACCAGCCTGATCTCGATCCGGCGGTTCGCCGCTTTCTGGCTCTCGTCAGCTTCGGGGAAGTAGAGCGGCGCGCTTTCGCCGAGGCCGCGCGAGGCTATCCGCGCCCGCGCCACGCCATGGCCCGCAAGATAGGTCGCGACCGCTGCGGCACGTTTCTCGGATAACGCCCGATTGCCCTCCGGCGTCCCGCTCGTATCGGTATGCGCAAGAACGTCGACGAAGGTTCGGTTGCGGGTCTTCACCGTCCGCGCAATCTCGAGCAAGGTCGCATCAGTCGTGGCCTTCACCGCCGCGCTGCCCGGATCGAAAGTGAAGGTCGCCGGGATGCGAATCACGATGCTTCCGCCGACCTGCAAAATGTCGAGGCCGATGCCGGCGGTTTGCCGTCGCAGCTCGGAATCGAGGTCGGCCATATACGCTCCGACCTCATAAGCGGTGAGAGGCCGGATCTTCGCAGCACGCATCTTTGCTGAACGGGCCTTCTTCCCGCCGATCACATCGCCGAGCAGGTATGGTGCCGACACTCCCAGCGGCTGGAACGCTGCAGGGACAACGAGGGGCGGCGGCGGCGAGGTCTGGCAGCCTCCGAGCACGGCCAGGGCACAGCCTATGAAGAGGAGGCTGAAGGTTCGGCGGTTCGTCATTCGGTCAAGCTCCCCACACTGCTTTGATGATCGTAACCGGCGCCAATAGCCGATGGTTCCGCAGCTGTATTGAGGCGGCGCTTGTGAAGCGCCACCACCGCGGGTTACACATGCGGCGCCGCCATGAGCGACCATTTAGCCCCCATACCCTGGATCGACGTCGCCCTCCTCCTGGCGCTGATCTTTCTCAACGGCGCGCTGGCGATGGGCGAATTGTCGATCGTCTCGTCACGCGAGGCGCGCCTGAAGGCGATGGCCAAGAACGGTAGTGCCGGCGCGCGCTGCGCGCTCGACCTCGCCGCCGACCCCGGCAATTTCCTGTCGACCGTCCAGAGCGGCATCACCCTGATTGCAATCTTCGCCGGCGCCTTTTCGGGCGAGAAGCTCGGAGAGCCGACCGCCGAGCGGCTGCAGCTGCTCGGGCTTTCTCCCAATAGCGCGCACAACCTGGGATTCGGCGTCGTGATTTTCCTGACCACCTATGTCTCGCTGGTTATCGGCGAAATTGTGCCCAAGCAGATTGCGCTGCGCTCGCCCGAGCCGATTGCCGTGGTGATGTCACGGCCGATGCGGATCTTGTCGAAAATCGTCGCCCCTTTCGTCTGGATCCTTGAACATTCGAGTTCGCTGATTCTCGCTCTGTTCGGTCTCGACAAGGAATCCAGAAACCATGTGACCGCCGAGGAGCTGCACCTGGTCGTCGCCGAGGCGCAGACGGCTGGCGTGCTCGAAGAGGATGAGCGGGCGATGATCTCCGGGATTGTCCGGCTTGCCGACCGCCCGGTGCGGGAAGTGATGACGCCGCGGACGGAGATCGACTGGATCGACCTGGGTGCGTCGGCCGAAGAAATCCGGGATGCCTTGCTCGCGAGCCCGCACAGCCGCATCCCCGTCGCGGATGGTGCGGTTGAGAATATCGTCGGCGTGATCAAGACCCGCGATGTAATGGCGGCCCAGCTCCAGGGGAGCGCGATCAATCTCAAGGATCTCTGCCGCCAGGCTCCCGTGATCCCCGACCTCATGGATGCCATGGACGCGCTCGCCGTCCTCCGGAACGCCGAGGTCCCCCTCGCGCTCGTCCACGATGAATATGGCCATCTCGACGGCATCGTGACTCCGGGCAGCATCCTCGCTGCGCTGGCGGGGACGTTCGCCAGCGATGTCGATCAGGGCGATGAGCCGGCGTTCGTCGAGCGCGACGACGGCAGCTGGTTGTTGTCCGGTGCGGCGAGCGCCGACCTGCTCAGCGATCGGCTGGGCGTGAACCTCCCGCACGAGCGCGATTATTCCACGATTGCCGGCTTTGCGCTCTCAGTGCTGAAGCATTTGCCCGAAACCGGGGAGAAATTCCGGCACGACGGGTGGTCGTTCGAGATTGTCGACATGGACGGACGCAAGATCGACAAGCTGATCGCGTCAAGATCGCGCAAGCGCCCCGCGGAAGCCCAAGCCGAAGCAGTGGATTCGTCATCCCGGCCTTGAGCCGGGATCCGCCCTCTTCGACTGAAAAGTCAGGCAGACCCCGGATCATGTCCGGGGTGACGAGCTACTGCCATCGCACTAGCTCGCCAGCTTTCCGAACTTCTGTTCGAACGCGTCGGTGTCGCCGCGGGCGAGATAGTCGGCTTGTTCGACCACGCGATCGCGAGTGATGCGACCGGCGAACGTTCCGAGCCGCGCGTCGAGCCGCTCGATCTCGGTCGGCGTCAGGTGCGCAAGCTGGTCGAAGCGCGTGAACCCGAGCGCATGGAGCGCGTCCGCGAATTTCGGTCCGACGCCCTTCATTCGGCACAGGTTGTCGGCAGTATCCTCGTTGCCCTCAAGCTGGCGAAGGACGGGCACCCCGAAAACTTCACCGGCGACGTCGCTGGCCGCCGCGGCTGCTTCGCCGGCAAGGCCGCGCCCCTCCGGCGGCCGCTTCTGCTGTGTCATGTGTGGGCGCACCGGCGCGCTGTCGGTCAGCGCCACCCGCTGTTTGGGCCGAAGCAGGAGGAACGCCAGAACGAGCGCTACGACGATTAAGGCGATGAGCCACCAATATTCGCGGATCAAATCCATTCTCTCACCAGGTCCATTGTGAATTGTGACGACGGCGAAGCTCGACGAGATACGCGAGCACAAGGCCGATTAGGAAGCCCACCAGGCCCGTGGCAATGCCTTCGACAATCAGTGGAATGCCTGCGGACTTGTTCCAGTCGGCGTCACTGACGCCGGGGATTTCGCTGAGCAGCCGCGCAGCTTCCGCTCGTTGAAATTCGTCGGCCGGGCCCGAAAGAATTAGCTGCCGCGTCAGCGGTCCGTGATGGATCCGTGCGGTGATTCCGGCTGGGGCATCCTTGGCCACGAGCATTTCGCGTGCGCTTCGCTCAAGCTCGACGGCAAGACGATCGGCCGCGCCGAGCGGCCCATGCCAAAGGGTAACGGCGATACACGTCGCGAGCGCTCCCGCAACCAGCGCTCGTGTTCGGCGTCGGTTCCACGTTGCCAGAGCGGCAGCGATTTCTTCCTGGGCCGCTTTCACGCGGACGCGCGGTGCGCGGAACGCAAAGATGCCGGCGAGGACTCCGCACAGCAATCCGGCTCCGAAGCACGGCCACAAATAGGTCCAGAGAACGATCATCCGCTGGTCCTCGCAAGCTCGCGCCAACCGATGTCGCGGCGATGGAAGCCGTCGGCGAAGTCGATCTGGTCGACGGCCCGGTAGGCCCGCGCACGGGCATTGGCGAACGTCTCGGCGACAGCAGTTATCGCCAGCACGCGACCACCCTTCGCAACCAGGCCCTGGTCCCCAACCGTCGTGCCCGCGTGAAAGACGGTCACGCCCTCCACCTGCTCGGCAGCCTCGATCTCACGGATCAGCCCACCGCTCGCGGGCGTTCCGGGATACCCCCGCGCCGCGATGACGATAGTCACCGAGTGCTTGCCCGTCAGTTGAGGCTTGGCGTCGCCGAGGCGGCCACAGGCAACGGCATGCAGCAGCTCCGCGAAATCGCCATCGATCAGCGGCATGATTGCTTCGCACTCAGGATCGCCGAAGCGGACGTTATACTCGATCAGCTTGGGCCCTTCGGCCGTGAGCATCAGCCCGGCATAAAGCACACCGGTGAACGGCGTTCCCGCCTCAGCCATGGCTCGCGCAGTCGGGCGAATGATCTCTTCCATGGCGCGCTGCTCGAGCTCGTCGGTCAGGATCGGAGCCGGGGCGTAGGCGCCCATTCCGCCGGTATTGGGCCCGGTGTCGCCCTCACCGACGCGTTTGTGGTCCTGTGCCGAGGCGAGGGGCACGGCGCTCTCGCCGTCGACGAGCGCGAACAGGCTGGCTTCCTCGCCTTGCAGAAATTCCTCAATGACCGTTGCGGAGTCGCCGATAGACTCGATCGCAGCCTCGGCCTCCGCTCGGGTCACGGCGACCGTCACGCCCTTGCCCGCCGCAAGCCCATCGGCCTTGATCACCACGGGAATGCTGAACCGATCGAGCGCGGCGCGCGCTTCGGCGGCGCTCTCGGTCCGGACATAGGCAGCGGTTGGGATGCCATTGGCCCGGCACAAATCCTTGGTGAAGCCCTTCGAGCCCTCGAGTTGGGCGGCCGACGCATTGGGACCGAAAACGGCAATTCCGGCCCCGCGCAAAGCATCGGCAACTCCGGCGACGAGCGGCGCCTCGGGTCCGATGACGACAAGATCGATTGTCTCGCGCCTCGCGAGATCGACGACCGCGCCTGGATCGCATGGATCGATCGCCACGCAATCCGCCCATCTGACAATCCCCGGATTGCCGGGCGCCGCCAGTAACTTGTCGCAGCCCGGCGATTGCCTAAGGCGCCAGGCAAGGGCATCCTCGCGGCCGCCCGAGCCCAGAAGCAGAATATTCATGGATCTTCCTGACGATACGCCTGCCGGCCTGTTAGCGAACGTCGTTCCCGGCGACAATTCGCCCGCGCTTACTGTCACCGAGCTTTCCGGCGCGCTCAAGCGAACGATCGAGAATGCGTTCGGGCAGGTGCGGGTGCGGGGGGAGATCAGCGGTTTCAAGCGCCATGCGTCGGGCCACTGCTATTTCACACTGAAAGATGAGAATGCCTGCATCGACGCCGTCATTTGGCGGACGAGCTCGGCCGGTTTAGCGTTCCGGCCGGAGGATGGCGCCGAGGTCATCGCCACGGGCAAGCTCACGACTTACCCGGGCCGGTCGAAGTATCAGATCGTCGTCGAGAGGATGGAGCTTGCGGGCGAGGGGGCGCTGCTCGCTTTGCTCGACAAGCGGCGCAAGGCACTCGCCGCCGAAGGACTGTTCGCTGCGGAGCGCAAGCGCAAGCTGCCGTTTCTGCCGCGCGTGATTGGCGTGATCACGTCGCCGACCGGGGCAGTGATCCGCGACATCCTCCACCGCCTGGAGGACCGCTGCTCGACGCGCGTGATCGTTTGGCCGGTGCCGGTGCAGGGGGAGGGGGCCGCGGCGAAGATCGCCGCCGCGATCCGCGCCTTCCCTGCGATCGAGCCGAGGCCGGACCTGTTGATCGTCGCGCGCGGCGGCGGCTCGATCGAGGATTTGTGGGCGTTCAATGAGGAGGAGGTGGTGCGCGCCGCGGCCGAGAGCCAGATCCCGCTGATTTCGGCGGTTGGCCACGAGACCGACACGACGCTTATCGACCACGCTGCCGACTGCCGCGCGCCGACGCCAAGCGCGGCTGCAGAAATCGCAGTTCCAGTTCGGTCGGAACTGCTCGTGCAGCTTGGGGAGTTGGAGCACCGCGCCCAGCAATGCCTGTCGCGGCGGATCGAGCGAAGCCGCGAGCGGTTCGAACTGACGGTGTGCCGCTGGCCCGAGCCCCAGGCGATCTTCGCGACGATGGCCCAGCGGCTCGATGACGCTGGCGAGCGCCTGCCGCGTTCGCTTGCCGCTCGGGCGGGTACGGCCCGCGGGGATCTGAACCTGGTCGCCGGGCGCCTGCGCCGCGAGCTGTTCGACCAGCGGGTTTCACGGCTGACCGAACAGCTCGCCGGCCTGTGGCGGCTGGCCGAGCTCGCCCATCCCGACAAGCCGCTGTCTCGCGGCTTCGCCCGAGTGACGACGCGCGACGGACAGACTTTGACACGGGCGCGCTACGCGCGCGAGGCGCGGCGGCTGACGCTGCATTTCGGCGATGGGCCAGTCGATGCATCGGTCGATGGCGCCACGCCACCGGTAGTTGAGCCGAAGCGCCGCAAACCCTACATCGCGCCGCAGCCGGGACTGTTCGACCCGGCAGAGGATTGAACCCATGTTGATGCAAGGCAGCGGCAAACCCGCTCGCGTCCATTATCTGCCCGGGACCTTCCGCCTGTTGAGCGACGGCGATCATGTCGTTTGCGCTCTGACCGGCGCGCGCATCCCGCTCCACGAGCTCAAATATTGGAGCGTCGAGCGGCAGGAGCCGTACATCGACGCCGAGGCGAGCCTGAAGGCGGAGCGAGGCGCGACGACGCGCTAGCTTAGCCTTATAAGAGGCGTGCGCCTTTCCCGATCAGTGGTCGGTCGAGTGCTTCCGGAAGTTGAGAGTCAGCGGACCGCTTCTCGACCCAGCGCCGAGCGGCCAGCAATTCGTCGGCTAAGAGTGACTTCGCCTTTTCGCCGAGCTGACGCCGGACTGAGTTATCGAACGGGACATTCGGATTTTTCGAATAGGATGACAGCAAAGGACCATTGGCTACGGCTTCCGCAGATTGCGCGTCCAAGCCTGCTCCGAGTAGGTCACTAGCTGCGGCGATCGTCTCCGCTGGTCGATCGAAGAGCTGGTTGGCATCAAGGCTGCGCATGTTCGGATGCTTCGCCAGCAATCTCTCAAACCGCTTTATCATCGAATACCACAGGGCGGCCGCTTTCTCTGCGGTGGTGAGCTCGCCGATGTCCCCCACAAGTGGATCGCGCTTGAGTGCGATATCGTGAGTTACGCGCTCAACCCAGCTTTGGTGTCCCGGCGTGCGCAACACGGCAGCGCAATAATCCTCTAGCGGGAAATAGAGCAGAATGGCGGGTTGCCCGGGGTCCGCCTCGGCGATTGCCTCGGCAAGCAGGCTGATCGGTACATTGCCTTTCACAATCAGCGTTGAATCTTGGGAGAAGCGCTTCCCCAGCATCGTCAACGACAAGGCAAGCGGCGCACGCAGATGAGGCGGAACCACGTCCGGAATTCCCGCGCCGGCGCTTACTCCGAGCTGCCGAAGATGGGCAGGCTCGCGGATGATCAGATTCTCCGGATGCTCAAGGGCTCGGGCCAACAAGGTCGAACCGGAATGTGCGAAGTGGTGAATGAAACGGATGCGCGGCGGCACGAACCCGGTCTCGTCGAGGTGAGCCAGCAGAGCCTGCAAAGGAACTTGAGTGAACTGCTGGCCAGCCGGCTGAAGCCGGCGATCGAAGAAGATCGAACGAGCATAGCTCTCGCGAGTCATCGGCACAAAGCGGGCGACCCCGCTGTCGAGACCGAAAAGCATCAGCCGGGGATCTTGGAATATCGCGGCTATGTCCATCCGCGAAGCTGCCTAGCACGCGAATCTCAACTGGGCTAACCGAGCAAAATGAATGGCCTCGCATCGACGTTGGATATTTCCGCGGACGGACCGCTGCTGGTGATCCAGGGCCCGACAGGCTCTTCACCGATGACTGTCGACCAAGCGCTTCTCGAGTCCGAATTTCGTCGCAGCGGCGCGCTCCTGCTGCGCGGCTTTGACTTTGACGTCGAGACGTTCAGGCGTTTCGCGGAGCGACTGTGCGCTGCTTCAGTATTCAACGAAAGTCGCAACCGTGCGCTGATCGACCCGGCGTCGAACATCCAGTCAGTCGATCTGGGCACCGCTCCTTTCCCGCTGCATCCGGAACTCTCACGCGAGCCGTGGCGGCCCGACGCCTGCCTGTTTGCCTGTTTTGCGCCACCCTCTCGTGGCGGCGAGACTACAATTTGCGACGGCGCCGAGATCGTAAAGCGACTTCCACCCGCGATCGTTGAGAACATGCTCGGGCGGAATCTTGTCTATAGCCAACCAGCGTCACACGAGGTCCTTGAATATTGGCTTGGGACCAGTAGCCCCCAAGCTGAGCAGCTCGCGTATCCGCCCCCCGAATGCCCATACTCGTTCAGTGTTTCAGGCGACAAAATCATCCGCAGCTTTGCCCGACCGCTTCTCCACCAGCCCATGTTTCACGATGGTCCTGCATTCGGCAATTTCATTCTGTTCGCGCGTTTCGCGCTCGGCGTATCGCATTTCCCACTGCTCGATGACGGCCAACCTGTACCAGATGAATGGGTGGACGCCGTTCGGCAGGCAGCGGAGCCGATCACTTATGCGTTGCAATGGCGTCGCGGCGATATCCTGATCGTCGACAACAGCCGGTTCATGCATGGCAGGCGCCTGATCATGAATGCACAGGAGCGCAAGATCGCCAGTTATTTTGGTTATCTGAGCTTTGCGCCCGTCAATGAATACGAGCCGCCAGATCCGGTTTGGCGCAGTGGGTCATTCCGCCCGCCCGTGCCGAGTCCAGCTCGGGCGCGCGTAAACTAACCGCAACTCATCCATTTGACCGGCGGCGGCGCTCATTCGCCTACCTTAAGTTAGGGTACGCGGAGGCAAAAAGCGCCCCCAAGCTGACTGTGGCGCGTTCGTCACACTACCGGCACAAAATCCACCGATCGGCCGGCGCAACCTTTACAGAACGCCCCGGCCCGAGCCAAACGGCGGGCAATAAGGAGGGACGCGAACCCTTCCTTTGTGATTCATGCCGGCGAATTTCGTCGCCGCCTGGGGAGAAGAAAATGAGGAAATCGTTCTTGCGCGCATCCGCTGGCCTGCAGGCGCTGGCCCTTATGGGTGCGGGTACCGTCGCCAGCATTATAGTGCCGACGGCCGCTTCGGCCCAGGACTATACGTCCGGCGGACTTAGCGGCAGCGTCACCACGGCCGGCAGGCCGGTTGCAGGCGCCACGGTCACGCTGCGGTCCCAGGAGCAGAACCAGCTGCGTACGCTGAGCACCGACAGTTCGGGCAACTTCACCGCCTCGGGTCTTCCGGCCGGTCTCTATGATGTGAACGTGAGCGCCGGGGGCTATGCTCCCTATGCGGGCACCATCAACATCGTGGCGGCACGGGAAACGCGCGCTGATGTCCAGCTCGTCAGCGCCACGGCCAGCCGCGAGATCATCGTCACCGGCACCCGCTTGCGCACAACGCAGACCCAGGCGACGACCGGCCTCAACGTCGATGTTCAGACCGTCAACGCCAATTCGCCGATTGCGCACGACATCACCGCGGTGACCTTGCTCGCACCGACGGTGCAGCGCGGCGTGCGCAACTTCGCCCAGGCCAACGGTGAAGACGTCCCCTCGATCGGCGGTTCGTCGGTCGCGGAAAACGCCTACTACATCAACGGCCTCAACATCACGAACCCGGATACCTATGTCGGTTCGGCTCGTGTGCCCTTCTATTTCTACAAGAGCGTCGACGTGCAGACCGGCGGTTATCCGGCCGAGTTCGGCCGCGCGACGGGTGGTGTGATCAACTCGACCACGAAGTCGGGCTCGAACATCCCGTTCCTCGCCCTCCACGTGGACTGGGAGCCGAGCAGCCTCGAGTCGCATAGCCCGAACCGCGGTCTCGCGACCGCGCCGTCGGACATCGGACAGGTTCGCCAACAGGATCACAAGCAGCTGACCCTCGAGGGCGGCGGCGCGATCATCCCCGATCACCTGTTCGTCTATGGCCTGATCGAGCCGCAACGGAACACGGCTGAAAGCGCGACGGGAGCCGTCAACCCGGCTACCGGGTTCAGCACGTTCTCTCGCACCAAGTCGAACGATCCGTTCTGGGGCGGCAAGATCGATGCTTACATCAATCCAACCCAACACGCCGAGTTCACGATCTTCGATACGCGTGCGACCGATATCCAGTCGATCTACAACTTCTCGCCGAATGCCGCCTTTACCGGCGGGACGATCGGCGATTTCCAGGGCTCCCAGAAGATCAAGACGGGCGGCCTCAACTGGGTCGCTCGTTACACCGGCGACGTTACCGACTGGCTGACCCTGTCGGCCGCTTACGGCATCAGCAAGGACTCGGGCGACTTCATCCCGTCCAATCCGAGCGCCAACTATGTCAGCGACATTCGCACGGCGATCACCGGCGGTTCCACTGTTATCCGGTCGCAGCAGAAGTTCGCGCAGACCAACATCGCGGATACGAAGCGCCGGTTTTATCGCGGCGATGCGGACATCCGCTTTACGGCGGCCGGTCAGCACCACATCCGCCTTGGTTTCGACAACGAGGATCTAAGCGAAATCAAGACTACTGACTGCAACGGCGTCCAGCCGATCTGCTATCAATACAACAATACTGGCATCCGGGCTCGATATGAGCATCTTGGCGGTCACGTCAGCGGCAATGACACCGCTTATTATATCGAGGACTCATGGCGGACTCCGCTCGATGGCCTGACGCTCAATATCGGCCTTCGCGACGATGAATTCCGGCAGAACAACCTGGTCGGCGATCAGACCATAAACTTCAAGGGCAATTGGGGGCCGCGCGCTGCGTTCACCTACACCCCGCCGAGCCTTGAAAAGTGGAAGTTCACGGGCAGCTACGGGCGTTACTTCATCCCGCCTGCGATGAACCTTAGCTTCCGCGGCAAAGATCTCTATTTCGACGAATATTTCGATTATCCTGCGGGCTTCACGGCGGCGACGTTCGGGTCGGTTCCGGGCCAGATTGACCCGACCACCGGGCTGCCCCTGGTCCTCGGCCCGCCGAGCACGGCGGCTGGTACGACCACCTGTCCGTCGGTGGCGCTCGCTCCTGGCAAGTTCTGCGCCGTCTACGGTGCGGGCGTCCAGAACCCGGCGCTGGCGAAGGTCGTCCCCGGCACCAAGGCCACCTATGAGGACGAGTTCACGCTCGGCACTCGTTACCAGGTGAACCGTCTGCTCAGCGTCGGCCTTAACGGGATTTACCGTAAGCTCGGCCGCGTGTCCGAAGACACCGACTTCGCTCCGCAGCTGTCCGCGTACTGGTGCGGTCAGAACCAGGCGATTGCCCGCAATGCTTCGCACTGCAGTTTCTATACCAGTAACTCGACGTACATGATCTGGAACGTCAACAATCGCACGTCGCTGACGGTAAACGACTGGCTTGATGCATTGAATGGCAAGGTCACGCCGGTTACCCTGACCCAGGGCATGCACTTCCCGACGCCGAAGCGCACGTACCAGGCGGTGACACTCGACTTCCAGAAGGCGGACGACGGCCGCTGGATGGCGAACGGCTCGGTCACCTGGTCGCGGCTACGGGGCTCGACCGAGGGCACAGTGAAGTCTGACGCCGGCAACGGGGCCCAGGCAGACGCCGGGTCGACGGAAGACTTCGATTACTTGGGGCTCAGCGACTATGGTTATGGGCGTTTGCCAAACGACCACACCTGGCAGTTCAAGCTGAACGGTGCGTACCACTTCGGCAAGCTGCTCACGCTCGGCGCGAACATCTTCGTCCAGTCGCCGCTTCCGGGTTCCTGCCTTGGCTATCACCCCAAATACCCGCAGCCCGACGTGTTCGACCCGTCTTATGCTTATGGCTCCGTCAGCCACTTCTGTGGAACCGGCGCGCTCAACGTGACGGGCGTCAACGGCGTCACCGGTCCCGGTGGCTTCTATACGACGACCAGTCCGGCTCCACGCGGAGAGGGCTTGCAGTCGAACTGGTTGAAGGAGGTCGACCTGTCGGCCCGCGTCAATATCCCGTTCGGCGGCCTCGATACACGGAAGCTGGTACTGCGCGCGGACGTGTTCAACGTCTTCAACAGCCAGGCGATCACGCAGCGCTACGCGCAGCATGAAAACTCCCGCGCTACGTCGGTTGCGAGCTGCGGCTCTCTGCCCGGACACCAGGAGTGCTGGAGCCCGGATCCGCTGTACGGCTCGGCGCTGTTCTACCAGACGCCGCGCACCATCCGGCTTGGCCTGGACCTGCTGTGGGGTGGTTCGCCGCCCGCGCCGCCGGCTCCCCCGCCGCCGCCGCCGCCTCCTCCGCCACCTCCGGCAACGATCACCTGCCCCGACGGCCTGGTGATCATGGCGAACCAGCAGTGCCCGGCTCCGCCGCCACCGCCTCCGCCGCCGCCGCCTCCTCCGGCGCCGACTCCGGAGCGTGGCCTCTAAGCCAGGCGACTGAGGTAACTAGAAGATTGGGGCGGTGCGAAAGCGCCGCCCCTTTTTCGTGTCGCGAATTTCAGGATGAGCTCGCGCCGTGCGCGTTACCGATAGTAGCGGTCGCGAAAGGGTTTGAGTTGGCGTTCGAACGCCGCCGACAGTCCAATCCTCGAGGTGGAAATTGGCTGTTTCACCTGCGTCACGCTCGCCGTCCGGACGGCGCGATCTTTCGGCAGGGAAGCTGCAAGTCCACCTTCGACAGGCAGACCAAAATGCCGCTGGAGCCGCTCGGACCAGACTTCCGGTGACCTCACGAGTTCTTCGTAAGGGACAGCCAGGATGCGATCCGGGAACATTGCACGCCAATGTTCGAACATCTGGTCTTCCGCTCGCATGTAGTCGGCGATTTCGGTCAGCGAGCAAGTCCATGCCAGGCCAGCTGTGAAATAGGTCCGGAAACAAGATAACGCCACGTCTTCGGGCGAACGGCGCAACCAGGCGATCCGCGCATCGGGCATTGAATGAAGCATCAACCCGGTCAGGAGGGTTTGACCGAGGGACTTGTCGACAACCAAATTGGACGAGCTGAACCTAAGACCGAGCAGGTGCGCATAGTCCCGCGCGATCTCACCCCAGGGGTCCGCGGGCGTCGACTGCTGATAGCGAATGGCGCCGGCATAGTTGCCGCCGAGCAATGGCGTAAGCGCCGTAGCGAAGAGATTCAGTTCGGCGCCGTCGACGACTTGCGAATGGGCGACCAGCATCTGCTCGGTCAGTGTAGTGCCGGATCGCGGGAGTCCGGTCACGAACAGCGAACGCTGCCCTTGGAACTGTGATGGCGTAAGCTTCTTCAAGTTTTCCGGGTTGAAATCCCGGATCACCTCTTCGGCCGCCGCGCAATAGCCTTTGATGTCGAACGGACGCTCGCTCCGAACGAGTGCCGCGCCCTTCGAATAATAATTGAATGCCCGCTCGGTCTCACCGCAATCCTCCCACGCCTTGCCCAGCCCGTAGCAAAGGCTCGCCCGCACCTCGGCCGGCGGTCCCGGCACATGTTCAAGACGTGTCATTGCCGCCAGGTCCGCGTCGCCTGGCTCGAACTTCTTGATCATTGCCAGCGCGAACCAGGTTTGCAACGCAGCGGGCATCTTGGCGAGTGCGCGCCGAAAGAGTTCTTGCGCTTCTTCGACGCGCCCGAACTGATTGACGATGGTGCCGCGAACGTGAAGCACCGACGGATGCTCCCTCACCGAGACCGGCTGGCGCTGGATGTCGGCGAGTGCCTCTTCGGACCGTCCGTAGGTCCCGAGCATTGCCCAATAGCCCAGCAACGATTCGATCGAGCCGGGATTCCACCGCCGCGAGGCTTCGACCGCCACATTGACTTCGCCGATGTGAGCGGCGAGCTGCGCCACAGGCGGCAGGTTCTTTTGCGCCGTATTACCCTCGCGGAGCTGCCGCTCAAGCAATGCCGCCGCCGTGCGACGGTCGCCGCGCTTTAAGGCCTCCAGCGCTTGCGTAAAAAACGGCTTTGAAGGATCGTTCACTCGGCCGCTTGAGCGACTTCGCTGACGGGCGTCAACACCAGCTGCCCATCGCCCTCGTCGACCCGCATGGTTGATCCATCCGCAATCTCGCCGGCGAGGATTTTGTCGGCGAGCGGGTCTTGCAGATATTTCTGCACCGCGCGCTTGAGCGGCCGGGCACCGTAGACCGGGTCGTACCCGACTCGCCCGAGCCACGCCCTCGCCGCGTCGGTGAGCTCGAGCCGGATCTTGCGGTCGTCGAGCAGCTTCTGGAGCCGCGCCACCTGGATATCCACGATCGGGCCCATGTGCCCCGCGCCCAGCCGGTGGAAGAGGATGATCTCGTCGAGCCGGTTGAGGAACTCGGGCCGGAAGTGGCCGCGGACGACCTCCATCACCTGCGGCTCGACCTTCTCGACGGGCTCGTCCTCGCCGAGCGACGCGAGATATTGTGAGCCGAGGTTCGACGTCAGGATGATGATCGTATTGGTGAAGTCGACGGTGCGGCCCTGGCCGTCGGTCAGGCGCCCGTCGTCGAGCACCTGCAGCAGGACGTTGAACACGTCGCCGTGAGCCTTTTCGACCTCGTCGAACAGCACGACCTGGTAGGGCCGCCTGCGAACTGCCTCGGTTAGAACTCCACCTTCCTCGTAACCAACGTAGCCCGGAGGAGCGCCGATTAGCCGCGCCACCGCGTGCTTCTCCATGAACTCGCTCATGTCGATGCGCACCATCGCCGAGGCATCGTCGAACAGGAATTCGGCTAGCGCCTTGGTGAGCTCAGTCTTGCCGACGCCGGTAGGGCCGAGGAACAGGAATGAGCCGAGCGGCCGGTTGGGGTCCTGCAGCCCGGCGCGCGCGCGCCGGACCGCGGCGGAGACGGCCTTCACCGCGTCGTCCTGGCCGATGACGCGGGCACCGATCGTCGCCTCCATCTGGAGCAATTTCTCGCGCTCGCCCTCCAGCATCCGCTCGACCGGGATTCCGGTCCACCGGCTGACGACGCCGGCGATGTCCTGGTCGGTTACTTCCTCGCGCAGCATCGCGCCCTTCGACGCCGCCTGTGCGTCGGCGACCTGTCTCTCAAGCTGTGGGATGCGGCCGTATTGAAGCTCCCCCGCCTTGGCGAGATCGCCGTTGCGCTGCGCCTGCTCCAGCTCGAGCCTGGCCGCGTCCAGCTGCTCCTTGATCTTCGCTTCAGCGGAGATTTTCTCCTTCTCGGCCTGCCAGCGCTGGGTCAGCTCGGCCGATTGCTGCTCGAGATTCGCAAGCTCTTCCTCGAGCTTGCCGAGCCGGTCCTTGGACGCGCGGTCCGGCTCCTTCTTCAGCGCCTCGCGCTCGATCTTGAGCTGAATGATGCGCCGGTCCAGATTCTCGATCTCCTCGGGCTTGGATTCGACCTCCATGCGGATCCGACTCGCGGCCTCGTCCATCAGGTCGATCGCCTTGTCGGGCAGGAAGCGGTCGGTGATATAGCGGTTGCCGAGCGTCGCGGCGGCGACGATCGCGGCATCGGTGATGCGCACGCCGTGGTGGAGCTCGTACTTCTCCTTGAGCCCGCGGAGTATGGAGATGGTGTCGGGAACGCTCGGCTCGCCGACGAACACCGGCTGAAAGCGTCGTTCGAGCGCTGCGTCCTTCTCGATATATTTGCGATATTCGTCGAGCGTGGTCGCGCCGATGCAGTGCAGCTCGCCGCGAGCGAGCGCCGGCTTCAGCAGATTGCCGGCGTCCATCGCGCCCTCGGATTTGCCGGCGCCGACAATGGTGTGCATCTCGTCGATGAACAGGATGATGTCGCCGGCGGCCTGCTTCACCTCGTCGAGCACGCCTTTGAGACGCTCCTCGAACTCGCCGCGATATTTCGCGCCCGCGACCATTGCGCCCAGGTCGAGCCCAAGGAGGCGCTTGTCCTTGATTCCGTCGGGGACGTCGCCATTGGTGATGCGCAGCGCCAGGCCCTCGACGATCGCGGTTTTGCCGACGCCAGGTTCGCCGATCAGCACCGGATTATTCTTGGTCCGGCGGGCGAGCACCTGGATGGTGCGGCGGATTTCCTCGTCGCGGCCGATGACTGGGTCGAGCTTGCCCTCGCGCGCCGCATCGGTCAGGTCGCGTGCATATTTCTTCAGCGCGTCGTAGCGGTCCTCGGCGCCCTGCGTGTCGGCGGTCCGCCCTCCGCGCAGCTTCTCGATCGCGGCGTTGAGGTTCTGCGGTGTTAGGCCGGCCTTCGTCAGCGCCTCACCGACCTCGGTGCCCTTCGCCAGCGCCATCGCCAGCAGGATCCGCTCGACGGTGACGTAACTGTCGCCGGCCTTGGTTGCGATCTGCTCCGCCTGGTCGAGGATGCGGATGGTGTCGCCATCGATCCCGGGCGCCTGAGTGGCGCCGCTACCGGTAACGGCGGGGATCTTTGCGACCAGCTGGTCGACCTCGCGCTTGGCGGCCTTGGGATCACCGCCTGCCGCCTGGATCAGGCCAGCGGCCATGCCTTGCTCATCGTCGAGCAAGGCTTTCAGCAAATGCGCGGGCGCGATCCGCTGGTGATGCTCGCGAACCGCGATCGTCTGTGCGGCCTGGACGAATCCGCGCGCGCGGTCGGTGAGCTTTTCAAAATCCATTCAATCTTACCCCTCTTGTCCCTGGGGGCGGATATGGTGTTGCACTAGGGCAACACAAGTCTTTGATGTCAGCGATTTGACGGAGATGTCTGCGGCGGTTGAACCGCAGGCGTAGCGACCGGTGCGACTGGCGGATTGCCTGGTTGTGCGGGAGCTGGCGTCTGCACGGGTATCGGCTGTCCGATGCTGTCGGCGTCTTCGGGATGGACGATCGGTGGACATTCGGCGGCAACCGCCGGGTCCATGTTCCAGCGGCGGTATTTGGTGCTGTCGATGTGGAAGCGAAGATACGCGTAGAAGCCGAGCCCGACGCCGTAGCGCTCACCATGCTGAGAATGAGCGCCGCATAAGGTGCGCATCAACGTAATCCGGTCGATCGGCTTCAACGGGACCAGGTCGACCGCGGAATAGAGCATGTGCGCGCTTGCGGGGGCGCCGCCGGCGCAGACGTTCAGCGACGGATTGCGGTAGACGGAAACCGGTTCGACCGGCCCCACGGCCGGGATCACATAGTCGCGGACGTAGCGGAGCGTCTGAATCATGTGCGGCCATTCCTCGGGCGGCGGAACCTCGAACGGTTGTCCGCCGCAATCCTTCCATGAAGTCGCCGTGCGGAACAGTTGCCACGTTGGTACAATCCCGGCGACCTGCGCGCCTTGCAGATAGTCGTTGAACGCCTTGATTTGCGCGGCGCGCGCCGGCGCGGCGAGATACCAGGAGCGATAGCCGGGCTCGTCCTGGCCGGCGGTGATATAAGGGCCAGCGGGGTCCCAGGGAGCATTTGACTGAGCTGTCACGGGCTGAGCCGGCGCCGGCTGCGCGACCGCGCCGGTCGAGAACAAGGCAATCAAGAGCGCAACGATCCATTTCATCAGGCGAACCATACTCGCCTGCCTTAGCTTGAAAAGCGCTGAACGGCGGCCCACGTCGCGGCAATGACTCAACCCATCGACGTCGACCTTCCGCACAGCCTCGGCAAAGACGAGGCGCGGCGGCGTATCGCGAACAATATTCATAAGCTTGAGCAGCATATTCCCGGCGGCGCACAGGTTCAGTCCGGCTGGAGCGGCGATCAGCTCAACCTCAACATCGCCGCGATGGGCGAGGCGGTGAACGCGACGATCGAGGTGATGGACACCAAGGTGCACTTAAGGGTGCTGCTGCCGGGAATGCTCGGCATGTTCTCCGGAATAATCCAGGCCGCGCTGCAGAAGAAGGGCAGCGTCCTGCTCGAGGATCATTCCAAGGGCTAATTCCTCCCTGCGAGCGAAGCTCGTGGGGGGCCATTGAACGAAGATTCAATGGTGGAGGGGTCTTAGCCCAGTGCCCCACGGACGCCTCTGGCGTCCGATCTCGCGCTATCGGCATGCCCCCCGGCATGCCGCGCACATCGATCCCCTCCACCAGCTTCGCCGGTTCCCCTCCCCATCGCTGCGCGATAGGGAGGAACTTCCACAGCGACGGGAGGGAAAATGCGGCATTTCGCGGTGGTCGGTTCGGGTCCTGCGGGCTTCTACACCGCCGAGGCGCTGGAGAAGGCCTATGGCGACGGCGCGCGGATCGACATCCTCGACCGTTTCCCCGTGCCTTATGGCCTGATCCGGTTCGGCGTCGCGCCAGATCACCAATCGCTCAAGGCGGTATCCAAGCGGTACGACAAGGTCGCCGAAAGCGCCGGCGTCGACTTCATCGGTAACGTCACGATCGGCCGTGACGTTTCCATCGCCGAGCTTCTCGATCTCTATGATGCGGTGATCCTCGCAACGGGAGCGCCGCACGACCGCAAACTCGGCATCCCCGGCGAGGATTTGCTGGGCGTGGTCGGCTCGGCAGAGTTCGTCGGCTGGTACAATGGCCATCCCGACTTCGCTGACCTCGATCCGCCGCTGGACGGCTCCCACGCGGCGGTCGTCGGCGCCGGCAATGTCGCGCTCGACTGCGCGCGCATTCTGTCGAAGACGCGCCATGAATTCGAAGGCTCGGATATCGCTGGCCATGCGCTCGACGCGCTCGACCGCTCCGCGATCCGAACTGTGACGATCCTGGGCCGTCGCGGGCCGCACCAGGTCGCGATGACGCCCAAGGAATTGGGCGAACTCGGCCATCTCGAAGCCGCGGTCCCGATTGTCGAGCCCGCGGACTTCCCGCCGGTCGAAGCCGACGTGCCGCTCGATCCCGGTCTTCGTAAGTCGGTCAGCCTGCTGCGTGGTTTCGCCGACCTCCCGCACGATAAGCCCAAGAGCATCGTCTTCGACTTCTTCGCCAAGCCGGTGGCAATCGAGGGCGACGGCAAGGCTGAACGCATCATCGTCGAGAAGACAATGCTCGACGAAAACGGCGGCGCGCGCGGCACCGGGGAGACCTACGCGGTTCCGGCATCGCTCGTCGTGACCGCGATCGGCTATTCGACTTCGCCCATCCCCGACGTGCCGTTCGAGGGAGGCAAATTCGTCAACGAGAGCGGACGGATCGCCGACCGGCTTTATGCCGTCGGCTGGGCGCGGCGCGGGCCGACCGGAACCATCGGCACCAACCGCCCGGACGGCTATGAGGTCGCCGACCAGATTGCCGCCGCAATGCCGCCCGGCAGTTCATCCGATCGGCAGGGCTCCCAGGGGCTCAAGCGCCTGCTCGACGGTCGCGGCGTGATGCCGACCGACTATGACGACTGGCGCAGGATCGAGGAGACGGAGATCGCCAATGCCCGGCCCGGGAGCCCACGCGAGAAGTTCGTACGCGTCGGACATTGGCTTCAGGCAATTGGCCGCAAGTGATGGTCGGGGAGAGAGGATTCGAACCTCCGGCCCCTGCCTCCCGAAGACAGTGCTCTACCAGGCTGAGCTACTCCCCGACCGGAACCCGCGAAACGAGATGACACTCGCCGCGGGAGCCAACGCCGCGGCTGAATAGAGGTGGGTGGGTAAGAGCGCAACCCGGCGCGTGATGCTGAGCATTATCTTAACCCTGTTCGCTTAACCTTCTTCCTCATGGGCTATGTTGCTCGAGGCCTGCGTAACCGGGGCGCGATCCCGCTGGGCTGCGCGCTTGCCGCGCTATGGGCGCAACCGGCCAGCGCCGAGGCCCACCTCTTCACGCCCGATGCGTTCGAACTTAGCGGCGATGTGCGGCTCGTTGGCGTCGATGGTGAGAGGAGCTGGCTCGACGGCGGCTTCGGCGCGCTGCGCTCCGGGAGCGACGGCGGCTTTCGCGTCCAGCCGCAGCTCGGCAACGTCAGCCTGGTCTGGAAGCCGCAATTGACCTGGTCGCTCGGCGCCGTCGTCGTCGGCTCCGTCCAGGGCGGCGCGCGCATCGAGGCGGGTCTCAGCCAGGCCTTTCTGACCTTCCGCCCGATGCGCTCCGGCAAGCTCGCCTTCTCGGCGCGTGCCGGTTTGATGTGGCCACCCGTCAGCCTCGAACATGAAGGCGCCGACTGGCACGTGAAGGATTCGATCACGCCGTCTGCGATCGGCACCTGGATCGGCGAGGAAGTTCGTCCGATCGCTGTGGAAGGCACGTTCACCGCTAACCTGGGCGCAAACAAGGTCCGCGCCACGGCCGCGCTGATGGCGGCCAACGACACCTCGGGCGCCCTGCTGACGTTCCGCGGCTGGGCGCTTGACGACCGCACTACGCTCGCTTTCAATCGCCAGCCATTGCCGCCGCTCGACAGCTACGTCGCGAGCTACCAGGCGCCGTTTACCCATCCCTTGCTCGATGTCGGGCCGGGGTTTGCGCGGCGGCCCGGCTATTACGCGAAGCTCACGTGGCAGCTTCCGGTGCCCATACGTTTCGAACTTTTCCGCTACGACAACAACACCAATCCGGAGACTGTGAATTCGGAGCTCGAGTGGGGCTGGCACACGCGCTTTAATTCCGCGGGGATGGTCGCCGATCTCGGCTCCGGTACGCAGCTCAAGGCTCAGGCGCTCCAGGGCGGTACGGGCATGGGTTATCCCGAGGACGGCAAGCGCTGGGTCAACAACCGCTTTCGTGCCGCTTATGTGATGCTCAACCGCAGCTTTGGCGGCTTCGGCGCAAGCGCGCGTGTCGACGCGTTCGACACACGCAACCGCGGAAGCGACGTGGACTCCGAATATGACGAGCACGGATGGTCTGCGATGCTCGCCGGCAAGCGCGATTGGCACCATTTCACCGGACTCGTCGAGCTGCTCCACGTGTGGAGCGACAACGGCTCACGCGAGCTTGCCGCGGAGGCGCCGAGGCAGGGCCAGACTCAGCTTCAGGCCGAATTGCGAATGCGTTGGTAACCATGCCCGCAGCCGGAGCGTTTACCGTTGCCAGCTTAATGCTGCCCAATGGTGCGTAACCTCCTGCTTGCGCTGGCAATAGCCGGCGCAGCGACGCCGCTCGCCGCGGCTCCCGTGAACGTGCGCGTGACCGATGCAGCCGGTCACCCCGTGCGCGATGCGGTGGTTACGCTCTACCCGGCAGGCGGCGCTGCTCGTCCCGCGCGTGCCGGAGGCCATTATGTCGTCGCTCAGCAGAATCTGCAGTTCAGGCCATTCCTGACGGTGGTTCCCGTCGGGGCTGACGTGTCCTTCCCGAACCTCGATCCAACCAAGCACCACGTTTATTCCTTCTCGGCGGCCAAGAAGTTCGAACTCAAGCTGTTCGCCAAGGACCAATCGCGCACCGTGCATTTCGACAAGGCTGGAGTAGTCGCGCTCGGGTGCAACATTCACGATCAGATGAGCGCTTTCATTTTCGTCACCGACACCGCTTGGACGGCCCGCACGAACGCGCAGGGCGTCGCCGCCTTCGCCGACGCGCCCAACGCACCGGTGCGGGTCGCGGTGTGGCACCCGTATCTGCGCGCCCCCGGCGGTGAGGTCGAGCAGGAGCTTGGCGCCGCCCAGCGCAGCGCGAGTTTCCAGGTCCGCCTGCGGCCACCGCCGCCGGCGATGACCATGACGGACTATTAGACAAATGCGCCCTTTCCGCTCGTTGAGCGCGCGTCTGACGGTGCAGTTCGCACTGTTGTTCGCGGCGGCGATGCTCGCGGTGTCGGCTGCCCTGTCGAGCTTCATCGCCGGTGCTGCATCGCGCCAGGTGGAAGGCCAGCTGCAGTCGAGCGGCGCGGTTTACAACCGCCTGTGGGAGGGGCGCTCGCACGAGCTGCAAAATGCGGCGCAACTGCTGGCGCGCGACTTCGGCTTTCGTGCGGCGGTCGCGAGCGGCGATCAGGCGACGATACAGTCGGCGCTCGGTAATGCCGCCGGCCGCCTTCGTGTCCGGAGTGCCTTCATCATTTCAGCCGACGGCCGCGTCTCCGGTATCGACCCCGCGGTGAGCCACGCCGAAGCCGCCGCCTTGTGGACACCGCTCGACGATGGTCGACTAACCGGCGTCTCGGTTCTGGCCGGGCGACCGCGGCAGCTCGTCGCCGCGCCCATCATGGCGCCGGTGCTGATTGGCTGGGTGGTCTTTGCAGCCGATCTCGACCCTCGCGAAATGCGCGGGCTCGAGCGCCTGTCGGCAATCCCGCTGCACGCCGCGGTACTGGCTTCCGACAAGGACAAGTGGACCGAGGCATCCGGCAGCATGTCGGCCCTCGATCCTCGTGGGCAGGCGCTTGCACAGGCGCACCTCGGTCAGCCCGCTGCGTTTGAAATGACGGTTGGCGGTTACCGCTCGATTGCCCTCGCCAAGCCGCTGCCGACCTTCTCCGGCGGAGATCGCGCCATCCTGCTGCTGGCATATCCAAAGTCGGAGGCCATGGCCGACGCGCGCAAGCTTCAGCTCGCCCTCGGCTTCATGACGTTGCTGGGATTGCTCCTTGTCGGCCTCGCCACGTGGAAGGCAGCGGGGCGCATCACGCAACCCCTGGCCCGGCTAGACGAAGCCGCCGGGCGCCTCGCGTCGGGCGAACATGTCCAGGTCCGGGTGCGAGGCGAGGATGAGCTGGCGCGCCTCGCGAACAGCTTCAACGAGATGGCCGCCAAGATCGCCGAGCGTGAACAGCGAATCACCCAGCTTGCCTTCAACGACGTGCTGACCGGGCTGCCCAACCGCACCATGTTTCAGCAGCAGCTCGACCATCACTTTCGCGCGGCTAGCGGCAGCGGCTCGCTGTTCGCGCTGCATTGCCTCGACCTCGACCAGTTCAAGGTGATCAATGACACGCTCGGTCATCCGGCGGGCGACGCGCTTCTCGTCGAGGCCGGCCGGCGGGTGCAGCATGCGGCGCGAGGCCATTTCGTCGCGCGTCTCGGCGGCGACGAATTCGTCGTGCTCCAGACCGTCGGCGACGACCGCGACGCGATCGACCGGCTGGCGCGCGATATCCTCGCGGCGATCACGCAGCCGATCATCATCGACGGCAACGAAATTGCCCCGTCGACCAGCATCGGCATCGCCATTGCTCCGCAGGACGGGGAGAATAGCGGCGCCCTGCTTCGCAGTGCCGATTTGGCGCTTTACCGTGCAAAGGAGGCCGGCCGCGGCACCTACGCCTTCTTCGAAGAGAGCCTCAACGAGCGCGCGCAGCAGCGCCGGCAGCTGGAGGCTGATTTGCGCCTCGCTCTCGAACGCGACGAATTCGAACTCGTCTACCAACCCTTGTTCGACCTCGAGCATAATCGCATTTGCTCGTTCGAGGCGCTGCTTCGCTGGCACCATCCGAAGCGGGGGCTCATCTCGCCGGCCGATTTCGTGCCCGTCGCCGAGGATACCGGCCTGATCGTTCCGATCGGCGCCTGGGTGATCCGCGAGGCCTCCGCACAAGCCGCTCACTGGCCGGAACATGTTCGCGTCGCCGTCAACGTCTCGGCGGTGCAGTTTCACCGCGGCTCGCTCAACGAAGGCATATTGCGCGCGCTGGCCGACAGCGGCCTCGCGCCCAACCGGCTCGAAGTCGAAATTACGGAATCGATCTTCCTCGAGGGCGGCGAAACGACACTCCGCCTGCTGCACGCGCTGCGCAGCCTCGGCGTGCGCATCGCCCTCGACGATTTCGGCACCGGCTATTCATCGCTGAGCTATTTGCAGAGCTTCCCGTTCGACAAGTTGAAGATCGATCGCAGCTTCATCCAGAATTTGCTGACGCGCGACGGCGCAATCGCCATCGTCCATGCGATCACCGAACTCGCCAGTGCGCTCGGCATCGAGACCACCGCCGAGGGCGTCGAAGAGACCGCCCAGCTGATGGAGCTGCGTGCTCACGGCTGCACATCCGTCCAGGGCTATCTCTTCGCCGAGCCGATGTCCGCTACGGACGTCGAGCGGCTGTTCGCCCACGGCAGCGACGCGCTTCAGAACGTCGCCTGATTGCCGCTCCGCTCGAGGATTTCCTCGTTGATTTCGCTGATGGATGTGCTGGCGGTCAGCGCCATTGCGACCCGCATCTCGGCCTCGATCAACTGTAATACGTGGGCAACGCCCGCCCCACCGCGCGCCGCAAGCGCATAGGCCCAGCCGCGCCCTAGCAGCACGAAGTCGGCGCCGAGCGCGAGCATCCGCACCACGTCCAGCCCTGATCGCACCCCGCCGTCGGCGAGCACGGCGATGCGGCCAGCCACGGCGTCGACGATCGGAGGCAAAGCCCGCGCGCTCGACAGTGCGCCGTCGAGCTGCCGCCCGCCATGGTTGGAGACGACCAGCCCGTCGGCTCCGCTAGCGACCGCTTGACGCGCATCGCCGGGATCGAGGATGCCCTTGATGATCAACGGGCCCGGCCACTTGGATCGGACCCAATCGACGTCCTTCCAGCTGACCGACGGATCGAAGTTGCGGTGGATCCAGGCCTGGAAATCGCTGAGCGGCGCATGCTTGCCGACGATAGGCTCGAGATTGCCGAGGCTGAGCGGCCGGCCCCGAATGCCGACGTCCCACAGCCAGTCGGGCCGCGCCAGCAACTGCGCCATTCTTCGCAAGCCGCCGCCCGCCGCGCGATAGTCTCGGTAACGGGAGCCCGGCACGGCGAGGTCGACGGTGAGGACCAGCGCGGCCGATCCAATCTCCTTTGCTGTTTCGATCATTTGCTCGACGAACCCGCGGTCCTTCACGAAATAGAGCTGAAACCACGGCACGTGCCCCGACGCCGCGACTTCGCGAAGCGAACAGCCGCTGACCGTCGACAGAGTGAAGGGCACATTCGCCGCGGCTGCCGCGCGCGCAGCCTGAACCTCCCCGCGGCGCGCATAGAGGCCCGACAAGCCTACCGGCCCCAAACCAACCGGCAACGCCCAGCGTTTTTCGAACAGCTCGGTCGAGAGGTTGATTGACGATACGTCGCGCAATACGCGCTGTTTCAACGTGACAGCTTGCAGGTCGGCGACGTTCCGCTTCAGCGTGACCTCGTCGTACGATCCGCCGTCGAGATATTCGAACAGGAAGTGCGGCAGCCGCGCCCTGGCAAGCGCGCGATAATCGCTGATCGCCGCCGCTCGTCTCATGCCCCCGCTCCGATCGTCGCTTCAGTCTTCACAGCGGTTGCGAGCGACCACATATCGCCGTCGGTTTCAACCAAAACAGACGAGGAGGCTCCGATGGTCGAATCGCTGCGAATGGACATCACCAAATTCGCTCCGGACGCATACAGGCACCTGTTCGGGATCGAGCAGGAGATCGCCGCCAAAATCGACAAGAACCTGCTTCACCTCATCAAGGTGCGAGCGTCACAGATCAATGGCTGCACCTTCTGCATCGGCATGCACAGCGATGAGGCGTTGCGCGACGGCGAAAAGCCAGAGCGGCTCCTGCTGCTCGACGCTTGGCATGAAAGCTCGGCCTTCAGCGACAAGGAGCGGGCGGTGCTCGAATGGGTCGAGGAAATCACGCTCATTGCCGAGAGTCACGCGAGCCAGGAGGCCTTCGATGGTCTGAAGCGCTTCTTTTCGGAAGAGGAGATCGGGTGGCTGACACTCGGCGCGGCCATGATCAACACCTGGAACCGCATCGCGATTAGCTCGCGCGCTCAATACGACCGCGCGCAGCTGCAGCAGCGGACGGAGCAGGCGAGGGTGCCCGAACCCGCCTAGGTCGCGAAGCTGGGGTCCAGCCGGTACGCCTTGCGCTTCAAGGCCGGCCACGCGAGCAGGTTCGCGGCGAGCGCGACGCCGACCTGGCCCTGTTGCGCTGTGATCTCGGGCGAGCCCTGCGGCGGGTTGTTGACCTGGTCCCCGGCCGACAGCGCCATGATCTGCGCCTGGCACGCACGCTCGAGAAAATAGAGCCGCACGAAGCACTCGCCGACGTTCTTGCCGACGGCGAGCGTACCATGGTTGCGCAGGATCATCGCATTCTTGGTGCCGAGGTCGGCGACCAGCCGGTCGCGCTCGCTCAAATCGACGGCGACGCCCTCATAATCGTGGAAAGCGACGTCGCCGCGGATCAGCATCGCGGTCTGGGTCAGCGGCAATAGTCCCTCGCTGTGCGCCGCCACCGCCTGCCCGGCAGGCGTATGGAGGTGCATCACGGCGTGAGCATCCTCGCGCGCCATGTGGATCGCCGAATGGATCGTGAAGCCAGCCGGGTTTGTGATGAACGGCGTCGGGTCGACCGGATTGCCGTTAACGTCGACCTTGACGAGCGAGGACGCGGTCACCTCCTCGAACATGAGGTTGTACGGGTTGAGCAGGAAATGATGCTCGGGGCCCGGGATCCGCGCGGACAAATGGGTGAAGATGAGGTCGTCCCAACCGTAATGCGCGACCATCCGGTAGGCTGCGGCGAGCTCGACGCGGATTTGCCATTCCTCCGGGCTGACCTTGCCCTCGAGCGACGGGATTTCGATCGAATCCAGCGGCTTCATGTCATCCATGCCGCGGTTGATGCTTGCCACTCGGTTCATGCGGGCACCTCCTGCCGGTCCGGATGGGCGGCTGCGAACGCTTCCAGCTTGTTGGCATTCTCCTCAGCTCGGAGCAACGTCGGATAATCGTCGAGCGGCACGTCGAAACGCCGCGCGTTATAAAGCTGCGGCACCAGGCACACGTCGGCCATGGTCGGTCCGTCGCCAAACAGGAAAGCGCCGGTTCCTGGCGCCGCGAGCGCTTCGAGTGCGGGCAACCCTTCGTGGATCCAGTGCGCGTACCAGCGGTCGAGGTCTTCCTGCGAATGGCCGAGCTCGCCCTTGAGATATTTGAGCACGCGCAGATTGTTCAGCGGATGGATGTCGCATGCGACCGTCAGCGACAGCGCCAGCACATGCGCCCGAGCCTCAGCGGACGCGGGGAGCAGCGGCTGGTTCTGGAACCTGAGATCGAGATAGGAGATGATGGCGAGGCTTTGGGTCAGCTTGTGTCCGTCGATCTCGAGCATTGGCACGAAGCCCTGGGGGTTGAGGGCGCGATAGATGTCGGCCTTCTGCTCGCCCTCCCTGAGATCAATCTGGCGGCTGTCATAGTCGACGCCCTTCAGTTTGAGGGCGATGCGGACGCGGTACGCGGCGGACGAGCGCCAATATTCGTAGAAGACGGGACGAGGCATATGTCGGGTCGCTTACACGGGTGAAAGGAATGGCGCTATGACCGCAGGCGGGACCCGGATGGGCCGGGCCAACGCCTTGTCGATAATCGCCCACTGGGTCTTCGCCCGAACGCAGACTTTCCCGTCCGGTCCGGTGCATTCCATGTGACGGTCGAAGCGCGCGCCCTGCGGCGCATCGCCGACCCAAGTGCGCGCCATGATCCGGTCGCCCTCGTGCGCGGCGCGCAGGTAGTCGATCTCATGCCGCACCACGACCCAGTAATAAGCCGATTCATGCGCCGGGTCCGCGACCGAATGCCAGTGCGCAACCGCGACCCGCTGAATCCACTGCACCCACACCGCATTGTTGACGTGGCCGAGCTCATCGATGTGCTCAGGCCCTGCGGTTAGGACCAGCTCGAAGACTGGCCGGCTCATTATCCCTCTCCCGCTTGCGGGAGAGGGCGGGGTGAGGGCTCCTTCTTCTGCCTTTCCTCACAGGCGGCGAGAATTACCTCGAGAACTCCGAATGTGTTCGCGAGCACCTCGTTGTTCCAAAACCTCAGGACTCTCCATCCGAGCGTTTCCAAGTGCGAGGTTCGCCACGCGTCTCGCGCCGATCCGTGTTGTCCCCCATCGGCTTCGACGATGACTTTGCAGTCGACGCAGGCAAAATCGGCAATGAATGGTCCAATTGTTACCTGCCGTCTGAACTTGAACCCGGCGAGTTGCCGATTGGGGAGATGGTGCCAAAGTTGACGTTCGGCATCGGTGGCTTCTCGACGGAGGCGCTTTCCGTGCGGATTGGTCCTGCCAATTGTAGCCACGGGTTTCGGCCTAGAAGAAGAAAAGCCCTCACCCAACCCTCTCCGCTTGCGGGAGAGGACTCTATTGAGTCGCTCACTTCACCATCGTCAAAATGAAACCATAGGTCTCCGCCACTTCGTGCAATTTCTCCCAGCGGCCGGACTTGCCTCCGTGCCCGGCGCCCATGTTGATCTTGAGGAAAAGGGGGTTTTGATCGGTCTTGGTCGCGCGCAGCTTGGCTGCCCACTTCGCCGGCTCCCAATAGGTGACGCGGGGATCGTTGATTCCGCCGGTGATCAACAGCGGCGGATAAGCCTGCGCTTTGACATTGTCGTAGGGCGAATAGCTTCGAATGAGGTCGAATGCCGCCTTGTCAGTGATCGGATTGCCCCATTCTGGCCATTCTCCCGGCGTCAGCGGCAGCGTGTCGTCGAGCATGGTGTTTAGTACGTCGACGAACGGTACGTCGGCCACAGCCGCGCCCCACAACTCGGGGTCCGAGTTGACCACCGCGCCCATCAGCTCGCCCCCCGCCGAGCCACCGTTGATTGCGATCCTTCCCGGCCTCGTGAACTTCGCCGCGGCCAGCCCCTTGGCGGCGTCGACGAAGTCCTTGAACGTGTTGGTGCGCTTGGTCAGCTTGCCGTCGAGAAACCATTGGTAGCCAAGGTCGTCGCCGCCGCGGATGTGCGCGATCGCGCATGCCCAGCCGCGTTCGAGCAGGCTGATGCGGTTGGTATTGAAGCTTGGCGGGATCGCCATGCCGTAAGCGCCGTACGCATAGAGGAACAGCTTGCCTTCGCCATTCTTCTCAAAGCCCTTCCGGTAGACCACCGAGACCGGCACCTTCGCCCCGTCGCGCGCGTCGATTATCAGCCGTTCGGTCGCATATTGCGAAGCATCATAGCCCGAGGGGATCTCCTGGACCTTCAGCACCTCGAGCGCGCCGCTCTCGGGGTGATAATCGTAGACCGTCGTCGGCGTGACCATTGACGTATAGCCGACGCGATAGGCGTCCGGCGCGAAATCGGGGTTGCCCATGAAGAACGCGCTATAGCTCGCTTCGGCGAACGGAATGTGGGTCTCTTCGCCCGCGTAGGCGCGCAGGGTCAGGTGATCGAGGCCCTCGACCCGGCTGCTGATTGCGAGATGATCGCGATAGCAGGTGACGCCGGTCAGATAGACGCGGTCCGAGCCCGGGATCACTGTCTCCCATTCTTCAGCCTTCGCAGGGTCGGCGACCGCGAGGCGGAAGTTCACATGATCGTCGTTGGTGTGGATCCAGAATTTCCCGTGCGCGGCGTCGGGGTGATATTCGCGGCCCGGTTTGCGGCGTGACATCAAGGTCAGCGGCCGCGCCGGCTCGTCGGCCGAGACGAACCACACTTCATTGGTCGCATTGTCGCCCGTCGACACGAAGATGGTGCTGCGGTCGTGCGACTTGCCGATGCCGACGGTGAAACCGAGTTCCTCGGTTTCCTCGTACAGCGTCACCGTTTCTTCGGCGGGCCGACCCAGCCGGTGGTATCGCGCACGATAGCTGCGCCAATTGTCATTGACCTCGGTGAAAACGATTCCTGCACTGTCGCTCGACCACACCGGCTGGCCGATCCCGACCTTCGTGACGGTCTCGATGTCCTTGCCCGTCGCGATGTCGCGGATGCGCAGTTCGAACCGTTCGGAGCCGTCATAATCGGCGAGCGTCGCCAGCAGCTTGCAGTCAGGACTGACCTCCAGGGCGCCGAGACGAAAGTAATCGCGGCCCTCCGCCTCGACCGGTTCGTCGAACAGGACCTGGTCGTCGCCCCCAGAAGCAAGCTTGCGGTACCAGGTCCGGTATTGCGACCCCGGCTTGAACGCCCACCAGTAAAGGAAATCGCCGTCGCGAATGGGGACCGAGCTGTCGTCCTCCTTGATCCGCCCCTTCATCTCCTCGAACAATTGGTCGAGCAGCCCCTGGTGCTGCGCCTTCCACCCATCGAAATAGGCATTCTCGGCCTTCAGATAGGCGAGCACGTCGGGATCATCGACCTCGGGGTATTTGGGATCGCGCAGCCAGTGCCACGGGTCTTCTATCGTGACCCCATGGCGTTCGTAGCTGTAGGGGCGTTGTTCGGCTTGGGGCGGGGCGGGCATAGTCATGCTTGCGCTCTTAACGCGGTGACCGGCGACGGGAAGGGGAGATGATGGTGCTAACCGAAGCTGACATCCGCCGTATCTGGTTCGGTTGCGGCAATTTCGGTGGTATCGGCTCGTCGCCGAGCCTGCGCCACGCCGGCGACAGTGAAGAACAGGCCTTCCAGCTGCTCGATCACGCCCGCGCGGTGGGACTTCGCCGCTTCGATACCGCCAACACTTATGGCGGCGGGGCGAGCGAGACGATCCTGGGCAAATGGCTTGCCGCTCAAGGCCATGCGTTCCGCGACAGTGCGCAAATCGCGACCAAGGTCGGCAATCCGCACGGCTGCCCGCCGGGCGAGACGCCGCTCAGCCGGGCGCAGATTGCCCATCACCTCGATGTGTCGCTGCGGCGGCTGAACGTCGATCGGATCGATCTTTACTACATTCACGAATTCGATCGCGTGACCCCGCTCGACGAAACGCTGGACGCGATGAGCCGCGCTCTCGAAGCGGGGAAGATCGGCCAGATCGGCATCTCCAACGCCACGATGTCCGACGCGCAGACCGTCGAAAAACTTGCCGGCAGCGCCTTCGACTATGTCCAGAACGAGTATAATCTGCTCGCCACCTCGGATGCCGAGGCGCTGATCCCCTACTGCGCCGAACAAGGGCTCCGCTATACCGCGTTCAGCCCCCTCGCGGGCGGCCTCCTCACCGGCAAATATCGGCTCGGCGAGGCACCTCCTGCCGGGAGCCGCCTAGCCCAGGCGCCCGAGATCGGCGCCGCTTACGCAGACGGACAGTCCTTCGCCTTAATCGAGGAGCTGAGGCGATCAGCCGAGGCGCGACAGATGCCCATGCCCGAAGCGGCACTCCGGTTCGTCCTCGATACGCCCGGCGTCGATGGCCTGATCATCGCCCCGCGCCGCATCGAGCATTTCGCGAGCTATGGTCTGGTACCACGCTGACGATGCGTGACCGACCGCGGTGGGTGTAAAGCGGACGTTAGCGCCTCACTCAGTTGTCATCGTACTTTTGCAGTAGAGGCAGAAGGTCAGTGATCAATCTGCGGGCGCCTTCACGAGACACGACCGAGTGCTGGGCGATTACCTGTCCGCCTTTCGAGAACACTACCTTGAATGGCGTGCGCTCCCCCTGAATTTCGACGATCTCAGCACTCGTTGTCGCCACGGGCCGCTCCATGCTGGGAAGCGCCTATCACTTTGAACTTACATTCCGCTGCCAAACTCGTGAATCTTCGACCGGCATGGGGATTTCCGCGGAAAGGTCATCTCATGCCCCCGAGCGTGTGGCGAAGCGCGTGACGGGAACCTTGCATTCGTCATCAGATCGCGTGAAGCGCTCGGCCATGGCCACCATCCCCTCGACCCGCCACCCGCGCCGTCTCTCCGACTACAGCGCCGACTACCGAATGCTGATCCTCGCCGCGATGGCGATCGTTGCAGGAACCGGTGGTGCGTTTGGCGCGTGGCTCCTGCTGAAGCTCATCGCTTTCGCGACCAATCTGTTCTGGGACGCCAAGGTAGACTTCGGCCCCGCGCTGATCGCCAACCGCGGCCCGTTGCTGGTGCTGCTGATCCCCATCGCGGGCGGACTGATCGTCGGGCTGATGGCGCGGTTCGGCTCAGACAAGATCCGCGGCCACGGCATCCCTGAAGCGATCGAGACTATCCTGTTCGGCGAAAGCAAGTTGTCCCTGAAGGTCGCGCTGCTTAAGCCGATCTCATCCGCGGTCTCGATTGGCAGTGGCGGTCCGTTCGGCGCGGAAGGGCCGATCATCATGACTGGCGGCGCGATCGGCTCGCTATTCGCGCAGCTGTTTGACCTCAGCGCCGCCGAGCGCAAGACCTTGCTGGTCGCCGGAGCGACCGCCGGCATGACGGGGATTTTCGGCACGCCGCTCGCCTCGATCATGCTCGCGGTCGAGCTGCTGCTGTTCGAGTGGAAGCCGCGGAGCTTTGTTCCGGTGGTCACTGCGGTGCTGGTCGCGCTGGCCTGGCGATCGCTCCTGATCGGCGCCGGTCCGTTGTTCCCGTTCGCTGCGCCGACCCCCGCCGGGATGGAACCGGTCGCGATAGCGGCCGCCATCGGGCTTATCACCGGCTTGCTGGCGGCGTTCATGTCCTTCCTGCTCTACCGGATCGAGGACGGCTTCCACGCGCTGCCCATCCACTGGATGTGGTGGCCGGCGATCGGCGCAGTGGTGGTCGGCATCGGCGGGCTGTTCGACATTCGCGTGCTCGGCGCCGGATATGGCAGCATTCAGGACCTCTTGAACGGCAGCCTCGTAGTGAAAGCGGTGGTGCTGCTGCTCGTCGTTAAGGCGGTGGTGTGGCTGGTGGCGCTCGGCTCCGGAACGTCGGGGGGAATCCTAGCGCCGTTGCTGATTCTCGGTGGCTGCCTGGGCTTTCTGATCGGCCAGTACCTCCCTGGCGATCCTGGCTTCTGGGCAATGATCGGGATGGCAGGTGTGATGAGCGGAACAATGCGCGCGCCAATGACCGGGGCGCTGTTCGCGGCAGAGCTCACCAACCATCTCCCGGCGCTCCCGGAGACGATCGCCGCGGGATCGGCGGCCTACGCGATCAGCGTGCTGGTGATGAAGCGTTCGATCCTGACCGAGAAGATAGCGCGCCGTGGACGCCACATCCTCCGCGAATATTCGGTCGACGCGCTCGAGTTCCTGCAAGCCGGGCAACTGATGACCGCCGATCCGGAGACCCTTTCAGGCGACATGACGCTGACTGATGCGGCGCGATTCTTCGCCGAAGCGGCGACCCACCGCTCCTATCCGGTGGTCGATGCGCAGGGGCGCCTGCTTGGGCTCGTGTCGCGGTCCGACGCGCTGGCATGGAAAGTCGCCGGGCGCGGAGAGGGGCGGCTCGCCGAAACGCTGTCGGACGTCTCGACGTGCTACGCCTATCCCGAGACTCCTTGCGGCGAGGTCGCCGACATGATGGTAAAATCGGGCGTTGGCCGGGTGCCGATCGTCGATCACCAGGAGCGCAACGTCGTCGGCATCATCTCGCGCCAGGACCTGCTCAAGGTGCGCTCGCGCCAACAGAGTGCGGAAAGCCGCATCGGCACGGATTAGTTGCACTAATCTAGGCTAGGCTCATTTTCCCTTACGGTCGGCGGCGGTCCTAGGGCCTCAGCCCGTCGTCGTTGGCGGACGGCCAGCCCTCGAACAGCGCGCCGCTGCTGTTGACCTTGAGCAGTCGCTTCATCTCCTTGGCGCAGGCATCGAGATCGTCCTTGAGCATTTGGATGTGGGCGTCGATCTCCGCGTCGGAGGTGCAGCCGGGGGTGAGCTGATGCGATCGTGCCATCACCCGCGCGCCCTGGAGGCCATGCTCGACGTGAAACTTGTTGAGAATTCCGGTCATGCTTCCTCCGTGCTTCAACCAGCATAACACGGATCGCGATTGCAGCGATGGGTAGTTTGCGCCGAAAGCGGCCACACGATTTCGCTGTCCTACAGCGGGTCGTTTGTGGTCCAGGGTGGCGGATGATCGCTCGCCCCAAAATGGTCGAAGCCGACAAAGCCGACACACCCCCCTCTGCCCGCGCTCCTAGGCGCCGACGGTCGCTTCCTTCGCTGGGTTTGGTCGACGCCAAACCTATCCGTCACTGCGAACATTCGCGAACATTCGCCGCGTCATCGACCATCGTGCAGCCCGCGCCTCTTCAAGAATGGCCCCACATCGACTAGCTGAAGGGCAAGGGAGTACGCGCATGTCCAGTTACGCCGATCGTCTCGCAGCGCTGCGCGAGCAACTGAAGGCCGAGAAGCTCGACGGCTTCGTCGTTCCCCTGACCGACGAGCATATGAGCGAGTATGTCGGCAGCTACGCGCAGCGGCTCGCCTGGTTGACCGGGTTCGAGGGCTCGGCCGGGTCGGCGGTCGTCCTGCCTCAGGAAGCCGCGATCTTCGTCGACGGGCGCTACACGTTGCAGGTGCGCCAGCAGGTTTCGGCGACCGAATGGAGTTACCAGTCGGTGCCCGAGACCAGCACCACGCAGTGGCTCGAGGAGCATGCGCCCGAGAAAGCGCGCATCGGCTACGATCCGTGGCTGCACACCCGCGACTGGGTGAACAAGGCCAAGGAAGCGCTCGCCAGCCGCGGTGCCGAGCTGGTCCCGGTCGACCGCAACCCGATCGACGAGATCTGGAAGGATCGTCCCGAAGCCTCGAAAGCCCATCTTGTTGTCCAACCTGACCAATATGCAGGCAAATCGGCGGCCGAGAAGCGAACGGAGATAGGCGACTGGCTGGTCAAGCATCATGCCGACGCGGCGGTTCTCTCGGCGCTTGATTCGATCGCCTGGGCGTTCAACATCCGCGGCGCCGACGTCACCCACACGCCGGTCGCGCTGGCATACGCCTTGGTCCACGCGGACGGCACCGCCGATCTGTTCGTCGCGTCGGAGAAGATCGACGCGGAAGTTCGCCAGCATCTCGGCAACGGCGTTCGCCTGCACGAGCGCTACGAGTTCGAAGGGGCATTGTCCGAGCTCAAGGGCAAGACGGTCGTCGTCGATCCGGAGCGCGCGGTCGCCGCGATCTTCGAGGCGCTGGAAAAGGCCGGAGCCAAGATCCTGCCGCTGCGCGACCCGACGATCCTCCCCAAGGCGCTGAAGAACCCCGCCGAGATTGCCGGGCAAAAAGCAGCGCAGGAGCGTGACGGCGCAGTCATCTCGAAATTCCTGCACTGGATCGACCAGGAAGCACCCAACGGCGATGTCGACGAGCTCAAGGCGTCGGATCATCTCGAGGCGCTTCGCCGCGAGAACCCCGAGCTGCGCGACCTCTCGTTCGACAGTATTTCCGGCGCGGGCCCGAACGGCGCGATCGTCCACTATCGCTCGAGCGAGAAGACCAATCGCAAGCTCGAGAAGGGCACGCTCTACCTGATCGATTCAGGCGGCCAGTATGTCGACGGCACCACCGACATCACCCGCACCGTGCCGATCGGCGAGCCCACCGCCGAGATGCGCGACCGCTTCACCCGCGTGCTCAAGGGCCATATCGCGATCGCCACCGCCGTATTCCCCAAGGGGACGCGCGGAAGCCAGCTCGACAGCTTCGCCCGCCGGCCGCTGTGGGAAGCGGGCCTCGATTACGCCCACGGCACCGGTCACGGCGTCGGCAGCTTCCTTGCGGTGCACGAAGGCCCGCAGCGCATCTCGCCAGTCGGTAGCTCGCAAAGCGGCGGCGACGAACCGCTCCAGGCCGGCATGATCATCTCGAACGAGCCCGGCTATTACAAGACGGGCGAATACGGCATCCGGATCGAGAATCTCGTGCTGGTCGTCCCGCGCGAGATCGAGGGGGCCGAGAAGGAGATGCTTGGCTTCGAAACTCTGACCTTCGCGCCGATCGACCGCAGGCTGATCGACGTCGAGATGCTGGAGCCCGAGGAGCTGGTCTGGCTCGATTGCTACCACGCGCATGTCCTGGCGCGGATCGGACCCAATCTGTCCGGAGCGGACCTCGCGTGGCTACAGCAGGCTTGCGCGCCAATTGGCGATTGAACAACAATCGCCGTTCCCTTAATGTTCTCCACCCGACTCGGCAGGAGGATATGAGATGATCGGCTATGTGACGCTTGGGACCAACGACCGCGACAGGTCGGCGAAATTCTACGATGCGCTTTGCGGTGAACTCGGTGTCGGACGGATGATGGACAATGAGCAGTTCATCGCGTGGGGCAAGCCGGGCGCCGGCGCCGGGATTGGTATCACCAAGCCCTTCGACGGCAATGCGGCGAGCGTCGGCAACGGCGTGATGGTCGCCTTGGAAGCCAAGGACGAAGCCCAGGTGCAGCGGTTGTACGACATTGCGCTAGCCAATGGCGGCAAGGACGAAGGCGCTCCCGGCGACCGCGGCGGCGGCTTCTATGCGGGCTATTTCCGCGATCCCGACGGCAACAAGCTGAACGCCTTCCTGATGAAACCGGAGGGACACTGAGTCCCGTTCTGTGACAGCTCGGCCGTCATTAATTGCGCGTTCAATGCATTGGCGCTAAAGGGAAATCACGGAGATTCGACTCGTGACGACCGCGCTCATGTTTGCCCTGGCCCTGCTATTGCTCGGCGCCATCATCTGGATCGGCGATGCGATCGCCGGCGGCATCGAGAGCGCGCTCGGCGAAAAGCCGCTGCGCGACCGCGACGCCTAAGCAGTTCAGTCTTCGATCTTCGCTTCTTCGTCCGGGTTGTTGATCTGGCGCGCCTGCGCCTTTCGGCGCTTCAGGTTTTGCCGCAGCGCCGCGGCAAGGCGTTTCTCACGCTCCTGATCACTTGAGGTCATGCGGCTCCGATGATGGCGCTTATAGCGTCGATCTTCAATCGGGTTGACACGGCGCGGCCCGCCCCGTCATAGGCGCGGGCCTCCTGAAAAAGTGCTGCCGTAGCTCAGTGGTAGAGCGCATCCTTGGTAAGGCTGAGGTCGTGAGTTCAATCCTCACCGGCAGCACCATTTTCAGCCGTAGTCGGCTTCGAGAAGCCCCTCGATCACGTGATGCTGGATGATCGGCGTCAGCTCGTCGGTAATGCGGCAGGTCAGGTGGTCCCGGACCTGCGCCGGCAGGTTGTCGAAATAGGCCCGCGTCACCTGCAGATCGTGGTGATCGGCGTTGGTGCCGTCGGGCGCATCGGCAGCGATCACCAGCACCGGCCGCGCTTCATTCGACCGGTTGGCCGTACCGCGGTGGATGGTCAGCGCCGAGCGCGCTGAGATATCGCCGCGCTCGGGCATCTTCTGCACTGCCCGGCTGATGTAGCGGTCCCACAGCGACTTGTCGGGGAACATGTCGTCTTTGGCACCGGGAATGTCGTCCCACTGCGTGCCAAGCGCGATCTCGAGCGGGCCATGCTCGGGGCGCGTATCGACCGCAGTCAGGTTGAACGCGAGGCTGTTGAGCCGCCGGCTTTTGAGCGTTGCATCGGGGGCTTTGAAGTCGCGGTGCCACGGCTGGTCGGCGGCGCCGGGGAACGGGATATCGAACCCCACTTCGACGATGCGATAGTCCCTGGTCAGCACCGCTTCGCACACCGCGACGAACCACGGATGGGTGGCGATCTCGACGAAGCCGCGGATGCGCTCCGGCTGGGTCTCGACGTACCAGCGCTCGGGGCCGCGGGGCAAAGCGCCGCCGGGGATCTGCCGGGCCTCCTCGAACAGCGCCATCATGTCGGCGTAGAGCGTGTCAGCGAACTCGCGGCTGAAGGCGCTTTTCAGGCCGATGATGCCGTCGCCGTAGAGCCCGCCCATGATCGCCGCGACGTCGTATTGCTCGGTCACTCCAATTCTCCGGCGACTCGTCGAGCCGAGCCTATCACCCGCGCCTTGCCATGCGAGAGCGAATGGGCTTGTGAACTCGGTACATGCGATTCTTCTCCGACAATGCAGCGCCGGTCCACCCCAAGGTGATGGAAGCGATCGCCGCGGCCAATCGGCTCGACACGGCCTACGATGGCGACGAATGGAGCCAACGCCTCGACGGTGCCTTTTCCGACCTGTTCGGTACCGAGGTTCGTGCCTTTTGGGTGACGAGCGGCACCGCTGCCAACTGCCTCGCGCTCGCCGCTCTGTGCCCGCCCTATCGCGGCATCCTGTGCCACAAGGACGCGCACATCGAAGTCGACGAAGCTGGAGGGCCGGGGTTCTTCACCGGCGGCGCAAAGCTGATGCTGCTCGACGGTCCGGGTGCGAAGGTCAGCGTAGATGTGGCAACCGCTGCCTTCGACTTCGTCCGCAAGGACGTTCATCAGGTCCAGCCGGCAGTTCTCTCGATCACCAACGCGACCGAATATGGGCTGGTCTACAGTGCTGCCGAGGTCGCTGCGCTCGGCGAGTTTGCCAAAGCGCGCGGCCTCGCGTTCCACTTCGACGGAGCCCGGATCGCCAACGCCGTCGCCAGCACCGGCGAGAGCCTCGCCAACCTGACCTGGCGCGCCGGCGTGGACGCGATGAGCTTCGGCTTCGTCAAGAACGGCGGGATGAACGCCGAAGCCCTGATCCTGTTCAGGACCGAGCTTGCGGACGAGATCGCGGTGCGCCGCAAGCGCGCCGGGCACCTGCTGTCTAAGGGCCGCTTCCTCGCTGCGCAGGTCCTGGCGCTGCTCGAGGAGGATCTGTGGCTGAACAATGCCCGCGCCGCCAATGGAGCGGCTCAGACGCTGGCCAAGGCAGCGTCGCGGCGGCTGGTCCACCCCGTCGAAGCCAACGAATTGTTCCTCCACGTCAGCGCCGACGAAGCGCAGCAACTGCGCGCCAAAGGCGTCGACTTCTACGACTGGGGACCCGGCGAGATCCGGCTGGTCACCAGCTGGAACAACGGGGCGGCTGAAGTCGAGCGCCTCGCCCATTTGCTCTCTGCTCTGTGAACTTGCCCGATAAGTCCGTCTTATCGCCGGCGGCCGCGCATTGATTGGCAGTCGCGCGGCGCGCTCAATAGACAGCAACTGGTGAAGGGGCACGATCAACTGCAAGCCGGCGAGTTGACCGTTGGGCCGAGCGCACGCTCGGTCGCGATCCCGTTCATCATCTTTACCGCCATCTGGGGTTCGACCTGGATCGTCATCCGCGGCCAGCTCGGCACGGTGCCGCCGCAATGGTCGGTCACCTACCGCTTCATCGTCGCCGCGCTGGCTATGGCGGCGGTCGCCAAGTGCAAGGGCGACAATCTCATCATCGGCCGCAAGGGCCTGCTCGCGGCGGTATTCCTCGGCTTCACCCAATTCTGCATCAACTTCAACGCGGTCTATCTCGCCGAGCGGCACATCACGTCGGGCGTGGTCGCGACTGTATTCGCGCTGCTGCTGGTGCCGGCAACTCTGCTCGGCTGGCTGATGCTCGGCCACAAGCCCAGCCGCCGCTTCGGCTGGAGCTCGCTGGTCGCCGTCACCGGCATCGTCCTGCTGTTCGTTCACGAGATCAACGAACACCCCGCCGATGGACGCCAGATCGCGGTCGGCATCGCGCTGACCCTCGTCGGCATGATCGGCGCGGCGATCGCCAACGTGAGCCAGGCCCGCCCCGAGATCCGCCGTTACCCGCTCTTTGCGTTGCTCGCCTGGTCGATGGCGGCGGGCGCAATCATCGACGGCATTATCGCCTTCGCCATGACCGGCGCACCCGTCTTCGACCCTCGGCCGGGTTATTGGCTCGGAGTCCTCTACCTCGCACTGTTCGCCTCGGTCCTGACCTTCAGCCTCTATTATCCCGTGGTGCGCAAGATCGGGCCGGCGAAAGCCGCATATTCGAGCGTACTGGTGCCGATCATCGCCATGGGATTCTCGACCGCGCTCGAGCACTACCGCTGGACCCCGACGACGATCGCCGGCGCGCTGCTGGCGCTCGGCGGAATGGCGGCGGCGATGGGGCGCGACCGCTCGGGAGTTGCCGCGCCAGATGCGGCGTGAAAGGCCGCAGCCGCTAACCACGCGGTAATTCTCGGCGGCTATGGTTGTCTCATGAGCACGTCGATCGCCAGGTTCGTCAGTCCGTTCAAGTACCGCCGCGAGCAGGAGGAGGCGGCGCGCGTCCGCGCCCTTCGCCAACGCGACGGCGACGACTGCCGCCGGTGCCGCCGCCCGATGCGCTTCGACTTGCCGGCGGGATACGACCAGGGCGCATGCGTCCAGCCCATCGAGTTCGGCGTGGAGGCCGAGGGCGCATCGTTCCATAACCTCTGCCTGACCCACCGCCGCTGCAACTCAGCGTTCGCCGACAACACCGCCGAGGTCACCGAGCGCATCCGTCGCAAGCAGGAAGCCGAGCTGCTCCCGAGAGCCCGAAAGCGCGCCTGATCTTCGCGCTAACCGGACGGTAAGCCTCCCGTTGTAAGCTTGCCGGCGTGAGCAAGCACTGGAAACCGGGCAAGAAATTTGTCGAGCTGGAGCCGGCGGCGCGTCCCGTGGCGCGACCGTCGCGCATCCGCCGCGACCCGGTCCAGATCAACAGCAACACGCTCGCAGCCCCGCGGCGCCGCACCAGCCGCGAACGCGAGCTCTTCCTCGGCATCGCCGGAGTCCTCATCTTCGCCACCGGGATCGCCGCCGGGATCATCGCCTTGAGCATCTTCACCGTGACCCACCCCGATCCCGCCGCCGAGACCCGCGCCGCGGAATTCAGCCAATGCTACAACGCGCAAGGGCCCAATTGCGTGCTCGACGGCGGCACCATCTATGTCGGTGGCGAGCGAATCGAGATTGCCGGCATGGAAGCGCCCGGGATTGCCGATGCGAAATGCGACGCGGAACATGACCGCGGAGTCGACGCGGCGACGCAGGTCGCTTTGCTGCTCAACAGCGGTCCGGTGAACCTGGGCGCGCCGTTCCGCGACCAGGACGGCCGCACCGTCCGCAAGGTCGAGGTCAAGGGTCGTGACGTCGCGCTCAAGATGATCGGCTTCGATCTGGCCCACGAACCCGGCAGCGGCCTCACCTGGTGCCACTGATCTCGTTCCGAGGCAGTTGACCTCCACCCGCTTACAACCTGCCGCCGATCCGCATCGTCCGTTTGTCGAACTGCCGCGAAACGCAACGAGCAAGCTCTTGTCTTGGCGTATCCACGCGGTAGCTTGCCTCAACTCCGGAGGGGCAGTTCCATGGTAAAAAGACCGCTTTCACTGACAATCATCGCAGTGGTGATCATCGTCTTCACGCTGTTGGGCATTGTCGGCCTGGTTATGGCCGGAACCCCGATGATGGCGAAGTCGATGGAGCAAATGCACGTCTCGATCGCGATGTACCGGGCCTGGGGCGGGCTGGGCGTCCTCGTCAGCATCGCCTGCGTGTACGGAATCCTGAAAGGCCTGCCGTGGTCGCGGGTGCTGTACCTCGTCTGGGGAATTATCGGCCTGGTGGTCAGCTTCTATATTTCTCCGATGAAGGCGTCGGTGGTGGTGGGGCTGATCATCCTCGTGGTGGTCTGCGTGTTCCTGTGGACCAACGCCGCCAACGATTGGTTCTCGGCCCGCGGCTTCATGCTCAAGCGCGAACGGTCGTAGCAGGTCCGTCGCCCACCGCTGCATTGGCGTGGCGGGCCTTGGCGCTCCGGATGCGGAGCAAGGTCTGGGCAGTCAGGATGACTTCCGGCGCGATCACAGCCCCGATCACCAGGCCCCACAGCATGTCCGACAGGAATTGGTCGCTGTATTGGGCGATGAACGCGTCCGGCACGCGTGACAGGACGAAGATCAAAGTGAAGCCGTAGCTGCGCATCATCCAAGCCTTGTGGATCGCGATCTGGCCGCTGCGGATGCACGCCCAGGCGACCAGCGCGCTGGCGCACCACAGCCCAGCCTGGAAAATCTGCTCGACGCGGATGCTGGGCGGTTCGAGCGGACCGGTGCCGATGTAGAGCGCGATCGGTGCCGAGAAGCACACCGCGCCGATGTAGACCTTGCCGAGCATCCGGTGGAGCGCGGTACGCGTGCGCCGGATGCGGCTGGAGAATTGGCTCGCGCCGGTCAGTAGCGCGGTCGTCCCGCCGAGGCCATGCAGAATCAGCAGCGTCTTATAGGCGGCGATCCGGTGCAGATGCGCATCGGCGGGGTTGAACCAGAAGCGCTCGTCGACCCACAGCACGAGCAGGACGCACAGCGCCATGATCCCGAAAAAGGCCCATTTGAGACGGTCGGACGCCGTCGTTGACGCTCGTGCGCTGCTTGCCAAACCGATGTCCTCCGACATGAGCGGCGGAAATCTACGCATCCGTCATGACGAGGCTAGCAGCGGGTGCGCGTGACGCAAGTTGGTTGGCCCGGCGTAGCTCGAAAGTTCACAATGTTCATGCCCCTACGCGCCCGCACGCGTGGGGAGGGGGGTGTGTCGGCTTTGTCGGTTTCGTCGCGCACGCGTTTCGCCAATGAACCTATCGATCACAATGTGAGCCGCACATTATGAACCAGACAGGTTGATGTAGGAAAGGACGAAATCGAAGGCGGCGGATCTAGTCCGCCCCGCCGGCTACTTCCACAATTGCAGCGACTTGATCGCCTTTGCGACCTGCGGATCGTCGTCGATCCTCGAGACGATGCGCTGGGCCAGTTTCCACCCGCGCACGCGCCGCTTGCGCCACACATCGGTGAACGAGAATGTGCCCGACCAGTCCCGCCCATCCAGCGCCGTCCTGAGCTCGATCGGGGCTGAGAAGACCGCGACCGCACCTTCGCGCCGCACGAGGATGTCCCCGAAGCGGTAGGAGGTACAATCCCAGCGCTTGGCGACGGCCTCGAGCCAGCTCGGCCGGTCGAGGATTGCCGGCGGCTTCGACCCCATGAGCAGGATGAAGTTGCTGGCGGTTATGGCCTTCAGCGCCTTGACGTCGCGGTTGACCCACGCGCGCATCCAGCGGTGCTCCATCGTTTCGATGACGGGTGAGACGTCGGCCATGGCGCGGAGCCCTAGCCGAGGCGCCGGGCGGGTGGAAGCGGCCCGATAACCCGGAGGTAAGCCAAGGCGCGTAGGACAGCGGTTCCTTATTTCGCCGGGCCATGCGCGTAGCTGAGCACGCGCGAGACGCGCCATTTGCCGTCGGCGCCGAGCACCCACACCATCGAAAAGCTGGCCTTGCCGACGAGCTTCCACTCGCCTTCAGTACCCCGTTTTTCGTAGAATTGGTGATCGCCGATCTCCATCGCGCCCCAGCCGGGGATGGGGTCGACGTGGAGCGAGCTCTCGACCAGCTCTCGGCGTTGGCGGAAACTGGTCGGATCCGCGAGCTTCGCGCACCGTTCTTCGAACTGGCCGACGAAATCCGCGGGTTTGCGGACGTTGAAACCCCCCTTGTCGTGATAGAATTCGACGTCGTCGGTGATCATCGAACGAAAGCGCGCGGTGTCGCACGGCCCTTCGAAGAAGAGCTTGAACAAAGCGGCGTCCGCATCACGAATCTGCTGAGTCAGTTGCGGCTGCGGCGGGATCGTGACGGACGGCGAGGCAGCCTGGGCCGCAACAGCCGCGAGCAACGCAGAAAAGGACATCGACGTAACTCCGTGTTGGTGAGGTACACCACTAATACGGAATATCGGTGACGCCGCAAGAGACCCCGGATCAAGTCCGGGGTGACGCGAGCGGCGAGGAGAGCGAGATTGGTGCTCGCCGATTCACCGGATGGCTGCGCCCAATCTTCGCGAATGTTCGTAGTGACGGAGCGGTTTTCTAGCTGGGGGTATCGCTCAACGAATCGAGCATCCCCGAGAAAGCGTTGGCGGCCTCGGCCTGCGGGTCGGTGTCGCCCCGCTGCTCCCACGGCAGCGCGAAGCGCTTGGGGTCAAGCCGCGCGAGAAGCCACATCAGCAGCTTGTCATTGGGCACCCGCCGTTCAGCGACCAATACGCCGTCGTGATAGACCTGCTCGACCCGGCCGTTGATCGCGCGATCGAAGGCGAGGGGCACCGGGCGGGTGGAAGCGGCCCGATAACCCGGAGGTAAGCCAAGGCGCGTAGGATCGCGCGGATGAGTAAGCATTGGCGTCCAGACTGGAGCGTGATCGACGGCTATGCGCGGGACAAAAGCTCGCGCAGCGGCGTCGTGCCCGTGGTCCTCAGCGCCGTGGTGATCGGCCTCGCCGTCGGCGGCGCCTTGAGCTGGGCCGCGCGGCAGGCGGATAGCGGTCCTTCCTCGGCAATCGAATGGAATGCCGTGCAGGCGGTTCCGACGCGCGCGCCGGATGCGCAGGACATTGCGTGGGAGAAGCGGGCGCAGGGGCAATCCACAAGCCCCGGACGAACGTATGAGGGCCAGCAGATCAGGGTGATCGACGGCGACACGTTCGACATCGGCGGGGAGCGCATCCGGGTGGCGGGCATCGACGCGCCGGAAACGCACCCGTCGCGCTGCGCCAATGAAGCGGCATTCGGCGCTGCGGCGACGCAGAAGCTGGCTGAGCTGCTGCGCGGCGGTCCCTTATGGATCAGTGGGACCAAGACCGACCGCTACGGCCGCAGCGTCCGCACCGTACGGGTCAATGGCGAGGACGTCGCCGACGCGATGATCTCGGCGGGGTTGGCGCGGAACTACGACGGAAAGCAGCGGCAGAGCTCGTGCTGATCAGCCGCCCGCAGGCTTGGCCGCCGGGGTATCGCTGCCGATCGAACGCCATAGCTTCAGCGTCCCGTCTTTCTGGCGCTTGAAGATGGCGATCCAATTACCGTTTTCGCGGGTGGTCGTGCCCTTCGCGTCGGTGACGGTGAACGTGTAGGGCGCTTCGAACACGGCGAGGTCGTCAGCCTTCGCGACGGTCACCTTGAACTTCCCGATTTGCCAATGGAGCTTCGCGACGGCCATCGCCGCCTTCATTTCCGCGAGGTCCGCCGCCGGGCCGACATTGTTCGGCGTGCCGTGGAAGATACCGACATAATCGGGCGCGTCGTGCGCGGCCGCCGCCACGGCATCCCCCGCGTTATAATCATCGACGAGTGTGTTCGCCGCCCCGACAACTTCGCTGGCTTGGACAACCTGGTGATACCGCTCACACCCGGCCAGCAGCGACCCGGCCGCGAGCGCGCAAAAAAGCGAAGCCTTTGTTCGATCAATCATGAGCTGCCCCCCTGAGACGGCCGGCAGCTTCGGCGGTTGAGGGGCGGCGGTCAATGTTCGTGCGGCCGCCGTGGTGCTAAGTCGAAGTGCGCAGCACGCAGGGCTAATTAGCCGAGGAGACCGCAATGGAGATCACCTGCGTCCAAAGCCTTGCGATCGCCGGTTTGATTTCAAATCTGGTCGGAGTGCTAGTCCTCTTTCGATACGGGATGCCGTATCGTGTCGAAACAAAGGGCGAGGGCGCGCTCTTACTTGAGGGAACGGACGAGGAGGCCATCGCAATCGAGAAGGTCTACCGCCGATTGGGCTACGTAGGCCTCTGCCTAGTTATAATTGGAACCGGCCTGCAAAGTGCTGCCGTCGTTCTTGCACACTGAGGTGAACTTCAGCCCGGCGGCGATCTGGCGCTGATTCGGCGCTATGTTGCCTTCGAAATCTGCTGCTGCTCGAATGCGCTTGGCGCGTACAAAGTGGTAATATCAACTCCGCCCATCGTCCTCTCTTCGAGATTGTGAAGTAGGCAATAGCGTTCAATCAACTTTTTGAATTTCTCTCGACCCTCGCCGAATTCACAGTTCAATGCCAGTAACTTCAGCTCGGATTCTGACAGAGATGCCCGAATAAGACGCACGTAGAAGTATTTGTTCTTTATTTCGCTCTCGTCGACAAACCTCACTACGTGATACAGGAATCTAAAGTAGTGATTGAGATCGTTTTTGTAGTGTTCGGCAGTCTCTCCCCAAGCTTCCTTGGGAGATACCTCATTATCGATTAGCTTATCGTTGTACGAGTTAGACATGATGCGAAACGCATCGTGAGCCTTTGCCGTTGTACCTTTTTTTGTCCGCAGATCGACGTCAGCGACGATCGAACGCAACGCCTCGAGCAGATTGAAAAACGTCGTTTCAAAATTCAGCTTCTCGGCCCTTGCGTCGGCAACAGCCTCCCGTGCGGCCAGTCTCTCTCGCTCACTCGCAGCGATCTCGTCATCAAGATTTCGCCGCTCTGTGTCACCGGAGTATTGATCCGCTTGTGAGCGGAAGGCGGCTATCGCGGCGAGCGCAGCAATCGAAGCCATGACGGCGCTGAGCGGCCCGAAGGCGTCTCCAAAGGCACCAGGATTAGTGAACGTCCAAGTGACGCCAAATGGATTCCATCCGGCCCCGCTTGCGACCACGACAGCAATCCAGAGTGCCACTGCGGCGACGCTCAACCAGATGTACCTAGGAGGAACTCCGGTAGAGCGAGAAACCAGCCTGATCGTGCGGCGATTTTTTGAACCAACTTCAACGCATCGGCTGGAAATTTAGCTTTGCTGAGCACGCCATTTTCGTCGAACCATTCACAATAGTACATCGACCTGTGCTCATTGGGGACAGCGCAGATGGTCATCCGCGGCCCTCCGCTCTTGAGAATGACAACGTCACCTATCTCGAACATCTCGAAGCCCTCTACTCAGCCGCCACTCCGCTCACCTCGAACATGTCGGGCCCATCGCCGCCGGCCGCGGCAGCTCCGTCGTTCGCGGCCGCGTCGCCCTTCGCCTTCTGGCGCCGGTCGAAGCTGTCCCACACCGTGTTCCAGTCGCCGCGCGTCGCCGCCTTCGAATATTCCGTCGCTCGGGTCTCGAAGAAGTTGGCGTGCTCGACGCCGTTGAGTAGCGGGGCGAGCCAGGGGAGCGGGTGCTCGTCGACCATGTAGATCGGCGCGAAGCCCAATTGGCCGAGGCGCCAGTCGGCGAGGTAGCGGATGTACTTCTTGATCTCCTTGGCGGTCATGCCGTTGACCGGCCCCATTTCGAACGCGAGGTCGATGAACGCGTCCTCGAGCCGGACCGTCTTTTGGCAGGAGTCGATGATCGATTCCTTGACCGCGGAGGTGAGGCAGTCGCGTTCCTTCACGAAGGCGTGGAACAGCTTGATGATGCCCTCGCAATGGAGGCTCTCGTCGCGCACCGACCAGCTGATGATCTGGCCCATGCCCTTCATCTTGTTGAAGCGCGGGAAGTTCATCAGCATCGCG
>JAZKBB010000006.1:149863-157655 GCA_040388865.1 Pseudomonadota bacterium | reverse complement strand
GCCCATGCCCTTCATCTTGTTGAAGCGCGGGAAGTTCATCAGCATCGCGAAGCTGCCGAACAATTGCAGCCCCTCGGTGAAGCCGCCGAACATGGCGAGCGTCTTGGCGATGTCCTCGTCGGTGTCGACGCCGAACTGCTGCAGGTAATCGTGCTTGTCCTTCATCTCCTTGTACTGGAGGAAGGCCGAATATTCGCTCTCGGGCATGCCGATCGTGTCGAGCAGGTGCGAGTAAGCCGCGATGTGGACCGTCTCCATGTTGGAGAAAGCGGTCAGCATCATCTTGATTTCGGTCGGCTTGAACACGCGGCCGTATTTGTCGTGGTAGCAATCCTGCACCTCGACGTCGGCCTGGGTGAAGAAGCGGAAGATCTGCGTCAGCAGGTTGCGCTCATGCTCGGACAGCTTCTGCGCCCAGTCGCGGCAATCCTCGCCGAGCGGCACTTCCTCCGGCATCCAGTGGATCTGCTGCTGGCGCTTCCAATATTCGAACGCCCAGGGGTATTCGAACGGCTTGTACTGCTTGCGGGCTTCGAGGAGGGGCATGCTACTTGCTCCTAAGAAAAGATGGTTCACGCGAAGGCGCGAAGGCGCGAAGAAAAGGAAGCGCGATTTCCGGCAGCTCGGCCTCTTTGCGTGCTTCGCGCTTTCGCGTGAGGAATTGCGACAGTCGAGCCGCTCTGCGGCTTGAGGATGGGACGCGGACCATCACCCGATCCGCCGCGCGCGGACGTTGATCACGCGGTCGCGAGTGACGGTGTGGCCCTTGCGGGCGCCGACGCCGAACACGACGATGCCGAGGAAATAGCCGAAATTATACCAGCCGCCGTCGTTGGGCACCGCGTAGACGCTGATGTTGTGCGCGAACAAGGACACGAACCAGGCGACCGGGAAGATGAAGCCGTGCCACAGCCCGAGCCAGAAGCCTGGAGCGCTGGCGGCGACGGTGCCCGACGCCTGGGTCGCGGCGCATGCGCCAAGGGTTAATGGGGCGAGAAGGCACGAGGGCAAAGCGAACTTCATCGGCCATTCCCCATGGTGAGGTCGAGCGGCGCGGTCCGCTGATAAACGATCGAAAAGCCGGCGATGACGATCCCGAATGCCGTCATCATCATGCCGCCGATCAGCATCGCGGCGTAGCGCGGGCGCTGCTCGCTCTGGTGGCGGATCGCGGTGACGAGCAGCACCAGGCCGACGATCGCCGCGGGGACTCCGATGACGACGAAGCCGGTCACCGCCCGCCCCCTTCAAAATATTGGGCCTCGACCGCGGTCGGGTGATAGTCGAGCCCGCCCAGTGCGTGGATCGCCATGATCGCCGCGACCACGAACAGGATCACCGCGCCCTGGCTGCCGTAGCTGTCGGACCTATCCCGACGGCGATAGAAATAGACGCCCGCGACGAGGATCAGCACCGCCGCGGCAAGCTCGACCATCCGGCCGGTGGAGAGATACGGAATGGTCATGGCGTCTTGGCCATCGCCACCGCGGCATCGAGGCGGTTGGCATAATCTTCGAGCACCTTGGCGGTGCGCACGACATAGGTCCGCGCGTCATCGAAGCGGCGCTGCTCGATCGCTTCGCGCACGCCGGGCAGGGTCTTGGCGCCGTAGCCGGTCAGCGTGCCGGGTGCGTAGACGAGATTCTGGTACCATGGTCGGCCGGGAAGGCCGGCGGGGTCGATCAGCAGCTGGTCGATATTGGCGAGGCTGGCGTTGATCCGCGCCTGCGTTGCCGGCGGTAGCGCATCCTCGCGGGCGAGCATCGCATCGGCCGCGGACGCGGCGAGCTTCAAATGGTCGACCGCGCTTTCGATCGGGAAAAGGTCGATGAGCGGCGTGATGCCGCGGTCGGCGGGCGCGGCCAGCGGGTCGATCGTCAGGGAAGCAACCGCGAAATCGCCGTCGCGGCGCAAGTCGGCGAGGGTGCGGTCCTTGTCGCGCTGGTCGCCGGCGAGTTTTTGAATTTCGGTCACGTACCGGCCGACGGTGGTGGCGAAGTCGGAATAATGGGCGGGCACCCGCGGAGCATCGGCGGCGCGCAGGACAATGCGTCCGACGAGCTTCGACAAAGCCGCGCCATAGACCAGCCCGGGATCGTCGAAGTGGGTCACGTGGTAGAAGCTGTCGTAGACCGAATGATAGCTCCCGCCGGACTCATCGTCGCCGCCGAAGCCGAGGTTCAATGAGGCGATTCCGAGATGCTGCAGGAAGGCGCTGTAATCCGAGCCCGAACCGAGCGCGCCGAGCGGCAGGTCGCTGCCGGCCCTCGCGGCGTCGATCACGTCGGGGGTGAATTCGTTGGAGCCCCTGTAGGCCGCAGCCAGGATCGCGGCCCGGCCGCGCTGCGCCGAGGAGACTCCCGTCCTGGGGTCGGGAACGTCGCCCGCAGCCTGATTGACGAAATGCTGCAGTTCATGGCTGCCTTCGGCGCTCAAGAACCCGCGGCCGCTATTGTCGGTGTTGATGTAGAGCAGCGCCTTGCTCTTGAGCTCGGCGGCATGGGTCTCGGCCCATTCGGTCGAACCGAGCAGGCCCGGCTCCTCACCGTCCCAGCTGGCGTAGACGATGGTGCGGGCGGGCCGCCAGCCCGAGGCGTAGAGCGCGCCCAGGGCCTTGGCCTCGCTCATCAGCGCGACCTGGCCGGTCAAGGGATCGGAAGCGCCGAACACCCATCCGTCGTGATGGTTGCCGCGTACGATCCATTGGTCGGGATAGGCGACCCCATGAAGCATCGCGATCACGTCATAGATCGGCTTCAACGACCAGTCGGACTTGACCGCGAGGTGGACCTGGACCGCGTTGCTGCCGCCCCAGTGGTAAGCGAGGCCGAGGCCGCCGCGCTGGCGGCCGGTGACCACCTGACCGTCGAGCGCCGCGATGATCTTCAGCGCGTCACGATATGAGATCGGCAGGGCCGGAATCTTGAGGATGGTCTTCGCCTCGGCGCGCGTCAGCCGCTTGGCGTTCGGCACCGCGCCGACGCCGGGTGTCAGCGGGTCGCCGGGATAGGTGGTCATGTCGGCGACCGAGCCGCGCTGGACGCCGCCTTCCGGACGCGCGCCGCCCTTGGGGTAAGGGTCCGCATCGCTATAGCCGTCATCGGCCGGATCGGAATAAATCAGGCAGCCGACGGCGCCATGTTCCTGCGCCAGCTTGGGCTTGAGCCCGCGCCAGCCGCCGCCATAGCGCGCGAGCACGATCTTGCCCCTGACGGAAATACCGCGCTGCTCGAGCGCGTCGTAATCGGCCGGCATGCCGTAATTGACGTAAACCACCGGGGCGGTGACGTCGCCATCGCCCTGATAGGCGACATAGGGCGGCAGCGCGGTCGCGGTATTGGACGAGCTCGGGTCTTCAGCGACCGGCGGCTCCTGCCCGCCGAGCGTCACATGCTGCGGCGCCACCAGCTCGACAGTCGTAGAGATCGGCGTCGGGTAAAGCACGTCGAACCGCTCGATATGAGCATCCCAGCCCCATTGCTTGAACATTGCCAGCTGGAAGTCGGCATTGGCCTTGTCGTGCGGCGAGCCGACGTGGTTGGGCGCGGACGACATCTGCTGCAACCAGGCGAGCTGGTCGGCCGGGCTGATCAGCGCATCGAAACGCTGCTCCAGCGCCTGCGACGGCGCAGACGGTTGCGCCAAAGCGGCCGTGGAGGCGATCGCGACGCCGAGCGCTGCGAGACTGACGGCAATATGTTTGATCATTGTTTCAGGATTTCCGCGCCGACTGCGATGGTGATCACGGTTGCGATCAGGTCGATCGCGATGAGCGCGAGGACGACCGTCCCAGCGCCCTTGGCGATATTGCGGGCGGTGAGCGCGCGCTTCACTGACACGCCAAGCACTCGTCATAGTCGGTGGTCGAGGCGAGCGGGATTTCCTTGAGCTCGGGGGTGTTGTCGGCCTCGACTCCGCCGGCGAATCCGGCGCGCTGCACCGACTTGGACCGCAAATAATAGAGCGACTTGATGCCAAGCTCCCACGCGCGGAAGTGGAGCATCATCAGGTCCCACTTGTCGACGTCCGCGGGGATGAACAGGTTCAGCGATTGCGCTTGGTCGATGTAGGGCGTGCGGTCGGCGGCAAGCTCGAGCAGCCAGCGCTGGTCGATCTCGAAGCTGGTCTTGAACGTGTCCTTTTCTTCCTGGGTGAGAAAGTCGAGGTGCTGGACACTGCCGCCCTGCTCGAGGATCGAGTTCCACACCTTGTCACTGTCCCTGGCCTTCGTCGCCAGCAGCTTTTCGAGATACGGGTTCTTGATCGAGAAGCTGCCCGACAAGGTCTTGTGGGTGTAGATGTTGGCCGGGATCGGCTCGATGCAGGCCGAGGTACCGCCGGCGATGATCGAGATCGACGCGGTCGGCGCGATCGCCATCTTGCACGAGAAGCGCTCCATCACGCCCATGTCGGCGGCGTCGGGGCAGGGCCCACGCTCCTTGGCGAGCATCATCGATGCCTGGTCGACCTGCGTGCGGATGTGCTTGAACATCTTCAGGTTCCAGCTCTTCGCCATCGCTCCCTCGAACGGCAGGCCGCGCGCCTGAAGGAAGGAGTGGAAGCCCATCACCCCAAGGCCGACGCTACGCTCGCGCTCCGCACTGTATTTGGCGCGCGCCATCTCGTCGGGAGCGCGCGCGATGTAATCGGACAAGACATTGTCGAGGAAGCGCATGACGTCCTCGATGAACTGCTTGTCCTTGTTCCACTCGTCCCAGGTTTCGAGGTTGAGCGAAGAGAGGCAGCAGACGGCGGTGCGGTCGGCGCCGAGATGGTCACGGCCCGTCGGCAACGTGATCTCGCTGCACAAATTCGAGGTCGAGACCTTGAGGCCAAGATCGCGGTGGTGCTTGGGCATCGCCCTGTTCACCGCGTCGATGAAGATGATGTACGGCTCGCCGGTCGCAAGACGGGTCTCCACGAGCTTCTGGAACAGCGAGCGCGCGTCGACCTTGCCGCGCTCCGAACCGTCCTTCGGGCTACGCAGGATGAATTCGGCGCCGGCCCGAACCGCTTCCATGAATTCGTCGGTGACCAGCACGCCGTGGTGCAGGTTGAGCGCCTTGCGATTGAAGTCGCCGCTCGGCTTCCTGATCTCGAGGAACTCCTCGATTTCCGGATGCGCGACGTCGAGGTAACAGGCGGCCGACCCGCGCCGGAGCGAGCCCTGGCTGATCGCCAGCGTGAGGCTGTCCATAACCCGCACAAACGGGATGATGCCGCTAGTCTTGCCGTTGAGGCCGACCGGCTCGCCGATGCCGCGCACGCGGCCCCAATAGGTGCCGATGCCGCCGCCCTTGGACGCCAGCCAGACATTCTCGTTCCAGATCTCGGTGATCGCCTGGAGGCTGTCGTCGACGCTGTTCAGATAACAGCTGATCGGCAGGCCGCGGCCGGTGCCGCCATTGGACAGGACGGGCGTGGCGGGCATGAACCACAGCTTTGAAATATAGTCATAGACGCGCTGCGCGTGATCGGCGTCGTCCGAATAAGCCGCGGCGACGCGCGCGAACAAATCCTGATAGTTTTCGCCCGGGAGCAGATAGCGGTCATTGAGCGTGTCCTTGCCGAATTCGGTCAGCAAAGCGTCGCGCTTCGCGTCGGTGTTGACGTCGAAGCGCGGCGCATGGACGCCCTTCGAGCTCGAAGTGACCGTTGATACGTCGTCGCTCGATACTTGTGAGCCGGTCGAAAAATCCATCGCGCTACCCCGTCCCTCTGCGGTCCTGGCATCATCCGCGCCGAGGACCGTTTGTTCCTGACTTGTTCGACTCGGAGCCATCCGGCCACCCTAGCCTTTTTTCGCGCTCTCCGGGGGCTTTTCGACCCCGCTCCCTGTGGAAAGCGGGGACGAGTCTTCCCTCACCGGAATATAGGTATTCCGGCGCTAGAACACTAGTTGTTGAGTGTCCCCCCTCGTTCGCTACCATCTATTGTGCCTCAACCAGCGTGAGACGCAAGACGGTAAATCATCGGTCAACGCAAAAATCCTGTGGATTGGCCGCTGCGCAACACAGCCGCGTCACGGGCCAAGCGAGTGAAATTGAACTGGAAGCGGGTTGCGCCTAGACTCACCGCCATGCGCGCGTGGTTCCGCAAACGCTATCTCGACATCCTCGGGTCGATCTACATCTACAACGAGCACCGCGGTTATACGGCGATCGACGACCTGCTCGAAGCAGTCCGCACCCGCTGGCCCGACGATCACGATCTCATCGCCACGATCGACAAACACCGCGCGGACGAGCGCAAGCATTATGTGATGTTCCGCCGCTGGTTCGAGCGGCGCGACGTGATGCCCTACGCGCTCGACAGCGCATTCGGGCACATCGACCGCTTCGTCGGGATCATGTTCGGCTCGAGCATCGACAATCTCGACAAGACGCGGGTGGTCACGAACGACCGTCTGTTCGCGCGCCTGTGCCGGGTGATCTCGCTGACCGAGCGGCGCGGCTACAAGCAGGTCGATATCCTGCTCAGGAACAGCCATGTGCTGAGCGACAAGCAGCTGACCAAGATCTTCCACATCATCGAGCAGATGAGCCGAGCCATTGGGCGCCCTATGACGGCTGGCTCGATGCGCATGGCCAACGCAATGCGAAATGGTGGGAGCGAATGGTCGACGCCTTCGTCCATTCCGAGCTGCTATTCCTGAAGCTGCCGGTGCTGTTCATTCGCCCCAGCCTCAAGCGGCGCACGGCCTTTGCCGATGAAGAGGACGGGCGCGGGCAGCCGCTGAGCGAAGCGCCGCTGGCGGCGAGCCACTGACGAGCTACCGGGGAGGGCGCTCCTAGCGCGCCAGTTTCACCCGCGCCGCCGGTGTCTTCGAGCCCGCGGCGCCCGACCATTCAATCTTCGTCCCGTCGGCGAACGCCTGGATCGCGGTGAACACCAGCTCATTGCCAGCAGGGGGGTTGACCCCGAGCAAGCCGAATTCGGTGAACTCCTCGGGCGGGAGATTGCCGACCCAGCGCACACCGGTGAGATTGCCGGCAGCGTCGCGGAAGGCTTCGGCCTGCCAGCCGGGCTTTTGCTCGACCGCCGTCACGCGGAGGCCGGCCGGGAAGCGGAACTCGACGGTGATCGTTGCCGACTTGCGTTCGTTGGGGACGCGCAGCTCATATTTCTCGCGCGCGCCTGGCGCGCTTTGCTGCGGCGAGACCGTGACGTGCGCGGAGGCGCTCGTTGCGAGCGCGGCGGCGGCGAGGCTGATCATCAGGCGCATCGTCATTCCTTTCACAAATGCCAGTGCAGTTCGGCCGTGAAGGTTCGGCCGGGGAAGGGGTGGAATAGGAAATAGCGGCGATCCGTCAGGTTCTCGACTCCCGCCGAAACATCAACCTGCGGCGTCAAATGGTAGAGCGCACGGGCGTCGGCGACGAAATAGCCCTCGAAGCCCTGGTAAGTGTGGCCGATGAAATCGGCGTTGTTGATGGTTCCGAACAGCCGGCTCGAGTAGCGTGCCGCGGCGGTTATGGCGAGCCGGTCGGTGGGTCGCCATGTCGCGACCAGAGTCGCCTTGCGGCGCGGCACCTGCGGAACCAGCTTGCCGACCGCGCTGGGGAAGGCGGGGTCGGAGACGATCTTCGGATCGGCGAAGGTGACACTTCCGGTCAGGTCGAAGCGAGGCAGGAGATTGCGTTTCTCGACCACCAGCTCGGCACCGTCGGTGCGCGTGCGGCCGATGTTCTGCACGAAGGTCACCGAGGTTTGAGTACCGGGAAAGAGCGCCGTCTGAGAGATCAATGCGTCAGCGATGCTCTCGTGAAACAGCGACAGCCGAATCCGGCCG
>JAZKBB010000006.1:114917-149853 GCA_040388865.1 Pseudomonadota bacterium | reverse complement strand
GGGGATCGTTCGCTCGACCGCGAGTTCGCCGGACCAGGCCTTTTCCGGCTTGAGGTTGGGGTCGGGCGAGCGCTGCTGAGCGCCCACCGAGACCGACTGATAGAGCTCGCTGACCGTCGGGAAACGCAGCGCGCGGCCGACTGAAAGCGTGGCTGACCAGCGCCCGGCAGGGTCCCAGCGCAGCGAGGCCTTGGGCGAGAGGCCGGATGCGGCCCGGCTCGGCTGGTCGGGGCTCGCCGGCACGGCCAGCGGGAAGATCCGCCCGCCATAGGCCTTCCACCATTCGTAACGGGCGCCGAGCGTCAGCATCACTCTTGGCGCCAGCATCCATTCGTCCTCGCCCCAAAGCGCGACCGTCCGCGTGTGACCGAGCGATTCCTGCGCCAGCGCTTCCGCGGGGCCATTGAGCCAGTCCACGGTCGCGAACCGCCGGCTGCGCAGCGTGAAGCCGTCGTAATGGGCGCCGGCGTGCAGCTTGTGCGCTCCCCCGGGCTTGACGAAGCCATGGAAGTCGAACGTTCGCCAGCCTGTGCCGCCCATCCGCACGATCGAGCCCGCGCCTCCTGAGCCGGCGGCGGGCAGGGAAGCGGAAGGGATGCGCTGGTCGTCCTCTCCATAATGGTAGAGCGAGCCGATCAGCCACCAGGAGAAATCGCGACCGCTTTGCTCGAGTATCGCCGAGTGAAGCCAGTGCCGTTCATCGAAGCGATAGACTTGGTTGGAAAACGCGCTCGCGGGGACGCTTACCTTCTGGCCGGCGATGTTGAGCGTGCCGGAATAAACGGGCGCGCCCGACGCATCGCCGAGATAAGTCTCGGCATGGCTGTCGGTGCTGTTGAGGAACAGGCTGGTTTGCCAGGTGAAGCGCACGTCGCTGGGAAGATCGAGGCGCACCTTGGCCTTGAGATTATCCTGCTTCTGATGCTCGAAGCCGCCGGCGCCGATGACGAAGATCGGCGCTCCGGTGCGGTTGAGATCGGTGAATGCGCCGTTGACAGGCGTCCCACCGGTCGAGGTGCCAGGCTGAGAAACCGTAACATAAGCCAGCGGCTGGCTCTTGCTGTCGACGTGATTGGCGGAGAGGAACCAGGACAAGGGCCCGGTGCGATCACCGACCGTCGCAGCGAGCTGGTATGCGGGATATTGGCCCCGTGTCGCATATTGGTCGAACGCCTGAAGGTTCCATGCAGCCGTTGCAGACGCTTCCAGCTTGTCGGGCATGCGCGTGGTGATGTTCACCACCGCCCCGATCGAATTGCCCGGATAAGCGGCGGAGAACGGCCCGTAGAGCACGTCGACATGATCGATCTCCTCAGGCGAGACCATGCCCCAACGCGGCGATGCGAAATTGTTGTTGTTGCCGATCAGCGCCGACAGAAGCACCCCATCGGCGTAGACGAGGCTGCGGGCGCTGGCGCCGACGCCGGAGGTGCGGGTGGCGAGCGGTGCCTGCGTGTCGCCGATGTGGCGCTTGCGCACGAACAGGCTGGGGAAATAGCGCAGCGCATCTTCGGTATTGCGCACGTTGGTGGTCGTGCGGAGCTGCGCCGCGTCGGCGCTCTCCTTGCTGTTGGGCGTGTGTTCGGCGGCTTGGCGCGTGCCCACGACGACGATCGCGGGCGCGGGAAGCGCATCTATTGCTGGCATGCATAATCACCTGTTCGAGTTCTCACGAAGCGACGAGATCAGGCGATTGCGGGCGGTCCTGTCGAAGGTGGTGGGAGCGCGGGCGGGCCGCGGATTAGGCTCGCGAGGGTGAACGCCGCGGACAGAATGAAAGGCGCGGAGGCTGGGGCGATGATTTGAACCGTACCATCGGGCAACCCGGCGCCTGCCAGCATCGACGCAAAGCAGTCTCCGCCAGTGCTACCATGGTCGTGATGGCGGCCCGATGCGCTCGAAGCCATGTGCATGATCGAGGCATCGGCCGATGGACAAGGCTCGATTGCGAACGCGCCGTGCGCCGGCGCCGGCATCCAACCGGCGGGTACGACCGACCGAAGAAACAGTGCGGCAAAGATCAGCGCTAGGATCGGAAACTGCGCCCGGCGGGTCATGAGCGGCGATCTATTCGGAAGGCGCGCGCTTTACCAGCGCGAGTCTGGCGCGAAACGGGGATCAGTTCGCGGCGAGATCTTTCGCCGAGATTTCGCGGTAGAAAGTGAGGCCGACCTCGTCGCCCTTGATCCATGCGACCTGCGCCGCGGCGCACAGATCGCCGCGCTTCAGCAGAACGTCGCACTTGGTGAGATTACCGCCTTCGAGAACGACTTGGGCGCCCTTGCTCGAAAAATCGCGAATGCGCACGCGCTGCGAGCCGCTGCACGTCACGAGGCTGCCCACCATGAGCACACGAGTGCGGGTCGTGCGTCGCGCCGGGTCGGCCTTGGGCGCTTTGAGGTCGGCCTTTTCGAACTTGGCCGTGTCGAACTTGGTATGAACGGACATTCGCAACTCCCGCGCACGGACTCTTCGCGGAACGCCAGCTTACGCTCCCACAGGCGTCGCTAATCCGCGCTTGGACCGGCTTATGTCCAAAACGGTTGAGAATTCGGAAACGATTGGAAAAATCGGCTCGAGCGTGTGTTTTTGGCACAGGCCCGACAAGGCTGCGGCGAGGGAAATGCCGGAATGGTAAGAGAACCCGGCAACCATTTTAGTGAGAGCCGGGGTCATGAAAAAGTCCAATCAAATTGTGGAGCGTGCCGAGCGACATCCGGTCACGTTGTACGGATTCGCGCTGAGCTCGACCCGCGATTCCGACATTCGGGTTCGCAACTTGTCCTACACCGGCTGCCAGCTCGTCTCCAATGACAAGTTCGCCAAGGGCGAAGTCGTCGAACTGAGAATCATCAAGCGCGGCGCAATGGAAGCCGAGATCCGCTGGTCCGCCAAGGGCTGCGCGGGTGCGCGGTTCCTGGGATAGGCAACCGCTGATGTTGCGTTCGTTACTCGCGATTGGCGGGTTCGCGCTCGGAGGAACGACCGCGGCCTTTTTGTCCGCAGGCAACGCCCCGAGTGCACGGCCCGTCGTGTCGGCTGCTCGCGCGGCTCCGATCGCAAGTGACCGTGTCGCCCTCCCACAGGCAAGCACCCGCCAGGCGCTCGCAAAGGGCCTGATTTTGCACCCCGTGAGCTCGATTCTCGCGGTCCCGGGGCGCATGCAGTACGGCGATTACCGCTGGGATGACAAAGGCGTGGCCAAGGGGCCGACCTGGGTCCGCGTCGATCTCAAGTCGCAGATCATCTCGATCTTCCGCGGCGGGGACGAGATCGGGACCGCGGTGATCCTTTACGGCGCCGATGGCTTACCGACCCCTACGGGGAAATTCCCGATCCTGGCCAAGCTCAAGGACCACCGCTCGCAAACATATGACGCGCCGATGCCCTATACGCTGCGGCTGACCGCCGACGGCGTCTCGATCCACGGCAGCAACGTCCGTTGGGGCTATGCGACGCACGGATGTGTAGGGGTGCCGACGGCCTTCGCGGCCAAGCTGTTCGAGAATGTGTCGGTTGGCACCGAGGTGCTGATCGTCGGCAATGCCTGACGCTAGTTCGCGCCGCGCCTAAGCTAATTTAATCCGTGAGGCTGGGCGCCGCCGCATGCGCCAGCCGATTACGCCGAAACCGAACAACATCATCGCCCAGGTTCCGGGCTCCGGAACCGCGCTTGGCGGTACGTTGTCGCGCGGCTCGGATGTCGGGAAGTGGACCGGACTGCCGCCATCGGTCGGCGGCGTGGACGACGTGATGACGGGCGTCGAGCCAACGATCGCATTCAGGGTCGGTGGCGTCGCCATTGGTGGGGCTAGACCCTCCGCTACCACGGCTACCGGTGCGAGCGGCGGCGTTGAAAGCAGATCGACAAGCTGGGCCGTTTTGGGCGCATCAGCCGCCGGCTGGTGCGGCGCCGGCTTCGGCTGCGCCCGCGTCTTGGCCGCGATGCGCGCATGTTTGGTGAGTTCCGCCTGGGTGCGTGTGCCGGGCGAACGCTGACCGAGGAGGTCGGCAAGGTCGCGGGCCTGATCAGACACGGACGCTACGACGGCTGCGGCGGGTTCGGCCATGAACCAGGCCATTGGCGCGCCCGCGACCGTCGCGACGCAAGCCGCAAGCAGGAAGCGACGCCGGCGCCGGCGAACGGCCGAGGCCCGAACGGCGCGCGAACGCGCAATCGCCCTCGAGACGTTCCGGTTGGTCGGCACTGGCGCTCGGCTGTCGTTCAAAGCCTGAAATCTCCGGCGGCCGAGAAAAGCTCGATCGCGGAAACGACCAGTCCCTAAACAGCAGTAGTCTTCAAGGCGGCGCTCGCGGTTGCCTCATATTGGGTCACCTGGGCCAAGCAGGTTGCCGCGCCCGGCCAAGTGGACGAGGCCTCATCGCGGGTCAGTGTTCGAGTAGCCCGAGCACGGGGATAGCTATGAGAGAGATTGGGATCGTCACTTTGCTGAGCGTCGCGGTAACCGCCGCCGCGCCGGGTCCGCAGGCGTATCGGCCGTCGGTCTATGTTACGCCAAAATCGACGCAGGATTTTGCCAGTTGCTTTGCACGAGTTGAGGATCGGCGCGGCGCGGCCTGGTGGTTCGTCCCGCGCGATCACGGCGGAACCATCTCGAACCTTGGCAGCAAAAATGGCGCGGCAACCTATTTCATCGCGATCAACGACCGCGGCGGGCGCCGTGAAATCGCCCTCGACCAGCGCGACGCCGATGCGGTTTCGCGCAAGGCGCTGAACGAATGCATCTAACCGAAGAACTCACGCTGGACCGCCGCGACTGCCCGCGCACGGCCGTCGCCTCGACGAGCTATGTCCGGCCCATTGGCGCCTTCAACTATCAGGTGCTGCTCCACGATCTGTCGGTCGCCGGCTGCCGTGTCGAGCTGGTCGAAGAGGCAGAGATCGGCGAAGCCGTGATTGCGCGCTTTCCGCAACTGGAGCCCCTGGTCGGGGCCATCCGCTGGAAGGGCGGCGCGACCGCGGGTCTCGAATTCTCGCATCGCATGCATCCCGCGGTGCTCGACGCGTTGGTGACCCGGCTTCCCTAAATTCAACGGCGTTAGGAAGCCGTGTGAATTGTTGTGGCGCGCTGCTTGTTCACTCGACGCGCGAACAGCGGGAATGCAAACAGGACTCATGCAGGGGTTCATCCTGGTTGTTGGCGCCATAGCGTCGGCGAGCGCCAGCGCGGCGATGGCCGCCGACGAGCAGCCGATTTGCGCCGACCGCCCGGGAAAGGCCAACCCAACATGCACCGTTCCCGCAGGCATGGTGCAAATTGAAACGGGGCTTGCCGACTGGGTCCACGACCGTTCGGGCGCAGTTACGACCGACGCGCTGGCGCTCGGTGCGACAGCCTTCAAATATGGGCTGAATTCGCGTTGGAACATCGAACTCGACGTCGCGCCGTATAACAGCGTTCGCGTCCGCGGCGGCATGCGTCAGTTCGATTCGTCGTTCGGCGACCTGGTGCTGAAATCGAAATACCGCTTTACCCACGGCGACGGCGTACAAGTGGCAATGAACCCGGCGCTCAAGATCCCCACCGCCGCGGCGCCCGTTGGCAATCGGAAATGGGAGGCGGGGATTGCGTTCCCCATCGACTATTCGATTCCGCGCTCTCAGTTCGGCATCACCCTTGGGCCGGAGATCGATTGGCTCGCAGATGCGAATGGCGACGGCCATCACCTTGCGATGGCTCAAGTCGTCGGTATCGGTTGGCAAACCACGCCGAAACTCAACGTGTCGGCCGAACTGTGGGGACAATGGAACTGGGATTCGGCTGGCATCGTGCGTCAATCGACCGCAGACGCCTCGATCGCTTACCTAGTGAGCAATGACGTGCAGCTCGACGCAGGTGCGAATTTCGGCCTGAACCACCAGGCCCCGGACGTGGAGCTGTACACTGGCGTTTCGGTCCGGTTCTAGCGGGTTAATCGTGGTAGGCTGGAAGTCTCCAGCCGCGAGCGATTGCAGCGCCGCGCAGTCCAAAGCCGCCCACGGCGCCAACGACTGCAGCAACCCATATCGGTGCGCCGACCAGGCTCAGCCCGACAAACAGCCCGGCGGCAAGCGCGGCGGCGGTCACATATAGCTCCGGCCGCATCAGGATCGACGGCTCTCCGGCGAGCACATCGCGCACGATTCCTCCGAAGCAGGCGGTGAGCACGCCCATGGCGAAGGCGGGAACCGGAGCGACACCGTAGCTAAGCGCCTTGGCCGAGCCGTAGGTCGCGTAGGCGGCAAGGCCCGCCGCATCGAACCAGTCCAGTGCCTTGGCGGCAATCCTGCGCGAGCTCACCAGCCACACCGCGAGCGCTGCGCCGATGCAGATGAGCAGCGTCGCGTTGGCGTGCACCCAGAAGACCGGAGCGCCGATCAGCAGGTCGCGGAGCGTGCCGCCGCCGACGCCGGTGGCCACGGCAAAGAAGATGAAGGTGACGAGTGTCTGGCGCCTTTCGGCCGCCACGAGCGCGCCGGACACGGCGAAAACCGCGATCCCGAAAACGTCCAGGATCACCAGGGCATTTGAAACGGGTGGGGCGATGGGCAGTGCCATCGCGCCTGCTTAGCGGCTTAGTTGTGAAATTGCTTCTGTGCTTCCTGGAGCCAGCCGCGCTGCGCGACGCCTCGCTCGTGGGCCGCGGATTGTGGTTTGGGCACTGCTGTCTGTTTTCCCGGGAACGCAGCGACGATAATTGCCACGGCGAGGACCGCGAGGACCGCGAGGATCGCGGCGAAAGGAATGGTCGACAGCCACAGCTGCGGCGAGACCGGTTGGGTTCTCGGTTTCTCGGCACGGGCGCGGCGAAACCGGCGGTTTCGTGCCAATGCTCCGATATAGGCGTCAGGCCGGGTCCAGGCGGCGCCCGGCGCCAGACTCGTGACTTTCTCCTTGCCTTTCACGCGGCTTAGGTGCGCCCGGAGCGAATTCTTTGCAATGTAATCCGGCGTGTTAGGCCTTCGTTTTGACCGGCAGGGTCGCAAGGACATCTTCGCCGCATGTGACCTTCACCGTGTCGACACCGGCACTGGCCGGAATGGTGGCGCTGATGTCCCACCAATCGTCCGGCCGCGAAAAACCGGTGTCGTTGTTGGTGATGGTCGGCGAAATCGAAGCGGCGGTGCCGGCGATTTCCGGCGGACCGAACACGGCCTTGTAGCGGCCATCGCTGCGGTAAGCCTTGCCTTTGACGACGATATTGCCGTCCTTGCCGCGCGATGCCTTCCAGCCCTTGGTCTCTTTGGCCTCGAAGAAGCAGAAGGCGGGGCTCTTTTTAGGCTGCACCGTACTCGCGGCGGCCTGGGTCACGGTGCCCTTGTCGCTTTGTCCGCAACCCGTCGCCAGCGCTGCAACGCCGAGCACAAGCATGAATCTGGGCATGTCCACTTCCCCTCGGCCGCATAGGAGCCGAAGGAATCGCCGTTATCAAGTGGACATTGGCTTAGCCGATCGGATTGCCGCTTTCTTCCTGCTCGAACAGGTCGGCGACGACGTCACCGCGCGCGGTCAGGCGGACCTTGTCGCCCTCGACCTCCGCAACAAGGCCGCGCGGGATGAAATGGTGATGCTCTTCATGGCCGAGACCGCTGTCGGCGCGGATGAGCTTGATGCGATTGTCTTCGACACGGTCGACGGTGCCGATGTGGACGCCGTCGGCGCCGATCACTTCCATATGCTCGCGAATGTCCTCGAAGCCGCTCATGAAACCTTCTCCTTGGCTGGGGCTGCTACTCAACGCTTCGCTGGCGCCGGCGGTTCACGGGCGCGGCGTCCGACTACGCTCGTTTGGCGCACGAGTCATCGGCCCAAAGGAAATAGGCGCGGGTTGTGAGGCTCGGGACCCGCGCCTAAGTCGGCTGCCATGCTCGATATCCGCACCAATCCAGAAGCGCCGCCCTCGCCCACCCACGTCGCCATCCGCCGCGAAGATTATCGGCCGCCCGACTGGCTCGTGCCGGAGATCCACCTCGACTTCGACCTTGGGCTGGAGACGACCCGCGTCCGCGCGACGCTGACAGTCGAGCGCAACGGCGCGCACGACCGCCCGTTGAAGCTAGACGGCGACGAGCTGGAGCTGGCGTCGGTCAAGGTCGACGGTCAGCCCGCCGAGTATCGCATCGATGGCCAGGCTTTGGTTGCCGACATCTCGGGCGATCGCGTCACGGTCGAGACAGAGGTGGTTATCCACCCCGCCGCGAACACCAAGCTGATGGGCCTCTACGCCTCGAACGGAATGCTATGCACGCAGTGCGAGGCAGAAGGATTCCGCCGCATCACCTTCTTTCCCGACCGGCCCGACGTGCTGTCGAAATACGGCGTGCGGATGGAAGGCGACGCCAAGCAATTCCCGGTGCTGCTGTCGAACGGCAACCGCATCGCGCATGGCGAGACGGCGGACGGTCGTCACTGGGCCGAGTGGCAGGACTCGTTCCCCAAGCCCTGTTACCTGTTCGCGCTCGTCGCCGGCGACCTGAAGGCAAACCGCGACAGCTTCACGACCATGAGCGGGCGCAAGGTCGACCTGTTCATCTGGGTGCGCGAGGCGGACCTCCCCAAGACGAGCCACGCGATGGAGAGCCTCAAGCTGGCGATGGCGTGGGACGAGAAGGTCTATGGCCGCGAATATGACCTCGACCAGTTCAGCATCGTCGCGGTCAGCGATTTCAACATGGGGGCGATGGAGAACAAGAGCCTCAACATCTTCAACTCGGCCTATGTGCTGGCCGACCAGGAAACCGCGACCGACGCCGATTTCGACAATATCGCGCGCGTCGTCGCGCACGAATATTTCCACAATTGGTCGGGCGACCGCGTGACCTGCCGCGACTGGTTCCAGCTGAGCCTGAAGGAAGGTTTCACGGTGTTCCGCGACCAAAGCTTCTCGGCCGATGTGGGCAGCCCGGCGGTCAAAAGGATCGAGGACGTGCGCGTGCTTCGCGCGGTGCAATTCCCCGAGGATCAGGGGCCGCTCGCCCACGCCGTCCGTCCGGACAGCTACATCGAGATCGGCAATTTCTACACGACCACGATCTACAACAAGGGCGCCGAGGTCATCCGCATGTTCCACACGGTGCTGGGGCCGGAGAAGTTCCGCAAAGGCACCGACCTCTATTTCGAGCGCCACGACGGCGAGGCCGCGACCTGCGACGATTTCGTGAAAGCGCTCGAAGACGGCAGCGGCGTCGACCTCAGCGCCTTCAAGATCTGGTACAGCCAGGCGGGGACGCCGAAGGTGGGCGCGCGGCTGGAACATGACCCGGCGACGAAGACCGCGACTCTGCACTTGGAACAGCATGAGGATCCGACGCCCGGGCAGCCAGTCAAGCAGCCGATGGCGATTCCGCTGAGGACCGCGCTGATCGGCGAGCAGAGCGGCGCGGAAATCGCTTCTGAGCGGCTGATCGTCCTCGACCAACCACGCCAGACCGTGACGTTCGAGGGCGTCACCGAGACACCATTGCTGTCGACCAATCGCGATTTCTCCGCGCCGGTGGTGCTCACCGCCGAGCGGCGGCCCGGCGAGCTCGAGCGGCTGGCTCAATCCGACACCGACCCCTTCGCGCGCTACGAGGCGATGCAGGAGCTGATGTTCGCCGCGCTGACCGCCGGCGCGCGGGGCGAGACGGTCGATGCCGAATCCGTGATCCGCGCGATCGGCGCGACGCTCAAGTCCAACGCGCTCGATCCGGCGTTCAAGGCCGAAGCGATCCTGCTGCCGTCCGAGACCTTGATCGCCCAGCGAATGGAGGTAGTCGACCCCGACGCGATCCACGCCGCGCGGGAGAGCCTGCGCAAGCGGATCGGATCGGCCTTGTCGGGCGAGCTGCTTGCCGCCCACCGCAGCGACGGCGTTGAGGGCAACGACCTCAGCCCGCAAGCCAAGGGCGTTCGGCGGCTGCGCACGGTGGCGCTGGGCCTGCTGACCGGCGCCGACGAACCGCGGGCGGCGGCGCTCGCCAAAGCGCAGTTCGACCGCGCGGACAATATGACCGACCGCCAGGGCGCGCTCGGGATATTGGTGTCCACGCAAACGGCCGAACGCCAGGCGGCGCTGGATGCGTTTTACGCGCGGTTCCACGACGATCCGCTGGTAGTCGACAAATGGTTCGCGCTGCAGGCCGCGGCCCAGCGTTCCGACACGCTCGACCAGGTGATCGAGCTCACCGGACGCCCCGACTTCAGCATGACCAACCCCAACCGGCTGCGCTCGGTGGTTGGCACGTTCAGCGGCAATCATTGGGCGTTCCACAGAGCCGACGGGCGCGGTTACGCCTTCCTCGCCGACATGATCATCGCCGCCGACAAGCTCAACCCGCAGGTCGCGGCGCGGCTGGTGCCGGCATTCGGCCGCTGGCGGCGGTTCGAGCCGAAGCGCTCAGCGATGATGCGCGAGGCGCTGGAGCGGATCGTCGCCACGCCCGGTCTCTCCAAGGATGTGTTCGAGCAGGCGAGCAAGAGTCTGGCCTGAGAGCCGGCTGTGCCCTTAACCATATTTGCTGACGAGCATTTAGCCGTTCCTCGGCGATGGTTCCGGCATGAGCCGGTTCACTCAGCTTGCCGCAGCCGCGGTATTGTTCGCATCCTCGGCCGCCGCCGCACTGCCCGCGCCGCAAGGCGCAACGGGACAGCTCGCCGAGCGGCTTCTCGCTGCGCAGAACCAGGCGAGGAGCGCGGTCGGTGCACCGCCGCTGCAATGGGACGCAACGCTTGCGGCGCATGCAGCCTCTTATGGCCCGGTACTCGCCAGCCTCGGCCGGCTCGTCCATTCGCCGCGCGACGGCCGGCCAACTGAGCGGGAGAATCTCGCGCGGGCGTGGCACGGCACGATGTCGCCGGAAGACATGGTCGGCCTGTGGACCAAAGAGCGGCAAATGCTGGCGCCGGGCAGCTATCTGTTTCCGGGCACGAGCCTCACCGGCCGGTGGGAAGACATCGGGCACTACACGCAGATGGTGTGGCCGACGACGACGCACGTCGGCTGCGCGATCTACTCGGCGGATTGGGATTATCTGATCTGCCGCTATTCGCCGCCCGGCAACAAGGACGGCAAGCCGATGTTCGTCAGCGCCGCGTTGGCGGTGAACCGCTGAGTAACCCGTCATCCCGGCCTTGAGCCGGGACCTGCCTTCACTTTAGCGGCAGCCGTAGCGTTGCGTGGACCCTCTCACGAGCCCCTCGCGATGTTGCCAGACGCGGCCGGCGAGGTCTGACGTGGCGCCCGTGTAAAGCGTGCCATGCGACGCTTTCGCGAGAATGTAGACGCACGGCACCTTTTCCATTGCGCCAGCTAAGAACAAGGCGGGTCCCGGCTCAAGGCCGGGATGACGTTTGCTCTTCCACGAGCCGCTTAAGTAAATCCGAAAGCGCGAGCGCCTTTTCCTCGCTCATTTCAATCGGGTCACCATGAGGTTCTCGCGTCTTGATGTGGATACCGCCGTCCACCCATACGGCAATGTCTGGGACAGGCTGAAAAACCTGCGACATTGCGATCCTAGCTCCCGATCCACTTTGCGACATCGAGCGCAACCTGGTTGGCCGCGCGGTTGAGCGCGGGGCCGACGCTGGCGGCCGTGCCGTCGGCGGGCGCGGTCGCGGTGAAGCGGCGGGTCTCGACGCGGTTACCGCCGGCCGCTGCGAGCGATCCGTCATAGGTGACGACGACCTGGCCCCTCGACGCGTCATAGCCGAACTTCTGGAGCTCGCCGCTGACGGTGAGGCCGGGGTCGAGCGATGTCTGGCCCGAGCCGAGCACGACGCGGCTGGTGGTGCGCCTCACGGTCTCCGCGAGCAGGCCCTGGAACAGCTTGGCTGGCGTATCCACCAGCTGGAGGTCGGCGACATACTGTACATCGGTCGGGCTGACCTGGACCGGCACACGCACGTTGCCGAGTTCATGGCTTACGGCGGGCGTTTCGATGGTCACCGCCTGGCCGGCGGCGGCGGTGCGGGCGATGCTCGCCGGCTCCGCGGCTTCGGGGGTCAGCATCACCAAAGTCGTCGGCGGCTTGCCCCCGCCCATCAGACCGCCGAGCGAGCAGCCGCCCAGCGATGCGGCGAGCGCCATCGCGCCCGCGATCCTGATCAGCAGCTTCATTTGCGTTTCCCTGGTTTGTAGTCGGGCAGCTTTTCGGGGCCGAGCGTGCCGCCGATGCCCTGCTGATTGACGCGGTTGGAGACCTGCTCGAGCGAGTTCGACAGTTCACGCAAATCGTGGACCAGCTTGTTGGCCTCGGGCAGCGTCGACTTGGTGAAATTCTGAACGCCGGGCCGGGCGTCGGTGATCATCGCGTTGAGATTGTCCGCTGCCTGCCGCGCCGAGATGATCGTCTTGTTGAGGTTCTCGATCGCCGGGCGCCCTTGCTCGTTGACCAGCCGGTTAGTGTTGTCGGTTAGGGCGGCGACATTGCCAGCGGCCAAGCCGGCATTGTGCGACGCGATCTTGATCTGGTTGATCGTGTCGCCAAGTTCGGGCGCGTGGGCCTTCAGCTGCTGGGTCGTCGCGTCGATATTTTCGAGGATGTCGGAGATCGAGTTCTGGTTCTTGTCGGACAGGAGTTCGGTCAATCGCTCGGTCAGCCGTTGAATGCGGTCGATCAGCTCCGGCGCGCTGTTGAGAAGCGCGCTGATCCCGCCGGCGGTCGCCGGAATGACGGGGCAGCCCTGCGGACCGACCTGCTCGATCGGCGGCTTGCCGCGCTCGGCGCCGGTCAACTGGATTTCGGAAACGCCCGTGAAACCGACGCCGTGGATCTGTGCGCTTGTGCCCTGCAGCACCGGCGTCTGGTCATCGACGTCGACCCGTACCCACACGAATTCCGGCCGGTTGGGCAGCAGCGAGATCTTCTCCACCTGGCCGACGGGCACGCCAGCAAAGCTGACTACGGAGCCCTTGTTGAGGCCGCCGACGCCTTGCGCGAAGTAGATGTCGTAGCATTTGGTGGTCTTGTTCGAGAGGCCGACGAGCCACACGATGAACAGCAACGTGCCGACGAGCAGTGCCATGGTCACCGCGCCGACCATCACATAGTTCGACCGGGTTTCCACTAAGCGACGACCCCTTCTTGGTAGCTCCCGGCGGCAGAACGCCCCCGGGGCCCGTTAAAATACTCTTGTATCCAAGGATGGTCTAAAGCCAATAGTTGCGGGATCGTTCCGACACCGATGACCCTCCTGTCGGCAAGCACGGCGATGCGGTCGCAGACCGCATGCAGCGTGTCGAGATCGTGCGTGATCAGGAACACGGTGAGACCCAGCCTTTTCTGGAGCCCTCGCACCAGCTGGTCGAACGCCGAGGCGGCGATCGGGTCGAGACCCGAAGTCGGCTCATCGAGGAACAAAAGCTCCGGGTCGAGCGCAAGCGCTCGGGCAAGCCCGGCGCGCTTGACCATGCCGCCCGACAATTCCGCCGGATATTTGGGACCGGCATCGGGCGGGAGGCCGCCCATCGCGATCTTGTACGAAGCAATCTCGTCGAGCAGCGGCGGCTTGAGATATGGAAAATACTCGCGGATCGGGACCTCGACATTCTCGGCCACGGTCAGCGTCGAGAAGAGAGCGCCGTTCTGGAACAAGATGCCCCAGCGGCGCCGGATATTCTTGGCCTCGTCCTCGGTGCGGCCGACCATATTTTCGCCGAGCACCTCGATCTCGCCCTCGTCGGGCGTCTGCAAGCCGATGATCGAGCGGAGAAGCACCGACTTGCCGGTGCCCGAGCCCCCGACCACGCCCAGGATCTCGCCACGGCAGACGGTGAGGTCGAGGTCGTCGTGAACGACCTGCTCGCCGAACGTGTTGCGCAACCCCCGCACCGTGATGACCGGTTGGCAGCCGGGCGGAACCTCGCCGGCGGGCGTCATACCCACCCGATGGAGCTGAAGAAGACGGCGAACACTGCATCGAGCACGATCACGAGGAAGATCGACTGCACCACGGCGTTGGTAGTCCGCGAGCCGACTTCCTCGCTGTTGCCCTGGACCAGCATGCCCTGGAAGCAGCCTGAGAGCGCGATGATGAAGCCGAATACCGGCGCCTTGATCAACGCGATCCACAGGTCGGTCGGTGGGACGACCTCCTGCAGCCGCTGGATATAGGTCAGCGGGGGGATCTTGAGGTCGAACCAGACGAAGATCCCTCCGCCGAGCAGGGATGTCAGCATCGCCCAGAACGCGAGCAGCGGCATCATCAGCACTGCCGCCATCATCCGCGGCAGCACCAGCGCTTCGACCGGTGACACGCCGATGGTGCGCATCGCGTCGATTTCCTCGGTGATCTTCATCGTTCCGATTTGCGCGGCGAAGGCAGAGCCCGACCGGCCGGCGACCATGATCGCGGTCATCAGGACGCCGAGCTCGCGCACCGTGATCCGGCCGATGAGGTTGATCGTATAGACCTCGGCGCCGAATTGCTGGAGCTGCACCGCGCCCTGCTGCGCGACGACGATACCGATGAGGAAGCTCATCAGGCCGATGATACCGAGCGCGCGCACGCCGACCACGTCGAAGCGCTGCACGACGGCGTTGAGGCGGAAGCGCTTGGGCCGACGGATCACATTGCCGAAGCCGATCAGGGTCGCCCCAAGGAAGCCGAGCAGTCCGACGAGGGTCGTGCCGGTCTCGGCGACCCACGCACCGAACTCGCGCAGCACCGCGGTGAAATTGTGCGGCTCGTCGGGGATGACGCGGGTGGGGACGTCGAACTCACCGACCTGTTTCAGCAGGCTGACTTCGTCGCGGCTGGCGCCGATCACCCTGGCGCCGCGGTCGCGCACGGTGCGGTAGACGATCCAGGCGCCGACCGTGTCCATGCGGTTGATGTCGCTGAGGTCGATCGTCAGAGGATCGGGAAGCGCGTCGATCTCACGCTGGGTCGTTGCCGCGCGCGCGATGTTGAGCGTGCCGGCCACCCGATAGACCGAGCCGTGCCCCTGTTCGGTGTCCTCGTCGCTGACCTCGGCCATAAGCCGCGAACTAGTGCGCGAAATGGCCGCTATGGGCAAGTCGCGCCGGGCGGCGGCTTTCGCAGCCGCGAGCGGCTCACTATGCCGCACAGCCAATGAGCGACCTTGCCGTTTACGACATGGACCGGACGGTCACGCGGCGGCCGACCTATGGCCCGTTCCTGCTGCATTGCGCGGTCAGGCGCGCTCCATGGCGCTTGCTGTTGCTGCCATTGGTGCTGCTGTCGGTGCTCGCCTACGCCGCGCGGCTGATCGACCGGGCGAGCCTCAAGGAAATCAACCACCGCCTGCTGATCGGTCAGCGCGTTCATTTGAGCGCGCTGCGGCCGCTGGTCGACAGCTTCGCCGACAAGCAGGTCGCGACGAACATCCGTCCCGGCGCGCGCAAAGCCATCGCCCGCGACAAGGTGCAAGGGCGGCGGCTGGTGCTCGCGACCGCCTCCTACCGCCTCTACGCCGATGAAATCGCCGAAAGGCTCGGTTTCGACGATGTGATCGGCACGGGTTCAATCGTCGGCTTGGACGAACGGGTGCACGCGAAAATCGGCGGCGAAAATTGCTATGGTCCAGCGAAGCTTCGAATGATCGCCAGCTGGGTCGAGGCGTCAGGCCTCAAAGGCGCTCACGGCCACGTCCGCTTCTATTCGGACCACGTGTCGGACTGGCCGGCGTTCGAATGGGCCGACGAACCGGTCGCCGTGAACCCGCACGGAAAGCTCAGGCGGTTGGCCGAGGAGCGGGGCTGGGCGGTGGAGGATTGGGGCTAGTGTCCGCTTTCGACCCATTGCGGACATTAGCGAGTTGGGTCTCGAAGAGCGCGATCGAGCTCTAACGCAAGCAGACGAGCGTCAGGATCGTCGAACTCGTACTGCAGTAAGTCTCTCTGACGCCGCATTTCACTGCGGCGGGCTGCCTTCGGTTTTGCCGCGATCGCAACATACAGCCGAACAGCTTTCACCCAGAGGGCGTTCGGACCAGGAACATCCTCGAGCGCTCGAGAGAATGCGGGGGAAAGTGGAACGAAGTTCGTGCCCTCCCTCTTCAAGAAGGCGACAACAATCATACCGGGCTTGAATGCAGTGCGATTGCACCCGCCCGTGAAGGCGTCTGGATTTGCGTCAACAAGGTTGCGAGGGTCGCTCAGACTTACTTTCAGACCGGCCCGCACATTCTCCAGAGCCGCATCATCGAATATGATCCGATGCCCTGCGTATTGACCCTTGATTGCCGCAAAAGGGACCAACCGAGCACTTCGCACTCCAAGACGCGCGGCAGGCTCGTATGGTATCGGCCCTCCATCAACAACCCGAGCAAGAACGATCGCGTCTGCTTGTTCCACCAATTGTAAGGTGGTGGGTACTCGATATGATGCAGGAACACTGCAAGCTTGAACGCTGGAACCCGTCGCCAAAACGATAGCTGATAGTGACCACACCACGGCTGCAGCTGGACGCATTCAAACTCTCCACAACCTAGGCCACTCCGGCGGCAGGATGGATTAAGTCGGGTAGCGCCGCAATGTGTGCTTTCCAACCAAAGCAGACATTACTGATCAACCGCGGGCCATACCGGCTCGCGCTTTTCGAAGAAGGCGCTGATCCCCTCCTCGGCGTCGGAGCTGAGTATGTTCTCGACGATGGCGCGTGACGCGCAGGCATAAGCGTCGGCGAGGGTGAGGCCGGCTTGGTCGCGGACCGCTTTCTTGCCGAGCCGAACCGCCAGCGGCGACTTGGCGGCGATGGTTGCCGCGATCCCGTTGACGGTATCGGCGAGCGCCTCGGCCGTGACGACGCGGTTCACGAGGCCGAACTCCAGGGCGGTCGCGGCGTCGATCATCTCGCCGGTCAGCAGCATCTCCATCGCACGTTTGAGGCTGATGTTGCGCGTCAGTGCCACGGCGGGCGTCGAGCAGAACAGGCCGACGTCGATGCCGTTGACGCCGAAGCGCGAACGGTCGGAGGCGACCGCGAGATCGCACGACGCGACCAGCTGACAGCCGGCGGCGGTCGCGATGCCATCGACCTCGGCGATGACCGGCGTGGGGTGCTCTACGATCGAGCGCATCAGGCGCGAGCAGATTGCGAAGGTGTGTTCGAAATAGGCCGCGCCCCGATCGGGATCGGCGCGATGCTCGGTCATCCGCTTGAGGTCGTGCCCGCCCGAGAAAAGCTTCCCCGACGCGCCGATGACGATGACTCGGATGCTGTCGTCATCCGCTGCTGCGTCGAGCGCCGACTGGAGCGCTTCCATGACCTCCAGCGACAGCGCGTTCGCGGGCGGATTATCGAGCGTCAGGCGGAGGATTGGGCCGGCTTTGCGCTCGACTTTTAGTAGCTCTGACACTCCCGCATACTACTCCGTTCGCCCTGAGCTTGTCGAAGGGCTGTTCTTCGATCTTGCGAGGATTGAAATCGCGTCGAAATCGCCGCGGATCAGCGCCATTTTCTTGGCGCGAGTCCAACCCTTGATCCGCCGCTCCATCCACAATGCCTCATACCGCGTCGGGAACTCTGCCGACCAGACCAACGTCACCGGGCGGCGGTCCGCAGTGAAACCGGCGATGGCGCCGAATTGGTGTTCGCCGACCCGACGGTCCAGGTTATCGGTGTGCCCTTTGTAAAAGGCTCCGCCTCGGCAATGAAGAATGTAAGTCCAGAAAGCCAAGGACGGTCCTTCGACAAGCTCAGGACGAACGGGTTTAGCTGCGCTCTTAGTTCTAGACCGCGTTGAGCGCATTGGCGAAGTCGGCGATCAAATCGTCGGCATTTTCGCAGCCAATCGAAATGCGGACCAAATTATCGGTGATGTCGAGCGCCTTCTTGCGCTCTTCCGGAACCGATAGATGGGTCATTGCGGCGGGAGCGCTGGCGAGCGTTTCGGTGCCGCCGAGGCTCACCGCGAGGTTGGCGATCTGCAGCGCGTCAAGGAAGGCGAACGCCTCCTTCTCACCGCCCTTGAGGTACAGCGAAAAGGTCGAACCGGCTCCGGTGCAATGGCGGTTGAAGATGTCGGCCTGGCGGGAACCCTCTTCGAGGAAGCCTAGATAGCCGATCTTCTCGACCTTCGGGTGATTGCGGAGGAAATCACATACTTTCGCGGCATTCTCGCCGGCGCGATCCATGCGTAATTCCAGCGTCTCGAGGCTGCGCAGAAGCATCCACGCGGTGTTCGGATCGCAGATGGTGCCGATCGTGTTGCGCATCATGCGCATCTGATTGATCAGCCCCTTCTCGCCCACGATGCCGCCCGCGACGAGATCGCTGTGCCCGCCGACATATTTGGTGAGGCTGTAAAGCGAGAGGTCGGCGCCGTTGGCGAGCGGCTTGGCCCACAGCGGCCCGAGGAAGGTGTTGTCGATAGCGATCGGGGGGCGGTCGGCGGGGAAGGCCGCATCGGTCGCGGCGCGAACCGCTTCGACATCGACAAGCTGGTTGGTCGGATTGGCGGGGCTTTCGAGGTAGATCAGGCTGACCCGGCCCTTCTCCTTGCCCCTGGCAATTGCGGCGTCGATTTCCTCGCGCGTCGCGCCCGATGGGAAATCGACCCAGGCGATTCCGAACTGGCCGAGGATCTTGGCGATCAGGGTCTCGGTCGCGGCATAGAGCGGGCCGGAATGGACGACGCAGTCGCCCGGCCGGACGAAGGTCAGCAGAAGCGTCGCGATTGCCGACATGCCGCTCGAAAAAGCTAGCGCGTCGTCGGCGTCTTCCCAGACGGCGAGCCGGTCTTCGAGGATTTCCTGGTTGGGGCCGTTGAATCGCGAGTAGATGAGTCCTTCCGCGCCGCCCGGCCGCTTGCCCGTGACGCCTTCGAAGAAGCGCTTACCGGCCGCCGCGTTCTCAAAAACGAAGGTCGAGGTGAGGAAGATCGGCGGCTTGAGCGAACCTTCGCTGAGCTCCGGATCGAAGCCGTAGCCGAGCATTAGCGTCTGGGCGCTGAGCTTGTGATTGCCGATCTGGGTCGGCGACGGCCGCGGTGCGCGCTGGCTCGAGCTGGTGGCGGCGATTTCACGTTCGGTAGGCAAATCAGGTCTCCTCGTTCGAGCGCGGCATTAGCGCCAACGTTAGGGCAGCGCCAATCAGCGCCGCCGTGCTCACGATAAGGCGGGCTTCTAGCCAGGAATGGCGATGGCGCTCAGCTGTCGGCCATAATCGGCTTCGCCCAGGTGCGTTGCGCGGCGGTAGCTGAAGAAACGATCAGGCTCGGCATAAGTGTCGAGGTTCAGCGCCTCAACCTCGCCGAGTCCGGCCGAAATCAGGCGATGAACGACATATGCTTCAAGGTCGAAGTGCGGCTTGCCCGAGGGCCCGGTGACGAAGAAGCGAGCGTTTTGCCCGTCGACGTCGAGGAACCGCGCGCGGAATGCCCCGTCGACTTCGTACGAAGGTTGGGCGATGCACGGGCCGACGGCGGCCTGGATGCGATCGCGACGGGCGCCGAGTTGCTCCATCGCTTCGATCGTCGCGTCAGTTACGCCCGCGAGCGCCCCGCGCCAGCCGGCATGGGCGGCGCCGACGACCACCGCCTTGTGATCGGCGAACAGCACGGGCGCGCAGTCGGCGGTGAGGATTCCGAGCAGCACATTGGGCCGGTCGGTGACCATTGCGTCGGCGCGCGGGCGCTGATCCTGCGGCCAGGGCGTGTTGGCGACCACCACTTCCGCCGAATGGATCTGGTGAACGGTGGCGAGTTCGCCGCCTGGGTGGATCGCGGCGGTGGCGAGGCGGCGGTTGCCGGCAATCGCCTCGCGGTCGTCATTACTGCCGTAGCCGACGTTGAGACCGGCGCACTCGCCGACCGAAATGCCGCCGCGGCGCCCGAGGAAGCCGTGCGGGAACTGGCCCAGACTGACCGCGCGAGTGACCTCGACGGTCAAAGCGCCTTCCTCATGATGATGTCCTCGTCGGCGTGGTTGCCGACCATGAAATCGTAGCGGCCGACCGCCTCGAAGTCATAGCGGTCGTAGAAACGGCGGGCGCGGTGATTGTCGACATAGACGGTGAGGTAGAGCTCCTCGAAGCCGCGCTTGCTCGCCTCGGCGATCGCCCATTCGGTGAGGGTTCGCGCCAGCCCGCTGCCATGATGGTCCTTGAGGACGTAAATCTGCCGGAGCTCGGTCGCGCGGCGCGATGTGTCGATCGGCAAAGCCGATGGGCCCAGCTTTACATAACCAACCAACTCTCCTTCCGCTTCGGCGAGCCGGAAACGATAGCGGGGATCATCGAACTCTTCGGCCCAGGCTTGCGGCGTGAACTTGCCGAGGAAATCGGCGAGATCCTCGGGCTGATAGAGATGGGCGAAGGTCTCGCAAAAGCTGGTGCGAAAGACGCGGTCGATTGCTGGCAAGTCGGCCCGCGTCGCGTCGCGGTAACTGATGGTCATGCAAAGCCTGCTGGCGCCGGCCAGTCGGGCGAATGGAGCGCGAGGACCTTGAATAGCTCACCCATCTGATCGCGCGAGGTGAGGCGGTCGAGCGCAGCCTGGACATCGCTTGAGCGCTCGGGATTCGCGCGCGAAAGCGCCTGCGCGCGCGCCTCGATTCCGAGCCGGACCAGCCATTCGCCCTGGTTGACCAACGACGTCACCGCCGCGCCGGCATCGCTCGCTGCCTTCGCGACGGCCTCGAAGTCGACATGTGCGGTCAAATCTTGCTCCCCAGGATTGGCCAGCACCGGCGCGTAGCCGTGGCCGCGGACGGCCTGCAAGGTCTCGCCGGCGGCACCATGCTCGTGTCCATAGTCGATGACCAACGCGACGCCGCCCTTGACCGCGAGGCAGGGTGCGATCGACTGGATCGCATCGTCGCGGGCGGGGGAGGTCTCGACGACCTCGCCGTCCCGGTCAAAGGCGAAGCCGCCCGCGGCCAGCAATACGCGGCGTTCGACGGCGCCCACGTGCTGCTGGATCGGAAGGGCGTCGAGGAATTCGTTGGCCACGAGCAGCAAAGGCGCCGCGGGGAGCTCGTCGAAACTGTCATGCCACACAGCGTCGGGAATGGCTTGCCTCTGCAAGTCGCGCAGCACAGGGCTGGTTTCGACGAAATGCACCGCGCCCGAAAAGCCTGCCGCGCGCAGCAGCCGCAGCGCATCGGCGGCGAGCGTCCCGCGCCCGGGACCAAGCTCGGTGTAGATTGCATCAGCCGGCGCTCCTGCCCGCCGCCAGCAATCGGCAAGCGCGGCGCCGACCATCTCGCCGAACATCTGGCTGACCTCGGGCGCGGTGGTGAAGTCGCCTCGCACGCCGAGCGGATCGCGCGTCGCATAATAATAGCTGTTGCAGGCTTCCATATAGGCTTCGACGGTGATCGGCCCGTCGGTAGCGATCCGCTCCCGAAGCGCGCGCTCCAGCGGGGTCACGCTACCGATTCATTACCGGCAGTTGCTTCGACGCGGACCCGGCGCTTGTTCGCGGTCGCCATCAGGTAAAGGCCGCCGAGAATCATCGGCAGCGACAGCCACTGACCCATATGGAGGTGCGTCGCCTGCGCGAACTGGACGAGCTGGCTGTCGGGCTCACGAATGAACTCGATGCCGAAGCGGAAGCAGCCGTAGAAAAAGATGAACGCGCCGACGAGCCTGCCCGGCGCGTAGCGCGCCTTGGTCCGCCAGAACATGAAGGCGAGGATGCAGAACAGCACGATGCCTTCGAGCGCGGCTTCGTAAAGCTGGCTCGGGTGCCGAGGCGGGCCCAGAACGCGTTGGCCGATCGCATTATATTCGACGAACCGGATCGCCCACGGCACCGTCGTCGGCGCGCCCCACAGCTCCTGGTTGATGAAGTTCGCGAGCCTCCCGAAGAACAGGCCAAACGGCACGCAACACGCGACATAATCGTGGATCCGCAACCAGTTCAGCTTCTCCTTGTGGGCGAAATAGAAGATGCCAAGGGAGGTCCCGATGACGCCGCCGTGGAACGACATGCCGCCGTCCCACAGCTTCAATATCTCGATCGGGTGCCGAAGATATTCGCCCAGATTGTAGAACAAAACATAGCCGAAGCGGCCGCCGAATATGACCCCGAGCGCGGCATAGAAGACGAGGTCGTCGGCGTGGCGGCGGGCCATCGGCGCGCCCGGCTGTTTCAGCAGCTTGAGCAGGTACCAATAGCCGATGAAAATGCCGGCAAGGTAAGCGAGGCTGTACCAGCGGAGGTCGAATGCGCCGATGTGCAACGCGACCGGCGACAGGCCGAGGTCGGTGAACTTCGTATAACCCGCGTAATCGTCGACCGCTTGCAAGGGCTTCCCCATCAATGTTGACCGCCTCATAAGGCGCACTCGACCAAAGGCAAAGGAACGTCGTTTCCAGATGCAAAGCGATCTCGACCGACGTTTCGATGAAGTGCTGGCGCGGGTCACGGGGCCCGGCGGCGCGCTCGAGATCGCTCGCGACGAGCAGGGCCGAGCGATTGCGGCGAAGCTTCCGCCGACCGTGCCGGGGCTGTTCCGTGCATTCTGTGCAATCCATGGCGCCGCGGAGGCGGTCGTCTCAGGTGAGGAGCGGCTGAGCTTCGGCGACATAGACCGCATGTCAGAGCGGCTCGCGCATGGCCTCGTCGCGCGCGGAATCGGTAAAGGCGACCGGGTCGGGATCATGATGCGCAACTGCCCGGCGTGGGTGGTCAGCTACATGGCGGTCCTGAAGGCCGGCGGCGTCGCGACCCTGCTCAACGGGTGGTGGGAGGCGCATGAGGCCGAACATGCGATCACGCTGGCCGATCCCAAGCTGATCATCGCCGACGCGGCTCGCGCCAAGCGGATCGCCGAGCATTGCCCGGGCCGCGACCTTGTCAGCTTGCCGATCGACCTACCGGTCGAGCAGGCAATCGTGGAGCTGCTCGCTGGGACGGACGACAGCGTTGCGTTGCCCGAGATCGCTCCGGAGGACGATGCGACGATCCTGTTCACCTCCGGCTCGACCGGGGAGTCGAAGGGGGCACTGTCGACCCACCGCGCGGTGACCACCGCGACCTACGCTTATACCAGCGGCCTGGTCGTCCTAAAGGAAATACTGACGCAGGACGGCAAAGCGCCGACGGCCCAGCCGCGCACGTTGCTGACCGTGCCCTTGTTCCACGTCACCGGCGAAGTCCCGGTGATGCTCAACAGCTTTGTCATCGGCCGCTGCCTGGTGCTGATGCCGAAATGGGATGCGACCGAAGCTCTGCGGCTGATCGAGAAGGAGAAGGTCACTTATTTCGTCGGCGTGCCGACGATGAGCCTCGAGCTGTTGAACCATCCCGACCGGCACAAATATGATCTCTCGTCGATGACCGACATCACGGCCGGCGGCGCGCCGCGGCCGGTCAGCCACGTCGAGCGCCTGAGGAGCGAATTCCCCCATGCGCAGCCTGCGCTCGGTTATGGCCTCACTGAGACCAATGCGGTCGGCTGCGCCAATTACTGGGGCAATTATGTCTCCAAGCCTGCATCGACGGGACGGGCGCAGAAGCCGATCGTCGAGCTTGCGATCCTTGGCGCAGATGACCGCCCGTTGCCGCCAGGCGAGCCCGGCGAGATCGCGATTCGAAGCGCGGCCAACATCAAGGGCTATTGGCGCAACCCGGAAGCGACCGCCGCGGCGTTCACCGGCCACGGATACTTCCGCACCGGCGATATCGGCTACCTCGACGAGGACGGCTATCTGTTCATCGTCGACCGCAAGAAGGAGATCATCATTCGCGGCGGCGAGAATATCTCCGCGGCCGAGATCGAGGCCGAATGCTATGCGTGCCCCTCGGTCGCAGAAGTGGCAGTGTTCGGAGCGCCCGACGAGCGCCTCGGTGAAGTGCCGGTGGCGGTGATCTACGTCAAATCGGCGCTGAGCGAGGGCGACCTCAGGCAGTTCCTCGACGGGCGGATCGCCAAGTTCAAAATCCCCGAGCGGATCATCTTCTCGGACGACCCGCTGCCGCGCCTCGGCACGGGCAAGATCGATCGCCGGGCGCTGAAGGCCCAATTCGCGCATTGAAGCTCGACCGCCGGAGCCTGTTGATCGGCGGCGGAGCGGGCGTCGGTCTGATCGTCGCCGTTTCGCTGTGGCCGCGCCACTGGAGGAGCGAGCTTCCTGTCGGCAAGGACGAGCAGGCGTTCGGCTCGTTCATCAAGATCGCGCGCGACGGGAAGGTCACGGTCGCGGTGCCGCAGGTAGAGACCGGGCAAGGGATCTGGACCGCGCTGCCGCAGATCGTCGCCGACGAGCTTGGGGCGGCATGGGAGACGGTCGCCGTCGAGCCGGCGCCGCTCGCCAGAGCGTACGCAAATCCACTGGCCGAAGAGGAGGGGTGGCCGAAGGGGATCAGGATCACCGCAAATTCGACCTCGGTCCGCGCCTTCGAACGGCCGCTGCGCGAAGCTGCGGCAACCGCGCGGGCGATGCTGATCGGTGCGGCGGCGGATCGCTGGAACATCGATCCGGCAAGCTGTGATACCGCGGACGGATTCGTGATCTCGGGAGTACGGACGGTAACCTTCGGCGAGCTGGCCGAGGAGGCGGCGGATCGCAGCCCGCCCGCGCAAGCGCCGTTGCGCTCGGGAGGCAAGTCACGGCTGGCCGGTCAGCCGCTGCAGCGGCTCGACGGAGCGGCCAAAGCCGACGGCAGCTGGCGGCTCGCCGGAGACGTGCGGCTCCCCGGAATGCTGTTCGGCTCGGCCCGCATGGCGCCGCCCGGTGGGCGGTTGAGGAGCTATTCGCGGCCGGCCGTGGCGGCGCTTCCCGGTATTCGCCACGTCGCGGCGCGCGACGGCTGGATTGCGGTGGTTGCCGACACGTGGTGGGCAGCCGAGCGCGCTTTAAAAGCGGCCGACCCGGTGTTTTCCGGCGAAAAGGCGTTGCCGGATCCCCGGCCGCTGTTCGATCACGCGTTGGCCAACGGTGACGCGCAGTCCTGGTTCAGCCGCGGCGACTATGCGGCCGCGGTTCGCGGCTCGCGCCCGCTGGCGGCGACCTACTATGTGGCGCCGAATCAGCACTTGGGGCTCGCGCCGCAAGCCGCGACCGCGCGCATCGGGGCCGATGGGGCGGAAGTGTGGCAAGCGACGCTGGCACCCGGCTTTGGCAAGGCGGACGGAGCAACGCTCTACCCGATGGCGCCTGGTGAGCCTGCGGGTCAGGCGATGGAGCCAGTCGCAGTGCCCATCGCGCTGGAGTTGGCGCGAGCGATTGGCCGGCCGGTGCAGCTCACGTTGTCGCAATCGTCGAGTCAGAACCACGATCGTGTGGCGCCTGGCGCGTTGGCGCGGATGACGGCACTGCCTGGCGCGGGTGGAATTACCGCAGCCTGGGCGATGAAGGTCGCGACGGCGGACGGGCTCGGCAATGCGCTCGCGCGCCTGTCTGGCACGGATGCGCCTGACAAGTTCGGCAAGGCTGCACTCGACGGCTCCGTGCCACCTTATTCGATCCCCAACGTCAGCATTGACGCGGTCCGCCTGAAGTTCCCGTTCGCCGCGGGTTACATGCGCGGGTCGCCTCAGCGCGAGTTCGCTTTCTTCACCGAAAGTTTCATTGACGAACTCGCCCACGCGGCGGGGATGGAACCGCTGGCGTTCCGGATGTCGATGCTCGGCGGCAACGGCCGCCTCGCGCGCTGCCTCCAGGCGGCGACGCGCTTGGCGAATTGGGACGGCGGGCGCGCGGGGAGCACGCTCGGCCTTGCCGGAGCGACTGCGTTCGGCTCCCACATCGGCCTCGTCGCCAGCGCCAGCATCGGCGACGATCAAAGGGTGAAGGTCCATCGACTTGTCGCTGCGGTTGACTGCGGACGACTGATCAATCCGGGTCTGGTCGAGCAACAAATCTCGGCCGGATTGATCTGGGGATTGGCTCAGGCGACGGTTGCGGCGCCCGAATGGATCGCCGGAATACCGCGCGCGCGCCCCATCGGCGGTATTGCGCTTCCACGGCTCGGCGACGCACCTGAGGTGGTGATCGAAATCATTCCGAGCAGCGAAGCGCCAGGCGGGGTCAGCGGCCTTGGCTGCATTCCGCTCGCTCCTGCAGTGGCCAACGCGATCCACGCCGGATCGGGCAGGCGCATGCGCTCGCTTCCGTTCGACCTCACGGCCACCGCATGACGGACCATCCAGCCATACCGGAGCCCAAGATCGGCGTGCTGATGATCAACCTCGGCACTCCCGACGCACCTGAGGAACGCGCGGTTCGCCGCTATCTCGCCGAGTTTCTGAGCGACCCACGAGTGATCGAAATTCATCCCGCAGTCTGGAAGCCGATCCTGCACGGCATCATCCTGCGGACCCGCCCGAAGAAGTCGGCTGAGGCCTACAACCAGGTGTGGACCAACGAAGGCTCGCCGCTGCGCGTGATCGCCCACCGCCAGGCGGAAGCGCTGCGGGCCCGGCTTCCTGACCTCAGCGTCCACTACGCAATGCGTTACGGCCATCCAGGAATCGCAGCGGCATTGGAGAGAATGGTGGCAGAGGGTTGCACCCGCATTCTCGCGGCGCCGCTTTATCCCCAATATTGCGCAGCGACGACGGCCACCGCCAACGATGCCGTGTTCGGAGCTTTGGCGCGGATGCGATGGCAGCCGACGCTGCGCACGCTGCCGCCTTATTACGAAGATCCGCTCTATATCGAGGCGTTGCGTACGCACATCACCGCCCAGCTTTTGGCGCTCGATTTCGAGCCGGAGCGGTTGTTGCTCAGCTTCCACGGCATGCCGCAGCGGACACGCGAGCTCGGCGATCCGTACCACTGCCATTGCCGCAAAACGGCGCGGCTGCTGGGTGAGGCCCTGGGCCGCGAAGTCGACGTTGCCTTTCAGTCGAAATTCGGCCGCGCGAAATGGTTGGAGCCCGCGACCGACGCGACGCTGGCCGCCTATCCCAAGCAGGGCGTCAAGCGCGTTGCCGTCGCGGCGCCGGGCTTCTCCGTCGACTGCATCGAGACTCTCGAAGAGCTTGGAATCCGCGGACGCGAGACCTTCGTCGGTGCGGGCGGCGACCAATTCGCTCTGCTCGATTGTCTCAACGATTCGAACGAAAGCATCGCCATGCTGGAACGGCTCGTCAGGCGCGAACTTGCAGGCTGGCTGCCACAATCATAAGCGCGGCCCTGAAACACAGAGGAGAGGGTCATGGCTCGAGTGGCGATCGTCACCGGCGGAACGCGCGGCATTGGCGAGGCGATCAGCATTGCGCTTCGCGACATGGGTATGAACGTCGCGGCCAATTACGCCGGAAATGAGGAGCGGGCACGCGAGTTCACCGATCGAACCGGCATTGCCGCTTACAAGTGGGACGTGGCCGATTTCGACGCATGCCAGGACGGTGTTCGCAAGGTCGAGGGCGACCTTGGGCCGGTGGATGTGCTCGTCAACAATGCCGGCATCACCCGTGATGGTACCATGCGCAAGATGAGCCGCGCTCAGTGGGACGAAGTCATGGACGTCAACCTTGGCGGTTGCTTCAACATGGCCAAGGCGGTGTTCGATGGTATGTCCGGCCGCAAATATGGGCGGATCGTCAACATCGGGTCGATCAACGGCCAGGCTGGGCAATACGGCCAGGTCAATTATGCCGCGGCCAAGTCCGGCATCCACGGCTTCACCAAGGCGCTGGCGCAAGAAGGCGCGCGGTTCGGCGTTACCGTGAACGCGATCGCGCCGGGCTATATCGATACCGACATGGTCGCCGCAGTGCCCGAGGACGTGCTCGGCAAGATCGTCGCCAAAATTCCGGTCGGCCGCCTCGGCAAGGCGGAGGAGATCGCCCGCGGAGTTGCTTTCCTGGTCGACGAGAATGGCGGGTTCATCACCGGCTCCACGCTGTCGATCAACGGCGGCCAGCACATGTACTGATGGCGCCGTACGCGCCGCCCAGGAAGCGCTCGGTGCTGATTGCCGGGCATCAGACGTCGATCAGCCTCGAACCGATGTTCTGGAGCGCGCTCGAAGCCGCGGCGCGCGAGCGCGAGTGCCCGTTGAATGCGTTGGTGGCGGAGATCGACGTCGCACGGCTGGACGCCGATCAGCCGCCCAATCTCACCTCGGCAATCAGGCAGTGGCTGTTCGAGCGTGCGACACGATCGAGCGGGTGAACGAGGCGCCGCCGTCGGACGCATGCTCAAGGAACAGCGACGGCTCGATCAGCTCCAGCTCCATGATCATCAAAACGCCATCATCGTCGGGGACGATGTCGACGCGGGCGTAGGAGGCGGGAGCCGGCGCCGCGGCGAGTGCCGCCTGCGCAAGTTCGACCGCTCCAGCGGGAGGCGCGGGGCAGGGCAGCGTCACCCCGCCATGATATTCCTGCACCCGGAAATCGCCTGCCTTGGGCCGCTTGACGACTGCATGGCTGAATTGCCCGTCGAAAAGCATCAGTGAAAATTCGCCGGTCCTGGCGATTTCCTCAATCAATGGCTGGACGATCATCGGGCGGCCGCGGCTGTCGCCGGGAAGGTCGTCGTTCGGGCCGAGCCGGTGTGTGCCCATCGCGCTTGCCGAGATCGGTGGCTTGATCACCAGCCAATCGCTTTGGAACTGACGCCGAGCTTCTTCCAAATCGGCGTCGCCGCATGCCTCGACGGCTAGTGTCGGGACCGTCGACACGCCGCGTGTCGCAAGCTCGGCGAGATAGGCCTTGTCGCCGTTCCAGCGCAGCAGCGTCGGCGGGTTGATCATCGGCCAGCGGTGCCGCTCGGCGCGATCGAGCAGCGCGAGCCAGCGTGGATATTCGAGATGATAGCCCCACACGACCAGCGGCAGGACGAGATCGAATTCGGAGAGGTCGCCAGCCTCGGTCCAGGCGATTGGCGTAACCTCGGCGCCGGCCACGGAGAGTGCCTTCGCCTCCGGATCGTAGGTCCAACGCCACGGCTCCGGATAATCCGGCGCGGGAACCAGGATTGCGATACGCATCAGCGGCCGAGCAGAATCCGTGCCTGGCCGGCGATCTGCGCCAGCATCGGTGCGCTGACGTTGCCTTCGCGGCGGGCGCGCCCGATGAGCTGGCGGAACTGGTCGATACGGTCACCGTGGTCGGCGATCCATTGTTCGACTCCGCCATCGACGTCGCCTCCGCGGCAACGGCCAAGGAACTCGATCCGCAATTGCTCGAAATCGCGCGCCAGGCCGGCCGTCAGCAGCCGCTCCCACTGGTCGGCGGGCACGAAGCGCGCGACTTGCTGTTGCGCCCAGTCGAGTCCGAGCGATTCGCCGAGGCGGGTGTAGGCGCGCGTGGCTTCGAGCTCGTCGAGCTTCTTGCGCGCCGACAATGCGGCAACTCCGAACACGCCGTCCAATTCGTACAGGCGGACCAGCAGGCGGACGATGTCGTCACTTGCGCCGAGCGCAATCAGGCGGTCGCGCCGCGCCGCGGCTTCGTTCTTGACCTCGGCACGGATGAGCTTGGCCGCCGCCGCGGAGATTTTGCGCACGCCCGGCTCGAGCAAGGCGCATAGCTTGTCGACGCGGGTCTCGCCGCCGCCGGCGCGGAGGACATCAGCGAGGTGCGACCGGATGCTCGCCGCGGCAATCGAGAATAGCTCGATGCGAACCGTCTCGGGCAAGGCGTCATGTTCGATCTCGGACCAAAGCTTGTTGAGATCGAGCAGCCGCTCGGCAACCAGGAACGCAGCGATCACCTGCTGCAGCGATGCGCCTTCTTCTTCCGTGAGATCGAAGGCGGCGCCGGGTCCGACCCGGTTGACCAGCCGGTTCGCGACCTTGGTCGCGATGATCTCGTTGCGCAGCCGGTGGGCGCGGATGGCGTCCGCATGCTTCTTGCGCATCGCCTTGGGGAAGGCGTCGAACAATTGCGGACCGACCAGCTTGTCGTCAGCCAGCCGAAGTTCCTCGGCAGCGTGCTGAAGGACCAGCTTGGAGATGGACAGAACGACCGCAAGCTCGGGCCGCGTCAGCCCGCGATTCTCCTGCCCACGGCGCATCAGGTCTTCGCTCGAGCCCAAGCCTTCGACCTTGCGGTCGAGCCGGCCCGAGGCCTCGAGCAGCTCGATCGTACGCACATGCCCCGGCAGTGCCTGCGCGCCACCGCCTTCGGCGATCGACAGCGCCAGGCTCTGCAGCCGGTTGTCCTCGAGAACAATCTCGGCGACGTCATCGGTCATCTTCGCCAGCAGGCTGTTGCGCTTGGTGAACTCCAGCCGCCCTTCGCGCATCTCGCGATTGAGCGGGATTTTGATGTTCACTTCATTGTCCGAGCAATCGACGCCGGCGCTATTGTCGATGAAGTCGGTGTTGATGCGCCCGCCGCGATCGGCGAACTCGATGCGTCCAGCTTGCGTGATCGCGAGGTTCGCGCCTTCGCCGATGACCCTCGCGCGGAGTTCGGCAGCGCTGGCGCGGAGCTGGTCGTTGGACGGATCGCCGACGTCCGCCTGGCTCTGCCCGGACGATTTGATGTAGGTGCCGATGCCGCCGAACCACAGAAGATCGACCGGCGCCTTCAAGACCGCATTGATCAGGCTGACAGGGTCGAGGGCTTTTGCGTCGATCCCGAGCGCCTCTCGCGCCTCGGCGCTGAGCGGAATGGACTTCTCGGTGCGGGGCCAGACGCCGCCGCCCTTGCTGATCAGCTTTTTATCGTAATCGGCCCAGCTCGATCGCGGCAGGCCGAACATTCGCTTGCGCTCTGCCCAGCTTTTAGCCGGGTCCGGATCGGGATCGATGAAGATGTGGCGGTGATCGAAGGCGGCGATCAACTTCAACGTCTTTGACAGCAGCATGCCGTTGCCGAAAACGTCCCCCGACATGTCGCCGCATCCGGCGACAATCACTTCGTCGCTCTGAACGTCGATGCCCATCTCGAGGAAATGCCGCTGCACCGAAATCCACGCGCCCTTGGCGGTTATCCCCATCGCCTTGTGATCGTAACCATGGGAGCCGCCGCTGGCGAAGGCGTCGCCGAGCCAAAAATTGTGCGAAAGCGCGATCTCGTTGGCGATGTCCGAGAACGTCGCGGTGCCCTTGTCGGCGGCGACGACGAAATAGGGATCGTCGCCGTCGTGGATTACCACGCCGTCGGGATGCACGACCTTGTCGTTGACGAGATTGTCGGTCACCGAAAGCAAAGAGCGGATGAAGATGCGGTAGGTCTCCGTGCCTTCGGCCAGCCATGCGTCGCGATCGGACATCGGCGGCAGGTGCTTGGGGTAGAAGCCGCCCTTCGCGCCAGTCGGGACGATCACGGCATTCTTGACGACCTGAGCCTTCATCAGGCCGAGGATTTCGGTTCGGAAGTCGTCGCGCCGGTCGGACCAGCGCAACCCGCCGCGAGCGACCGGGCCGCCGCGCAGATGGATGCCCTCGACGCGCGGCGAATAGATCCAGATTTCTCGCCACGGCACGGGCGCTGGAAGACCCGGAACCATGCTGCTGTTGATCTTGAATGCGAGTGCCTCTTCGGCCGCGGGCGCGAAAGCGTTGGTGCGGACCATCGCCTCGATGAGTGCGCGCAGGCGGCGCAGGATGCGGTCGTCGTCGATCGAGCGGACCTTGGCGAGACTGCGGTCGAGTTGCTCGGCAAAGTCGACGACCTGTTTCTCGCGGTTTCTCGTCGCGGGGTCATGCGCCGCGACGAACATGCCGATCAGCGCGCGCGTTGCGTTGGGCGCGCGGCGGAGCGCGTCGACCACCGTCACCAGGCCGAAGCTGCTTCCCGTCTGGCGCAAATAGCGGAACCAGGCGCGCAGCCACACGACGGCCTGCATGTCGAGCTCGGCATAAAGGACCAGCTGGTTGAACTCGTCGTCCTCGGCGCTGCCTCGCAGCACTCGCGCAATCGCGTTCTCGATGTCTGCGACGCGGTCGCAGATCGTCTGCTCATCGGTCCCGGCGGCGACCTCGACGCGGAAGTCGTGGATGTAACCGTTGCCGCCGCTGAGCGCCGTCGGGAACTCCTCCAGGACGCGGAAGCCGAAATTCTCGAGCACGGGAACGACGTCGGACAGCGGAATCAACGCGCCGCGACGGTAGGTCTTGAGTCGGAAATGGCCGGGCCCATCGGTGTCGAGCCGCGACAGGCGCACGGCGCGATCGTCCTCATCGGCAAGGTCGCACAGGCGCAGGATGTCGGCGGCGCCTTCCTCAGGCGCAGTGCGGGCGCGGTAGCCGTCGGGGAAGGTGTTGATGTAGGTCAGCGCAAGCCGCGTCGCGCGCGGCGCACCGGCCGCCGCGATCAGCTCGGCCTCGACAGCAGGCGACCAGCCGCGCACCATCTCGACAACGGCGGCGTCAAGCCCCTCCGCGTCCGGCGAAGCGGCGTCCTCGTCGATATATTGGGTGTAGCGGATGAGCGCGAGGTCGGCATCGCCGAGTTCGACCGACCAGCTGGTGATCTCTCGCCCGACTTCGTTCTGCAGAAGGGTCGCTATCGCCATCCGGCGAGCGGTGCTGAGCTCCTCGCGTGGCAGCCACACGAAGGTGAACAGCTGGCCCTTCAGGATTGAGCGGACCTGAAGCAGCGCCGGCCGCGGGCGGTCGGCGAGTGACATCGCCATCATCACCATGTGGCGCAGCGCCTCATAATCGACCGCGATGACCACATCGCGCGGAAGCGACGCGACGGCGTGGCGCAGTGCCTTGCCCGAATGGCCCTTGGGATCGAACCCAAAGTCGTCCGCGAGCTGCTTCAAGCGCGCGCGCAGAACCGGGACGCTCTCGGGTGGGACGCGCAGCGCTTCGCTGGTCCACAGGCCGGCGTGGACACCGATGCCCGTGATCTGTCCGTTATCTTTGATCGGAACGACCACGAGGTCGAGTGGCACGCGCCGGTGGACGGTCGATCTACGCTCGGCCTTGGCCATCAGGGGGATCGCCCCGCCCTTTTCGAAATAGCGCATCGCGCCATCGGCGCCGCCCTCATCGGTGGGAGCCCCCGGCACGCTGAAAATGCCGAGCGCCTGGGTTGGCACCTGGCGCGGCCGCTCAACGTGATAGCCGAGCAGGGTCATTGCGCCGTCGGCGAACCAGTTGAGCAACGCGGCGCCTTCGGGGTCGCCGATCAATGCTGCATCATCGCGCATGCGCCGCTGCAGCGACTCCCAGTCGCGGACCGCGAGCCGGACGTCGCCGAGTACGCGCCGAAGATCGGCGGCAAGCTCCTGACGGCCCCGGGCATCGGCACGGTCGAGCTCGACATACATCATCGATTCGCGGCGCTTCTTATCGGTGCAGAGTGTCTCGACGGCACGCAGCTCGCCGTTCTTCTCGCGGGTCACGCACACCACGGGATGGAGCAATCGGTAGATCGTCAGTTGTTTGGACGCGATCGCATTGGCGACGCTATCGACCAGGAATGGCATGTCGTCGTTGACGATGCCGATGCGCATGCGGCGATTGCCGGCTTCGCCGCCGATGGATTCGATGGACAAGGCAAGTTCGCCGGGCTTGCGGCTCGCGGCGAGCGCGGCGAGGAACTCCGCGGCGCCGCGTTCGGCTTCTCGGCTCAGACCCTGGGTTTCGCCCGGGAGCGCATTTCCGGTCAGCGCCTTTCTGATTGACTCGACCAAGGGCGCGTCAAGGCGCTGGTGGGCCGTCATGGTAAGATTTTTGCTCCGGGAAAGCTTAGGGCCGGCGCGGCTATAGACCGGGCCTCGTCACAGCGACAACCCCGCCGCGGCAGCTAAACCGTGCGGCGGATCGCCCGTTCGACCAACGCTTCGTCGTCGACAAGGGCCACCGGCTCATAGCGTCCGTCAGCGCCTCGCCGGGTGATCACGAGCGCGAACTCGTCGGTGGCTGAAACATCGGCGAGCGAGAGGGCAGGGGCCGCACGCAGTCTCGTGCGGGCAATATCGCCCTTGGTGTCGGGTGAGGCGTCAGGGCGACGGGCGGCGCGCTCGGCGGCGACCAAAGCCTTGAGGCCACCGGCGTGCTGCTCGATGAATTTTTCGAAGCCGGCGACGTCGACGCTCTGGCGTTTCGCGAAGGAAAGCGCGGCCGCGAATTCGGTCAGCCGCGCTTTGTCGTAGTCGATCCCGAAGACGAGTTTGACGATCGGCGTCATCGGCGCCCGCGCCTGCGCCTTGACGCCCGATTCCTCGAGCAGCTCTGCATAATCATCAGCGTTGGCGTCGGCGGCGACGGCAAAATCGTAGGCGAGCGACAGCGCGCGATAGAGGGCGGCGCGGGTGCGGCCTTCGCCGGCTTTGACCGTTTCCGCGGTCTCGCGAGCGGCCCACAGCCGGTCAGCCAGGCCCGCATCGGCGTCCAGTGCGACGCTGGGCAAGGTGTCGTCGTCTTCGTCGGTTTCGATTTCCCACGAGAAAGGCTCGCGCGGAGGCGCCGCGGCGAAATTGTCGAGCTCTACGGCCGGCTCGGCGTTGACCAACGAAGGGCTGAGCTCGGCGAACGGGACCACCAGCTCGAGTGGCTCGTCCTCAGCGATTGGCACGACCTCCTCGAGTGGCTCAATTTCATCTTCGATGGCTTCGGGCTCAATTGTGTCGGCTGGCGGTGCTTCGCTGACGCGCGTTTCCGCCTCGGCGTGCTTCCAATTGATCACGCCGTAGATGAAGTCGATCGCGTCCCCATCGGACGAGAAGGGCATGAGGATGCCGCGGTAGCAAATGGCCTCACCGCCCGGATTCTCGAATTCGGCTTCGAAGCCAACCGGCGAGCGGTTGGCGATGATCTGCATATAATGGTCGGTGAGGCGCGACAGCAGCGAGCGGCTGGGCACGTCGCCGATGGTACGAATGTCATCACTGAGGCCGCATTCGTCGCGGATGGCGCTTCCGACATAAGGAATGGCGGGGTTGTCGTGTCCGCTGGTGAAGTCGAGCAGCACGCTGTGGGCGGCGAAGTCCTCGACGTCGTCGGGCTCGAGGTCTTCGATCGACGGAAAATCGCGGCCACGCAGCAGCGAGACCCAGTGGTTGTAGGCGCGGACATGCAGCCGCCGCTCGTCGGTGCCGATCGCCGCGGCGACGTCATACGGCTGTGCGACCTCGTCTGCCTCAGGCAGGTCGAACTCGGTCGGATATTCCCGAAAGCC
>JAZKBB010000006.1:62306-114907 GCA_040388865.1 Pseudomonadota bacterium | reverse complement strand
CCATCCATTGATTGCGCAGACCCCGCTTTCCCTGCGCCAAGCATCCCCTAGTGGCATTACCAAAGCGTTAAGCATGTTTGGTTAGCGGCTATTGCGATGCTTGCGGGTCCGCCGATGCGCTGATAGTTGGCGCGCGCTTCCTTAAAAGAGCCAAGCCGCTTTAGCTCAGCTGGTAGAGCACATCATTCGTAATGATGGGGTCGCGTGTTCGAGTCACGCAAGCGGCACCACTCTCTCAAGAACAATCAGCCACAGGACTCCCGCGGTAGTTGCGAGTGCCGCAGTTTACATGATGCGGCGCGCCGCCCTTTCCCGCTGAGGCGCCCGCCTGATAAGCTATCCCGATGGCACTCGACTTCGCCTCAGCCGAGCTCAGTGAAGAAGAATTCCGTGACAGACGCGAGCGGGCCAGGCGCAGCGGCGATCCGGCCTGGCTCTGGCCTGAAGTGTCGGTTGACGACTGGGCGGACGCCATGGCCCACCTCAGCCATGCAATAGGATCCGTACTTCAGGGCCAATCGGCCGAACTTCCCGCGAGCGATTCGAGGGGAATGTCCCTGGCCTGCTACACCTCCGGCATCGGTCCGCTGCTCGGGCGGTGGGTTGAATCGGGCCTGCTCAGCGGACCTGCCGAAACGCTCCAACTGTTGCTTCTTCACCTAAATCGATCACGAGCCCGATCGAAACAAACCGAGAAACATTACCGGAGAATAGTATCAGAGCTCTCGCGGTTCGATGTGCCAGTGATCGTTCTCAAGGGCGGTCATACGAGTCACGCCTACTTCCCGGAGCCGGCAACGAGGCCTGCTTCGGACCTCGACTTATTGGTCCCCGGCGATCGAGCTCGGACAGCCGGAGCGGCGCTGACCGAAGCGGGGTTAAGGTGTCTTGCCCGAGGCAAACGGGAGTCGAGCTGGGTGCAGCCGGAGACTAGCCGTACGCCGCGCTCGATTTGGCTTCTTGGACCGCAGGATCCTTGGTCGATTGATTTGCACAGTTCGCTCGATGCTTCGGCAAGCCCAGGCGCGCCCATCATCCGGTTCGACTCAGCTAACCCGTTCTCCACTACCGAGAGGTCAGCTCTAGGTGCGAGTGCACGATCCTTATCGCAGCCGCTACTGCTGCTTCATCTGGCCGTTCACGCGAGCGGAGGGCTTCAGAGCCTGACGCTTCTGCGCATGGTCGAGATGGTTTTCGTTGTCCGTTCGGACTTCGGTAATCGGCGATCGGCCTGGGAAAGGTTCGTTGCCGTCGGCCGCGCAACGGGCGCGCTGGGCGGCGCCTATCCCGCGCTGTGCATGTGCGAGAGATTGGCGCCCGGCACGGTACCGGCTAATGTGCTCGCCCTCGCTGCGGAGTCGGCCCCAACTCGCGTTCGTTCCGTCGTCGAGAAGCTCACGCCCGCCAATGCTCAACGGGTCTCCCGTGCATCCATTTCGGAGCACTTCATGTGGGTTACGGGAATGCAGGGGTGGCTTCGGCAGCTCGCGGCGGACATCCTTCCATCGTCGGGCTCTGGCGACCCGATTCGCTCGATCTATGAGGCGCGCGCCTATCGACTGCTGCGAAGGCGGATCACACGTTAGCGGGCCTCAGGTGCCCATAGAGCTGCGCGTCGTCAGGCACGACCTGTGCGAGCCTGCGGATCGCCCGCAGCAGTCGCGGGCTGTCATACTTGCCGGCAGCCCACCGCCGATGCGCCGCGATCCGTCCCAGCGCTTTGCCCCAGGCGCGCGTTCGTTTGTCGTGGAGGGATGGAAAGCGACTCTTTAGGACGAGTTCGAAATCCTCCACTCGTGCCTTCAGACGCGGCTCAAGCCATGGGGTGCGCGGATTAACATGGGTCATCCAGTCGACCCACTCCGGCTCGATCCACTCATCCAGCGTCTGCGGAGTGGTCGCGGTCGGGTCGACACCGCCGTACGTGTCTTTCCGCTGCGGGGTCGGCGTGTAAAAGTAGCTGATCAACTCCATAGCCGGATTGATCGACTTGAGGCGACGGATGAAGGCGAGCGTGTTCTCGATCTGGCGCTGCGGTTCATCTGGGTCTCCGAACACGAAGGAGAATTCGGGGACGATCCCGTGTTCGGCGGATTTCGCCGCCGCGTGGGCGATCTGATCGGTCGTCGTGCCCTTGTTCATCTTGGCGAGGACTTCGTCAGAGCCGGACTCTGCCCCGCAGAAAACCATCGTCAGGCCAGCGTCCTTCAGCGCGCGCCAGGTCTCGTCCGAAAATCGGCCGAGCGTATCTACCCGCGCCTCGCACCACCAACGCAAGCCAAGCGGTCGGAGGGCCGACGCGATCTCCCGCGCGTGCGCTTCGTTTAGGAAAAAATTGTTATCGTAGAAGTGCACGGAATCCATCCCGTGCTCGCGCGCCAAAAATCCAAGGTGCTCGGCAGTTCGCTCGGGGTCCTGGACTTTTTCGCGCCGTCCAAAAACCGAAATCACGCCACAGAAATTGCAGCCGAATGGACAGCCAATGGACGCCTGATAAACGCCAGAGCGGCGCCCCAGGATGGTCGGGTGCAGATACTGCTCGACCCGGATTTTTTGATATGCTGGCGGTGGCAACTCGTCCGGGCCGCGCCAGACCCGCTCCGGCGTAATTCGATGCGAGCCGTCCGCGAGGCGAAAACCGATACCCGCGATCGACATCGGATCGCGTTCGCCCGCAATCGCCTCGAGCAGCTCACGAAAGCTGTCCTCGCCCTGGCCGCGCACCAGCCAGTCAACATAGGGTGCGTTCAGAACCGGCTCTGGATAAAGGCTCCCGAAATTGCCGCCCCAGATGATGGGTATGCGCGGAAACCGGTTTTTCAGCGCTTTCGAGATCGGAACTGCGCTCACCAGCTGCGGGCCCGGCATGACGGTGAGCGCGATCGCCGTGACCGGGTCCCCGACAAACGCTTGCCGTTCCACGAATTCCGACACGGTTTGGACCACGTCCACATCAGGCAGGTTACCGTCGATGATCTCCCAGGTGACCTCAGGCGGCAGCGCCGCGCCAACCGCCATGATCGATAGTGGGAAGCGGCGGTTTTCCGGACGGGTGGCGCGCGGATTGACGAGCAGGATCATGACCGGGCCGCGACCCATAGATCGAACCGCGACGGGCGCCGCCGGCGCGAGATCGCGGCAATTACCGGCCGCAACTCATAGCCGAGTGGATATTGCACGCGGTGACGTCGCCAGGCCAGTTCGGGCACCGCCTCATATAGGCGGTCGGGCGTCAGGAATTCGATGAACGGCAGGGCCATCAACAGCTCGGCCTTGGCGCCGAACCGCGCGCGCTTTTCCGCGACCATGGCGAGGCCGTCTGCTTCGCGCCGATAGAATGGGGAGTCCAGAATCGCGATTTGGCCGCCGGGGTTCGTCACACGCGCAGCTTCGCGCAGCACGGTTGCAAGATCGGTCGCATAATGAAGCGAGGCATTGAACAGGGCAATGTCGACGCTCGCGTTTGGAAGCGGAACGGCATCGAAGGGTGCCACAACCGCTTGCATCGCCGGCGTCCGCCGCAGCAACGGCGCAGCCGCGCCGAGTCCATCGATACTGTCTCCGCGGATGTCGAGTGCAAGCGCGTGATGGCCCTCGAGCGCGACCCGGTAGCTCAGCCACCCGTTGCCGGCGCCGAGATCGAGGATAGAGAGCGGGCGCTGCACCTCGATTGCCGCCGGACGGAGCACATGAGCCATGAACGCGTCGAAGGTTCGGGACCGAATTGCCCATTGGTGGCGGTGCGGGCCCGTGGTGACGTAGGGGAGCTGACCAAGCCGTTGCTCGTCATAACCCCTGTCCTCGCTCTCACGGTGGCGCGCATATTCGCGGGCGAAACGTTCGAGTGCGGCTTCGGTCATGCGGCCGTGCGTACGAACTGATAGAGAATATGGTCGCCGAGGAGCGCGAGGGGCCTCTCGACGAGACGATCCAGTGCCTGGAGCTTGATCAGCAGCCGCGGATGCGCGGAGATCCACGGCTCGGCGGCACTCGGCGGCACAAAGACACCAATCCCTCGCCGCGACTGCAAGTGAAACCACGGCCCGAGCATTCGTTGCAGGGCCCGCCCGCGATGATAGCGGACGGTGAATTGCTTGCCGCCGAGGCGCGCCGGAACGTCGCCGCGGCTGAACCGCCGAAGTGCGTTGCCCGGACTGCCTCGAAGTAGTTCCACCACCACCTCGGCTGGGCAGCAGGTCCCGAACAACACCAGCATAAGCGGCGCGCCGGGGCGAAGCAGCCGCGCGAGCCCCTGCGCGAACGCCCTGAGGTCGGTCACGCAATTGAGGGCGGCGAAGACGGAATAAGCGCCATCGAACCCTGGTTCACCGGCGAGACTGTCCGCCAGACGCCCGAAGTCCTCGGCGGCCGCGACCTGTGTGCGGAAGGTCCCGCCAGACTTCCCCGAAGCGGCGGCGACCATCGCTGGTGAAGCGTCGGTCATCAGCACGTCGCGCCCTTGGTTCGCGAGCCACAGCGCGTCCTCGCCGGTACCACCGCCGGCCTCGATCAATCGCGCACCCGGGGGGAAGGCTCCGAGCAACCGGAGCCGGACGGCGGCGCGCTGCGCCTCCACGCTGCGCCACCCGCCGAAGCGAGTATCGAAATCCGGAGCAATCGCGTCGAACGCCAGTGCAGCCGCGCTCGCCGGGGATGGCGACACTTCAGCCTCCCACCATGAGACCGACGGGTCTGGGCGAACGATGAAGATCTACGCGCTCCTCCAGCTCGAGCCAGGAGGCGTCGTCGGCGATGCCGTTTTCGGTCTCGTCATGGAGAATGTCGCGCACCCGGCGGTAAAGCCTGGTGTCGAAGGTTCCCTGGAAGAGCATCGCCAAGTCGCCGGTGTCCTTCCAGTTCCGCTGCCTGCCGAGCTGTGCGCGCACCCGGTCGTGGAAGATGGTGCCCGGCAGCGGGTACGCGACCGACACGCCGATCTCGTCGGGGCGCTCGTCGCGGATCAGGTCGCGCGTCGCGAGCAAGTCCTCCCAGGTTTCGGAAGGATAGCCGAGCTGAATGAACCAGCAGGCCTTGATCCCATGCGCCTTGAGCAGGCGCGTGGCTGCTCGCGCGGATTCAACGGTCGTTCCCTTGTCCATCGCATCCAGGATCTTCTGCGATCCGGATTCGATGCCCATCCACACCTCACGCGCTCCCGCGCGGGCGAGCGCCGCCACACTCCGTTCCGTCATGAGGTTGACACGCGACTGCATGGTGAACGGGATGCGCACGCCGGCGCGCTCCACTTCGTCGGCGAAGGCGCAGATCCAATCGACGTCGAGCCCGAGAATGTCGTCGGTGAACCACAGATGGTCCGGCTGCACCTCGCGGGTGAGCCGCAACATCTCGCATGCGACGTCCTCGGGGGAGCGCACCGAGTAGCGCCGACCGAAGGTCGGCTTGGCGCACCAATTGCAGGCGTATGGGCAGCCGCGCGAGCTGACGATGTTCCACGAGAATTCGCCATGCGCGGCAAGCCAGGCCATGCGGTACCGATCGACGTCGAGCAGGTCCCATGCGGGATGCGGAAGATGATCGAGGTCCTGCTCCGGGCGACGCGTCCTTGTCGAGTGCGTCTGACCCTTTCCCGCAAGAACGAGACCGGGGATGTCGGTCAGGGCGCGCGCGGGTTCTTTCCAGAAATTCGCGACGTCGACCATCGCGGTCTCGCCTTCGCCCAGGACGACAGCGTCGGCCCCGGCACAAAGGTACATCGCGGGATTGTCTGTTGCGTCCGGGCCATTGACCGCCACGCTGCAATCACGTTCCGCAGCCAGTCCGATCATCGCAAGCGCCGACTCGCGGCGCGCGGTCGTGCACATCTTCGTGAGGAAGTTGAAGTTGTCTTCAATGAGCAGCAGGACATCTGGACTAAGCTCGTCGAGCCTGTCCTCGAACGCATCAATTCCACTCTCGAATGTAGCGTCGAACAGCGCCACCTCATGGCCTTCGCGGCGTAGCAGAGCGGCCGCGATCAAGGTCGAGAGCGGCGAATATGGCTTCATCCGCTCTTGCTGCTTCAAGTCGCGCGCGAGGAAATTAGAGTGGGCAAGCAGGATCATGGCCGGTGCTCGCTCCGGCCGCCTTTTGTTTGCGCCGCGCCTTTGTACAGTGCCGGAGTGGACCTGAGCACTTCCAGCAAATCTCTCAACCTGCTGCCGTTAGGCATTCCGACTCTGATCATTGCCGACGATCCCCGACTCATCGCCGCCGCGCGGACGACCTATGCACACTGCTTGGCGGAAGCACCGATGCCGAACCCTGCCCTCGAGCTCACTCTCAGAATCGGAATCGCCTCCTCCTCCGGGGTAAGTCTCGACGTCGCGGTGGAAGGTTCACGCCTGCGCCTTAGCGGCCGAGCGGATGGGTTCGCCGACGCCAGTTGCGGCAAAGCCAGCGCTACCATGTCTCCGGATTTGGCGACTGATCCGGCGGAGTTCGCCGAAGTGACGGATACACTGCTGCTGTTCCTTCTCGCTCGGAACGGCAGGACGCCGGTGCATGCGGCGGCTTTCCTGATCGGTGACCTGGCGGTCGTGCTCGCCGGCCCAAGCGGATCCGGCAAGAGCACGCTCGCGCTCGCAGCGGCGAATCGAGGATTCCCGATTCTTTCGGACGACACCATCTTCGTGCAGCACGATCCGGCGTTTGCAGTGTGGGGCTTGCCCCGGCCGATGCACTTGTACCCAACCGACGCACCGCCAGGCGATCACCTTACCAGAATGCGCAATCGCAAATTGAAGGCTGCAGTCCCGCTCGCCATCTCCGCGGAGCGTGCGCAGCGAGCTGTCCTCGTTCTCTTGAAGCGCGGGAGCGGGCTCGCATTGTCAGAAATTGAACCTGTCGACGCAGTCGAAGAGCTGATGCGGCTGGAGCCAGGTTTTGATCTTCTCGAGAAGCAATCACGCAGAGCACTCGTGGCGCTCGCGTCAGACGGCGCCTGGCGGCTCGAACTCACCGACAAGCCCGCCGACGCGATTGACTTGCTTGCGACGCGTTTCGCGGCACAGAATTGAATAGTCCTCGGCGAAATGATGGATCTCATCGAGCGTCTGCTCGATAGACGGCTGTGTGACCACGCGCCGGCAACTTGGGGCAGCTCGGGCGGCGATTTCCGAAATGAGCGAATTTGAGCCGATGAATATAGCGGCGCCTCCGGCGATGAGGTCCGGAAAGGTGTCCAGCGCTTCTTCGTCGAGGAAAAATGCGGGCACGTCGAACATTGCGGCCTCCGCCGCCGCGCCCGACGCCAGTGAAACGACCGCGTCCATACGACCAAGCAAGGCTGGCAAGGGGATCTGGGCCGGATCGCCAGCAACCACACCACGCCTGTGGAGTGACAGCAAACGCGCGTAATCCTTGTCCTGCGCGGGCGTCGAGGCGGGGTGGCGCCGGATCCACCACCGCCACGAAGATGGGGAAGACTCGATTTCATTTGCGAGCGCTTCCCATTTCGCGCGCTTTCCACCGATCGGCTGCAACGCCACCAGGATTTCACGATCGAAGGACCCGTCATCGCCGATCGTCTTCAGGACGCGCTGCGACATACTTTCACCGTACCCTGCCGCGAGATCAGCAGTCTGGGTATGCCCGCCAGCAATTGCTCTGTGCCAAGGATTTCCTGGAGCCCAGCGCTCGATGTTCGCCGCGTCCCGCGACGTCCAGGTCCAGAACATCCCGGGCAATGTCGAATAACCGGAGGGCGGCAGGGTCGACCAGCGATACGCGCGGTGGATGCCGCCGTAGGGACAATGCTGCATATCGACACAGAGAACACCGCGCCGCCGGCAAGCTAGCGACATGGCATGGCCGAGGCCGGCGTAATAGGTGACGACGAACACGACTTGCGGCTGCACGCGCCGCAAAATGCGTTCGAATGCGGCCGCCTGCGCCGCAAGGACGCCCGCCCGCCGCTTCAGCCGTTCCGCGCTAAGTGAGCTCGCAGGGCCGCCTGCATCCTCGACTAATCCGATCACATCCGCATGATCTGGCAATTGCGGTTTTGGTCCCTGCGCAAGCGCCGCGATGATCGCCGCCCCGGCGGCGACCCGGTTGGCTGGGTAGGTCGGTCTTAGCCAAGGCAAGCGAGTGAGATTGCCCGGCTGCATGACGAAAGTGCTGAGCCCCTGCCGCTCCAGCGCGGCGACCACCGGCTCACCAAATCGATCGCGCCATGAGCCGTCGACCATGTCGAGCGAAACCCCGTCCCCGAGCAAGATCGCGTCGGCGCGATGTGGCCGGGATACCAATTCAGACAGGTTGTTGTGCCGGCTCTTCCACAGATTAGCCGCTGGGACCGCGAGAGTACTGACGGCTCGGATGGCAAAAGACGCTCGTGGCTGCGCCGTTTCGCGCCCGCCGTTGCGGAACATCTCCTGGAACAGGTCCTGGCTGGCCAGCGGCCACAGGTCTATGTCGCCCGCCCTCCATTCCGCGACGCGGCACGTGCGCTCGATGGCCTGAACGACTTCATGATGGCGTCGGTACACAGACATCCTGGTGGCTCAGGTCATTGTCGCCAGCCGCGCGGCGGTCACCTTCTCGGCCGGCGCACCTTGGAGATGCTGCACAAGCTTATTGGTCACCTCACGCGCGGCGGCGGCATGCATGTCCGGCGATCCGCCAGCAATATGGGGAGTAAGGAATACGTTCGGCATGCGCCGCAACCGGTGCCGGGGAGGCAGAGGCTCTTCTTCAAATGTGTCCAGGCACGCGACAATGTCTCCACGCTTGAGACGGTCGATCAGGGCCGAGGGCTCGATCAATTCGCCGCGTGCGGCGTTGATTAGCACCGCGCCTGGACGCAACAGCGCAAGCTCTGCCGCGCCAATGCAATGGCGTGTAGCGGGCGTGAGCCCCCGGTGGAGGGAGACGATATCGGCAGCTAAGACACTTGCGAGCGCCGTCGGTTCGGCTTTGCACGCGCGGATGTCTTCGGCGGACCCGTGAGCGGAATAAACGATCACCCGTGCATCGGCTGCAATCAGCCGCTTTGTTGATTCACGGGCATTCGCACCCCAGCCGATCAGCCCGACGACTGCGCCTGAGAGCAGGGCGGGAGGGTTGTGCTGCCGGGACGAGAGCGCGGAAGAGAGCCGGACAAGACCCGAACTTCTGAACCACGCTCGCCTCAGCGCAGGCTCGAGTCCCAAGCTCCGGGCAACGCGGCGCAAATGGTGGGCCGCGCGGCCGGCGATTGCGCGCACCCCGCGCGCGGGCACATATGCGCCCCAGCCGCCGAGCCGCATGGCCGTGCTGGACGTGAAGGCTTGGCGCCTTCCGAGAATCGCCAGTCCGAGGACGAACTCGGCAACACTGTCTGCGTAAGCGTGACTCGCGTTTACCAGGGTGATCCCGCGGTCGAGCAAACGATCGGGGCCATAGCGTCGCAACGAAAGGCCGGCGACGGCTACAATCTGCAGATTCGGCAGCTTGTCGAGTATGTGATCGTCCAGGGGCGCTGCACCTTGGCCGAGCAGCGCTGCAGTAATATCTGGATACGGTTCAGACGATCGTTGGACTTCGTCGATGCTCACCAGCCGCCAATCGGGTGGTATCGCATTGAGCGCGCCACGTAATCGCGCAGGGTTCGACACCAACACGCTATGTGTACGAACGGGTCGCCGGGCGGGCGATATCTTCGTCGGCAGCCGGACCGCTCCATGGTGAGCCGCTTCGATGAGTTCGGCGAGAAACAGCGACGGGGCAAGTTTGGAAATGGCATGACGCGGGCTCGCCGCAGTCGCTACGGAGTGAAGGAAGGCTTCGTGCTCCGCTGCAAAGCCATCACCGCCTTGCGGCAAGTCAATGAAACTCTGTGCTCCCTGCCGTTCAATGATCAGCCCGCCATCGCTGACGCGAAAACTCTCTCCAGGGACGTGGAAGGAGTATTCCTCGCGCCGCGTCCCTGCTTCGTTATTGCAGAGCAAAACGGCTTGCGCGCCGGTCGGCCAACGCATCGTCGCTGAAAATATGGAAGGGATCGCGCTTGTGCCGGTAGCTTGGGCCGACACCCATTCCGGGAGACCGCCCATCATGAACAACAATGCGTCGAGCGCGTGGATTCCGTTGGCGCTGAGCCACGTCGCGGCTCCAAATAGCGGCGGCCGCCCGAACTCTGGCTTGTGAAACGCCGCCTCAGCGAAGGTCCAGCCGGATGACGCTGCACTCGCCCGGATGCGTTCGAACGCCGCGAGAAACCGACGATTGTGACCGCCAACGGCAATCAGGTGCCGCGCTTCCGCGGCGTTCGCTAGCTCGATCGCCTCTGCGTAACTTGGCGCAATCGGCTTCTCGACGAATAGATGCTTGCCAGCGTTGAGCGCGGCGAGACCCAGCGCGTGATGCATCCGGCACCCGCCGAATACATATACGACATCAGTGTGAGCGCGCGCGATCGCCGATGCTGCATCTCCACTGTCACGCAAGAACCCAAATCGGTGCCGCGCAGCAACGGCCTTTGATAGCTGCAGGTCGCAGATCTCCACGAGCTCCAGCCGATGCATATCGCGCAGCTTCGCGAGCACCGGCAAATGGAGCAGCTGCGCAGTCTCGCTCGCGCCGATCACTAGTGCGCGGGGCGGTACGTTCATCGCGGATGCCTGTGCTAGGCCAATCTGACCGAGTGCTGCCCCGGATGAGCTGCAACGGCCGATGTGCTGTGCATTTCAACGTGAACCCAATCGAGGACATCACCGCTGTCCGTGAAATCCGGCACAATCTCGCGAAGCTTTGCGACTAGCTCCACGGCGTTGCTGCGCGACAGGGCATCGGCGAGTCCCTCGAGCTTGTGCGATAACTCCTCAAACGGCGTGAAACCTTCGTCGGCCTTAAGGATCTGCGGATGTTCGGTCGCGACCGGATTGTCGCCGATGAGCAGTTCCTCGTACAATTTCTCTCCCGGGCGCAGACCCACCTCCAGGATTTCGACATCGCCAGCGGGATCGTCTTTGGTTTTCACCGTGAGTCCGGAAAGTTCGATCATGGTTCGAGCAAGGTCGCCGATGCGCACCGGTGTTCCCATGTCGAGCACGAACAGTTCGCCGCCGTCAGCCATCGCGCTTGCCTGAAGCACCAGCTCTGCGGCCTCGCGAATGGTCATGAAGTAGCGCGTCACTCTCCAGTCCGTGAGTGTAACCGGGCCGCCGCTGTGGATTTGCTGACGAAACAGGGGCACGACCGAGCCGCTGCTTCCCAGCACATTGCCGAAGCGAACCATCGCGAAGCGTGTTTGCGGGGAGACTTGGTTCAACGCCTTCAGCACGAGCTCGGCTGCGCGCTTCGTTGCACCCATGACGCTGGTCGGTCGAACAGCCTTGTCCGTACTGACGAGCACGAACCGGGGTACGGCAAGGCGTGCTGCTACCCGTGCAAGGGTGAACGTCCCAAGGACGTTCGTGCGGATCGCCTCGCCTGGATTGTGTTCGACCAGCGGCACATGCTTGTAAGCCGCCGCATGGTAAATCACGTCTGGGTGCCAGACGGCGATGATCTCCTGCATCCGCGCTTCATCGCAAACCGATCCAAGCAGTGGCACGATGCGCACGGCATCGGTTCGCGACTGGAGCTCACGGTGGATTTCGTAGAGTCCGAACTCGCTTATATCGAGCGCCAGCAAAGTGGCCGGGCCAAGCCTCATCAATTGCCGGCACAGCTCGCTCCCGATCGAGCCGGCAGCACCGCTCACCATTATTGTTCGACCGACGATTACCCGTTGCATCAGCAGGTTGTCGGGATCGACCGAGCTTCGGCCGAGCAGCTCGTCGAGTTCCAGATCCCGAATGTGACCGATGTCCACGCGTCCGTGGGCAATGTCCATGAGGCCCGGAAGGGTACGGATTCGCGCGTTGGCGCTTCTTGCGGCCGCGATAATCTCATTGCGGCGAAGGCGCGGCGCGGATGGCAGCGCCAACAAAATCTCGTCGGCGCCTTTCCGTTCGACCACCTGGGCCATTTGCGCGGGATCGTAAATTTTTAGTCCGTCGAGCACGCGCCCGATCAGTGCAGGGCTGTCGTCAAAGTAGCCGACGACGACCATCTCGGAACTCTGTGCAATCGCGCCGGCAAGCTGACGGCCGGCCGACCCGGCTCCATAAACAAGCACGCGATGCCGGCCAGTTGAGGGCGGAGCCCCGGTTCCGAAAAGCCATTCTCGCGCAAGGAGTCTCGAGCCGGCGATTGCGATAAAGAGCAGGATCGGATGAATCAGGCTGAGCGTCCGCGGAATACCCCACACTCGTAAAACCGTGAAAACGGTTGCGAAAGGCAGTGCGTAGATCGTGCACGCCCGGCCTATGTTTACAATCGCGCGCAGCCCCGATTGGCTGAAGATCTCGCGATAGAGGCCAACGCCCCAGAAGATCGGAAGCGCGATACCGACAGATGTCGCAACCAGGACACCATAGGGTGTGTCGTGCTCCGGGATGAAGCCGAGACGAAGGAAGATGGCGGCGTAGCAGGTGATCGCGCAAAGCCCGGCATCGACCAGCATCGCAATCCACCGCTTGGTCGGCCGCGTACGCGTTATTGCATACGTGCGCACGGCAGCGACGAGGTCGGCACCTCTCATCGCCGCTCCGATACTCGTGAGAACCTTGGCGACATGAAACTTGGCCCCTCCACGTGCATGAGTGGCGGGCGCGTTCGACCAAGGTTCAATGGCAGAATGAACTTCTCGGCCGCGAAGCGGCACCTATGGGACGGCAACGTTTCGAGAGACGGGGGAGAGTGCGTAGCCCATGGAACTAGCCGGCTCGACTCTCATGATCAGCGGCGGCACCGGCTCGTTCGGATCGACGATCCTCAAGCATTTTCTCGCGCAGCCGGTCGCCGAGATCCGCATCGTGAGCCGCGATGAGAAAAAGCAGGAAGACCAGCGCAAGCACTTCCGCGACGAGCGACTCAAATATTATATTGCCGACGTCCGCGACGCCCGAACGATCGATATGATCACACGCGGCGTCGATTACATCTATCACGCTGCCGCATTGAAGCAGGTTCCGTCGTGCGAGTTCCATCCGATGGAAGCTGTAGCCACGAACGTGCTCGGCACTGCCAACGTGATTGATGCCGCTATTCGCAACAACGTCAGGCGCGTGATTTGCCTCTCGACGGACAAGGCAGTTTACCCGATCAACGCGATGGGAATGTCGAAGGCGCTGATGGAAAAGGTCGTCGCCAGTAAGGCGAGGGTCATCGACGGCAGCCGGACGATTCTTTCGACCACGCGTTACGGCAACGTGCTCGGTTCCCGCGGGTCGGTTCTCCCGCTGTTCATGCAGCAGGTGCGTGACGGCGAACCGATCACCGTCACCGACCCAAGCATGACGCGCTTCGTGATGACTCTCGGCGAGGCGGTCGACCTATGTCTCTACGCTTTCAACTACGGTGCGAACGGAGACATGTACGTGCAGAAGGCTCCGGCGGTGACGATGGCGAATTTCGCGCAAGCGGTGCTCAGGGTCATGGACAGGCCGCGCCACCCCATTCGCGTGATCGGCACCCGTCACGGAGAGAAGCAGTATGAAACCCTGCTCAGCCGGGAGGAGCTGGTGACGGCGGAGGATCGTCAAACCTATTACCGCGTCGCCCCGGATCGCCGGGATCTTAATTACGACGCTTATTTCACAGAGGGCGAACCAAGAGTGTCCAATGTTGACGACTTCAGTTCGAACAACACGCGCCAGCTGGATGTCGACGAAATGGCGACGATTTTGAGCACCCTACCGTGCGTCCGTGAGTGCCTCACAGGCGAACGCGCTTATGAGTCCTGACCGCCAGCAGATTGCAGTCACGGGAGCAAACGGGTTCATCGGGTCCAATCTCGTGCTGCGGCTCCGAGAACAAGGTCACGAGGTGTGGCCGATCACGCGGGCAACGGATCTCGCGGATGCCGAGGGGCAAATCGCGAGATCCGCCACGATATTTCACCTCGCAGGCGTCAACCGACCGACCGACGAAGGGGAGTTCCTGCGGTCGAACCGGGACCACACCGCGTGGGTCGCCGATGTAGTGGCTAAGGGCGGGCGAAAGCCGCTGATCGTGTACAGCTCATCAGCAAAGGCCCTCGACGAGACGGAATACGGGCGGAGCAAGCGTGCCGGGGAGGAGGTGCTGCTCGAACTCGGCGCTCACAAGGCGGCGATCGTTTCGATTTGGCGACTCCCGAACGTGTACGGCAAGTGGAGCCGGCCGAACTACAATTCGGTGATCGCCACCTTCTGTCACAATGCAGTGCGTGGCCTGCCGCTGCCAATTGACGATCCGTCCGCGCCGCTGTCGCTATTGTACATCGACGACCTCATTGAACAGTGGCTCGAACTTTTCGCGAACCCGCCTCAAGTCGGCGGCATTATGGAACCGGCGCACGTGCAGCAGACGACTGTCGGCGAAATCGCCAAGCTGATCGAGGCGTTCGCCGAACGACGAAACAACGGCGAAATTCGCGACATGGGCATGGCGTTGCCGCGCGCGCTTTATACGAGCGTGGTCGCCGCAATGCCGGTCGACAAAGCGAGCTATCGTGTACCTGCGCACGAGGACAGCCGCGGCAAATTCATCGAAGTGCTCAAGACCCAGTCGAGTGGGCAGTTCTCCTGCTTCACTGCGCACCCGGGGGCAACTCGCGGGGGCCATTACCACCACAGCAAGGTCGAAAAGTTCCTGGTTGCGCACGGTACGGGTCGCTTCCGCTTCCGCCATGCGCTGACGGGGGAGTCTTACGAGGTGGTGAGTTCGTCGGCCGAGCCGTTGATGATCGAAACCATCCCTGGCTGGGGCCACGATGTGACCAACATCGGCGATGACGAGCTCGTTGTGCTCACATGGGCCAACGAACAGTTCGACGCCCAACGACCCGACACACACCCAATGACTCTATGACCGCTTCGCGGCTCAAGGTCATGACGATCGTCGGCACGCGCCCGGAGATCATTCGGCTCTCTCGCGTGGTCGCCGCGCTCGACAAGACGACGCATCACGTTCTCGTGCACACCGGCCAGAACCACGATCATGAGCTGAACTCGATCTTCTTCGACGAGCTTGAGCTTCGCGCGCCCGATCACAACCTCGCCGCAGCCGGCGAAACCCCGGCGGAGACGATCGGCCGAGTGATCATGGGCGCTGATCAACTTCTCGCGGAGGAGCGGCCCGATGCCGTGCTCGTGCTCGGTGACACGGACAGCTCACTTTCGGCGATCGCGGCGAAGCGGCGGCATATTCCCGTTTTTCACATGGAGGCCGGCAATCGTTGCTTCGATGAACGTGTGCCCGAGGAGATCAACCGTCGCATCGTCGACCATGTCGCGGACATCAACCTTCCTTACTCGGCAATCGCGCGCGAATATCTGCTGGCCGAGGGTTTGCCCGCTGACCGGATCATCAAGACCGGCAGTCCGCTGTTCGAAGTGCTGAATCATTTCCGATCCAAAATCGACCGATCCGACATCCTCACGCGCCTCGAATTGAAGCCCGGCGGTTACTTCCTTGTCAGCGCGCATCGCGCCGAGAACGTCGATTCCGACGAGCGCATCCGGCACCTGGTACGAACGCTCGAGGCCGTCGCGATTACGTTCGGTGAGCCGATCCTGGTCTCCACGCACCCCCGGACACGCAAGCGCATCGAGGCTCTTTCTCTGGAGTTCCATCCGCTGGTGCGGCTTCTGAAGCCGTTCGGCTTCGCTGATTACAACTCGCTTCAGCTGAACGCCCATGCTGTTCTGTCAGACAGCGGATCGATCAGCGAAGAGTCGTCCATCCTGGGATTCCCCGCGCTGAACCTGCGCGATGCTCACGAGCGCCCCGAAGCAATGGAAGAAGGGGTCGTCATGATGACCGGTTTGGACCCCACCCGCGTACTCCAGGCGCTCGACGTCATGGCGATCCAATATACCAAACCGCTGCTCCCCTCAGACTATGCGGTTCCCAATGTTTCGGAGAAAGTGGTGCGGATCATCCTCAGCTACACGGATTACGTACGTCGCGTAGTCTGGAACGAGCGCTGAGCGCGCGCGTGGCACTACCATGCATGTGCTGATGGTCGCCATGCAGTACCCCACCGGGGCCGGGGAATCTTACCTAACCACCGAACTCGCTGATGCGCTCGTCGCCGATGGACATGGGGTCGAGGTGCTGCATCTCGACTGGCATGCACCGCCGGGCGCTACGATTGAGGAGTTCATCGCCGCGTCCGGCGTGCGTGTCGTCCGCTGTCCCGCTCGAGCGGTTTCGGGATTGGGAGAGGTGGTCCATGGCGCCAGCAAGTTCATCCTCAGCGGGTGGCGAGTGGCGCGTGTGGCGGCCGAGCGGTTCGATCTCTCGTCCTTCGACCTTGCCATCTGCTGGATGCCTGCCCTCGGCATTTCGCCACTGGTGAGGAAAATCGTTGCTGCGGGAATTCCGTACCGGCTCCTGTTCGTCTGGGACTTCTTCCCTGATCACCATCATGAGATCGGTCGAATTCCAGGCGGCTTGCCGTTGCGGATCGCGCGCGCCTGGGAACAAGCCCTGCTCCGAAGCTTCACCGCCATCGTCTGCACGCTGCCAGGCAATGCAGAATACCTCCGCCGGCGGTTCCGGGTTGGTCCCGAGCAACGGGTGCTCGTTACTCCAATCTGGGGCGATGTGAGCGCCGCCGCTACTGCGGATCGAACAGAGGTCCGTCGTCGCCACTCGCTACCAATCGACAGACCCATCGCGGTCTTCGGTGGCCAGCTTGTGGAGGGACGCGGGTTCGAGCAAATGCTGGCCGCCGCCGACGCGGCAATGATCGCCGGCTCGGATCTGAACTTCCTGTTTGTTGGCGAGGGACGGCTTGCGCCAATGATTACCGCGCGTGCGGCAAAGCAGGCGAATATTCTGTTTCGTCCTTCCCTCACTCGCGCCGATTATGTCGAGCTGTTGAGCGCCTGCGACGTCGGCATGGTGGTAACCGTTCCCGGTGTGACCAGCTTCAGCATTCCCTCGAAGACAATCGATTACCTAAGGGCTGGGCTCCCGATCATCGCGGCGGTCGAGCACGGCAGCGATTATGTGCGGATAATCGAGCGATATGGCGTGGGATCCGCAGTCCCGTTCGGAGAACCAAACCTGTTTTTCCAGCAGGCGGATCGCCTCGCGAAGCGCGGGAAGATTAACGAAGCCGCGGCTCGCTGCCTGCAAGAGGTGTTTGACGTTCGACATGCGGTCGCCACCGTCCTCGATGCTGCAACCGTAACTGGAAAACCAAAGGCGAGGTCACCGCAAGAGCCGTCAGCGCAAACGCCGCTACGTAAGCGATCTGCGGCGCCATGACCTGACCGGATTTCATGAGGATTATTGCCAGCAGTGCCATCATCGTCATGGTGCCGATTTCGATCGCCGCATAGCGCCCGGGTTTGCCCGCGGCGAAGGCGGTGAACATCGCTAGCGCCACCGCGACGCGGCACAGATCTCCGATCATATAAAGTCTGATGGATGGAATTGCGGGGATGTAGGCGTCCGAAAGGAACAGGCGAACGAGCGTCCTCCCGGCAGAGACAAACACGACCAGGGCAACACCCGATACCGCTGCGCCCAAAAGTCCGTACCGCACCATAACTCGGCGCCGCTCCTCGGCGCTGGCAGCCATTGCGAACTGCGGAACGAACGCCTGCAGCATGAGCAGCCCGAGAAACTGCGTCGACATGTCCGAAATGCGGTTCGCGGCCATCCAGTAGCCCAGCTCTGTCGAACCGAATTGCTCGCGATACATCCACCTCAAGACGAATAGCGTCAACGCGCTGAAGGTCAGCGTCGACGCCATCGCGGCAGAATAGCATATCAGCCGTGTCAGACCGCGGGTCGTCGGACGCCAGGTCAGCTGCAGGCGTGCCACAAGCGGAATGGTCGCGAGCGATGCCAGAAGCGGACCGGCTGCAAAGGCCAGTGCAGCGCCGACGAAATTCGCGTGAAGGATGAACCACGCGGCTCCAGCGGTGCCGGCAACGATGCCGAACGCTTGCGCGCCGAGACTGCGCGCTACCCAATTGCGGCCTGATAGAATGCTCCAGCAGATCTGCCCCGGTCCGCCCAGCAGCGACAGCGCGGTCAATGCGATGATGGCTTGCCAATACGCACTGCTGCCAGTGAGAATATGTGACACTTGGCCGCTGAACAGCACAACCGGAATCCCCAAGATGGGCACCGCCGCGGCCCACATTGCAAGTCCGGCGCCACTTACGTCCGCGAGGTCGCTAGCGTTTGCTGCGGCCGATTGTCGGATCAAGCCATTCTGCGCGCCCCCAACGGCGGCCATGTTGAGCAGCGAGGCGAAGGCGAGGAACTGTGTGAAGTTGGCAAATCCTGCGACCGTCAGGAACTCGGCCGAGAGCTTCAGCAGGACCAACGCCGAGCCGACGCGGAGTGCGAAATAAGCAGGGATCGCCGCGTGGCGGATCAATTGCCGTCTTCCGGGCGCGCAGGCACGGCGGCGGAAAGGGCCCGGCGCGAGCGGTGCCAAAACCAAAGGCCAAGCCAGAACAGGAACGTGGTGTAGCCGTCATAGCTCGCCAGTACCTGGTCGTTCGCGGGCAGGTAGAAGATCATCGTAGTCGAGAGAGCAAATAACACCGCGGCCGGGTCGCTCATCCCCGCGGCCGCTTCACGCCACCATTTGCCCCACATGAAGCCGAGCAGCCCCAGCACGAGCACGGCACCCGCGAACCCTACGTCATTGGCAATCCACGCGATTAGCGTCGACCAGTAATAATCTTCCGACCACCCATCGGCCCCGTTGCGGTAGGTGTAGGTACGCTTGTGCAGCGTTGGATCGCCCGTAATCGCCTCATAGACGGAGAGCGAAGCGGGCGAATGGCCAAGGCCGAAGCTGCTGTCGAACGACTTCTCCATCGCCAGCTCGAGTCCGTAATAGCCTGAGCAGGTCGAGAGGATGAAAACGGTGACTCCGAATCGCTGGCGAAGCGGGAGCCAAGAGATCGCCGGATTGTCGAGATCCGCGCAGATGCGGCTGTTGTTCGCGCACACCGAAGTCCTGCTCACGAACCCACCCAATCGCTGTTCCTTGCGTTCGGTGAACAGGCTTTGGGCGAACACAAGAAACAGCACTGCCAATGCAGCGAGCTTCCATGTGCGCTGAATCAGGTTCCGATCGGCCTTACCCATGGCCATGTTTCGTCCCACCGAGACGAATGCGGCGGCGATGCCGACGACGAACAGATCAGCGAGCTCCTTGTCGGTCCCGCGCAGGATCGAGAAGACGATGGCTGTCGTCACGATCACCGCGACGGATGCGCGTCCGCGCCATCCGATCGAACGCCACCTGATGATGCCGAGCGGCAGGATGGCGTAGGTGAGCGGCGCAAGAGCTGCCCGGATCGCGACGATATAGTCGCGCTCGCCGCTCGTGAGCAGCAGCTGTTGCTGCATGCGCCGATAGGCGGCTCCCTGGTCCTTGAGCGCGTCAATCAAGTCCCAGGGATGGAGGCCGGTGTAGACGAGGCTCGACGGGATGAGCAGCAAGGCGGCGGCAACAGCGCCGAGCGGCAGCAGCACAGACAGGTAGGGCAGGGGCGCCGTGACCCGGGTCCGACCGGCCGAGCCGCGATGCGCTCCGATGCCGACCACGGCGAGGCACAGGCTCACATATGCGACCAGCCACGCCCAATTGGCGAAAGTATAGATCGGCCAGTCGATCGGCCAACCGAGAAAGAGCAGGAATGTGGCAACGACGTACCCGAACACGATCGCCAGCGGCAGCCGGGTCAGCACCGCAGGAGTGACGATCGGCAGAACCTTCGAAAACTGCCATTGCGACGCCGAAATGGCGCTGGTTCGATTCACGTGGTGCCCCGTCCCGCTCTCATCAACTCGTCAGTGCCCCCAAGCTGCGCCGCGGTTCGAAACAAAACCTCTCAATCCAGCATCGCGAACCCGATGTATGGATCGAAGTCCAATCGCTCGATCCGTAGCGGCCGCTGAGCGTGCCGCTCAAGCATCGCTAGCGTCTCCCCCGGCCACAGTGGATTATCGAGCTCATCGAAGGCCAGGACCGCGCCTCTCGGCATCCTCGGGACGAAGTAGTCGAGGGCTATCTTTGTCGGCTCGTAAAGATCGAAATCGAGGAACAACAAGCTGACGACGAGATGGGGATGCTCGCTGATGAAAGCAGGAATCGTCTGCCGCGCGTCGCCCCGAACCAGCTCCACTTTGGAAACGTGGCCGAGGAAGCGCGTGCTGTCATAAATCTCAATCAGCTGGATCAGCTCCTCGTGAGCATCGGCAGCGAGAGCGCCTCGCTCGACGTGACATGACGCGGCGGACCGATCCTGCTCTGCAATCTCGGGGAAGCCTTCGAAACTATCGAAGCCGTAGACGCGGCGAGTCAGATTGACCGGTTCGAGGATCGCCGAAAGCTTCAACCAGGTCATCAATCCGAAGCCTTGATGAACCCCGCATTCGATCACCGATCCCTTGATCGCCAGCACGCGCTTGAAGAGCTCGTACAATGCGAGGAAGCGGGTCAGGTTCTGCCGCCGCACATATTTTGGAAAATTCTCGAGCTTCGTTTCCAAGCTTGAGGGATTGGCGTCAAAAATGGCGCGATTTCGCGCGCCTTCTTCTGCCTCGGCCGCAGTTCTCAGCCCTCCAGACAGCGCGATCGGCGAACTCATGCTGTTCTCCGCTGGTCTGCAGCGAGAGCGAGTGCAGCATAAGTGCCGTCGAGAAGCGACACGGTGCGGCTCATCCCTTCGGAAAATGAGAAGTGCTGGCGATAATATTCGGCACCGGCTTCGCCCATTCTCTCCCGCTTGCTTCGCGAGGCATCCGCAACTTCGATAATCGCGTTTGCGAGCGCGGCAGGCTGCGCTGGCGGAACGACAACGGCCGCTCCAGAATCGCGGAGTATCTGCGCCGCTTCCCCATTCACGGCCGCAACGATGGGCCTGGCCATCGCGAGATAATTCTGAGTCTTCGACGGGATGGTGATCGCGAATAAGGGATCATCGCCAAGATGCAGGAGCAGCGCGTCCGCACCTGCGAACTCCTGAACGATCTCTTGTACGGGGATGCGGCCTCCGAAGCGGATATTCCCGAGGCGCTGCCGCTCCGCTTGCCTGCGAAGATCGTCTTCGTCGATGCCGCTGCCGAACAGCAGAATGCGGATGTCGGGGCGCTCACGTTTGAGGATCGCCGCCGCTTCGATAAGGTTGCCGAGCTGCTGCGCCCGCCCGAGATTGCCCCCGTAAACCAATGTGAACGGAGCTTCGGAGGACGCTCCTGCCGGCACAATCTGGAATTCGGCTTCAGCCCAGTTGTGGATCACGGTCACCTTGGCCTCGGGCACCCCGCGTTCGACAAGCGCGTGCTTCATGCCTTCGGATTGCGCGACGATGGCGGACGCGCGCGCGTAAACGAAGCGGCAACAGGCTCCGAGCGGGCCGACGAGCCCCGACGCGCCGCTCATCCCCGTTGCGGCGATCGTGTCCGGCCAGAGGTCCTGAACGTCCAGCAAAAACGGCATCCGGGCGAGGGCTGCAGCCAGGCCGACGGTAATCGGCGGGTGATAGACGTAAGCGAGGTCGAACCGCGATCGCCGCAGCAGCAGATAGACGAAAGCTGAAACGAAGAAGCTAAGAAAGTTGAGCGACCGGCGCAGCGATGACCGATCATGGCTGGGGTACAGCGGCAGCCGGACGATCTCGACTCCGTCGATCAGCTCGCGCTGGATCAGCCGTACGCGGTAGGCAGGAAAGATTCGCCCTGACGGATAATTCGGAAGGCCCGTCACGACGGTGACATCATGACCGGCCGCCTGCAGGGCATGCACGAACTGGATGCCTTTGACGATGTTCGGCTCGGGTTCAAACCACTGCGTAACGTACGCAATCCGCATCAGCACCCCCGGTGGCCTCACGATTGAACCGCCGATGCCCAACGAGGCACCAATTCAAGGCGGCGAGCCACTCTCGTGTGTGCTGCCTAGCGGGGTGGAAAGTTCATGGCGTCGATTGCTCCGATGGACCTGTTGGACCGAGCAACCGCGACGCCCGTACCGTTCTTCGACTGGAAGGCCCTCTTCGAAGAGCGGTCTGCCGAATATCTGCGGATTATCGCGGACACCGCTTACGGCGGCGGATTCATTCTCCAGGCGGCGGTGGACGAATTTGAGCGAAAGCTCGCGTCGTACCTCGCGGTGAATCACGTGATCGGCGTTTCCGACTGCACGAACGCCATGCTGCTGGGGTTACGCGCGTCAGGCATCAGCGCTGGTGACGAAATCATCCTGCCAAGCCACGCGTTCATCGCTGCAGCGCAATCGATCCATTTCGCCGGTGCCGTTGCAGTGCCGGTGGAGATCGACGACCGCGATGGGTTGATCGACGTCGAAGCCGTGCGCGCCGCTATCACTCCTCGAACTCGGGCAATCTTGGCCGTGCATGTTAATGGACGCGTATGCGAGATGGCTGGACTGCTCGAAGTCGCCGACGAACACGGCCTCGACATCTACGAGGATGCAGCGCAGGCGCTCGGCGCGAAGCTGGACGGGCAAGCGGCGGGCACGTTCGGGCACTGGGGTTCGTTTAGCTTTTACCCGTCAAAAACTCTCGGCTGCTTCGGCGACGCCGGTGCGCTGGTTACCAACGACGACAGCCTCGCAGCGACGGTGCGGGCGATGCGCAATCACGGCGCGGCCGCAGACAAGATCATTCCCGCGGATTGCGCTGTGTGGGGCACAAACGCGCGCATCGACAATCTCCAGGCCGCGATTCTCGCGTTCAAGCTCGGCTGGTATGATGCTGTGCTCGAACGCCGTCGCGAAATTGCCGCACGCTATCAAGAAGCGCTGACCGACATATCGGCCCTGGAGCTGCCGCCGGCCCCTGGCACTGACGAGCGCCATTTCGACATTTTCCAGAATTACGAGATCCGTTGCGACTGCCGAGACGAGCTCCGCGCCTTTCTTACCGGCCGGGGCATCGGAACAATCGTGCAATGGGGCGGGGTGCCAATTCATGGCTTTCGAGGGCTTGGCTTTTCTCAGGATCTGCCCCGAACCGAGCGCTATCTCGACAGGTCGCTCCTGCTGCCGATGAACCATCTTCTCGATGACCTGCAGCTCACCGCCGTTATCGCGGCCGTGCGGGATTTCTTCGAGTGAGTTCGACCGAGGAACTCGCGCTGCGCCTGCGCCGACACGTGGTGCGCATGTGCAGCCGAGGCGGAAGCGCCCACGTCGGTTCTGGTCTGTCGATCGCGGACATTGTCGCGGTGCTGTACGGCGCCGTACTGCGTATCGACGCTGCTAAGCCGCAATGGCCGGAGCGCGACCGCTTCATCCTGTCGAAGGGCCACGCGGGAGCGTGCGTCTATGCCGCGCTGGCGGAGCGCGGCTTCTTGGACGTGTCCGCGCTCGATGATCATTATCGCAACGGATCGCGGCTGTCCGGCCACGTCAGCCACAAGGGCGTTCCCGGAGTCGAGCTGTCGACTGGCTCCCTCGGTCACGGGCTCGGGGTCGGAGCGGGGATGGCATTCAACCTGCGGCGCCTCGGGGGCAAGCAGCGCGTGTTCGTCTTGCTCAGCGATGGCGAGTGCGACGAAGGCTCGACCTGGGAAGCGATACTGTTCGCCGGCCATCATGGGCTCGGCAACCTCCGCGCCGTCATCGATTACAACAAGCTGCAGTCGCTCGGCCGCGTGTCAGAGACGATCAACCTCGAGCCCTTGTCAGCCAAGTTGCGAGCGTTCGGTTGGCACACAATTCGGGTGGACGGGCACGATCATAACGCGCTCCGAGCCGCATTGGCCGACGCTGCGGACGACCGACCGCTTTGCATAGTCGCTGACACAGTCAAAGGGCGCGGGGTCTCGTTCATGGAGAATGAAGTCTTGTGGCATTATCGTTCGCCCCAAGGCGCTGAATATGCCGCAGCCATGCTCGAGCTCGGTGTGGATGTCGTGGCCAGCCATGCGTGAAGCGTTCGTCCAGGCCCTGACCGAGCTTGCGGCACGGGACGACCAGATCATGATCGTCAATGGCGACCTTGGTTTCGGGGTCCTCAACGACTTCATCGAGCGGTTCCCGAGCCAGTATGTAAATGCCGGGGTTGCCGAGCAGAACATGACGGCAGTCGCGTGCGGCATGGCCCTGACCGGCGCACGAGCCTACACCTACTCGATCGGCAACTTCCCGACGCTGCGCTGCCTCGAGCAGCTGCGCAATGACGTTTGTTGCCATGCAGCAAACGTGACGGTCGTCGCAATCGGTGGCGGCTTTTCCTACGGACAGCTCGGAATGTCGCACTTCGCGACCGAGGACCTGGCCTTCATGCGAACCCTGCCCGGCATGACGGTGGTTGCGCCATCAGACCCGTGGCAGGCTTATGAACTCACCATGCAGCTTTATGCGCGCGGCGGTCCGGCTTACCTGCGGATCGACAAGGGCTCGGCGGGGCTGGCCGCGGGCCCTGTCGAGTTCGGAAAGGTGCGTCGAGTCCGCGAAGGCGAGCACGCGGTGATTTTCGCGACCGGTGCGATTCTATCGGAAGCGCTGGCGGCCGCGGACTTGCTCGCGGGTCAAGGGATAGGCGTCCGCGTCGTGGACGTGCACACGATTAAGCCGCTCGACGTGGAAGGAATCCGCGCCGCCGTCGAGGGGCGCGCTCACGTGTTCACCCTCGAAGAACATGTGGTCACTGGAGGTTTGGGCAGTGCCGTCGCCGAGGTCTGCGCCGAAGCGGCGATGTCGCTCAAGACCTTCCGCCGATTTGGCCTGGAGGACATGTTCCCGGACGTCGTCGGCGACCAGCGCTTTCTTAGGGCGAGATACGGCCTTGACGCCGCGAGCATCGCGAATGTGATCAGGCAGATCCTTGTGAATTGATGACCAAGCGCTTGTTCGACATCGTTTTTTCGCTTGCGGCTCTCGCAGCGACGCTGCCGGTGGTCGCGATAGCCGCTTTGCTCGTGTGGGCCGGAGACGGGCAGTCGCCGTTTTACCGGGGGCTGCGCGTCGGGCGGTTCGGACGGGAGTTCCGGATGATCAAAATCCGGACGATGATCGTTGAAAGCGAACCGCTTGGCTGTAGTTCCACTGCTTTGTCGGACCCGCGTTTGACGAGGTTGGGTGTGGCGCTTCGTCGGTTCAAGATCGACGAGCTACCCCAATTCTGGAACGTGTTGATGGGCGACATGAGTGTCGTCGGACCGCGACCCAATCTGCGTCTCGGCGGTACGGATCGCTACACGGCTGCCGAGCGACGGCTCTTGTCAGTCCGCCCGGGCATCACGGACCTCGCGTCGATCGTCTTTTCCGACGAAGGCGAAATCCTGGAAGGCTCGCCAGATCCGCACGCGGTGTACGACGCGACCATTCGCCCGTGGAAAAACCGGTTGGCGCTTCTGTATGTGCAGCATCGCACGATAGGGCTCGATTTGCGGCTTGTCTGGCTCACAGGACTCGGCCTCATCTCCAAACATTCCGCTCTCTCGGGTGTTGCCGAAATCCTGCAACGTTGGAACGTGAGCCCGCAATTGCGTGAGGTATGTGCCCGCTCGGGCAAGCCGCCCGTGGGCGAACCGCCCGGTCAGATTGCGTGAAGATTCACTTCTATCGCTGCGACTGTGAAGGGCCGATGAGCGGCGTCCCGAGCCTTCCCTCCGGAGCACGGTTTCGCAGCTGGAGTCCACAATCGGACGGTCCGCCACCCGAAGGCTCCCGCACGGTCGTCAATTACATCTGGTGGGGCCTTGGAAAGGCAGGCGGTTTCGCCCGTTCCGGGTTTACCGAGTTACGCGTCGAACAAGGGGGTCAAACGGTCCACCGCCTGATCGTCACACCGCGCTGGTACCGCTTTCCGTTCATGGCGCCCAATGACCTCCAGGTCGGGGATGTGTGGACGGCACCGGCCGCTCGCGCGAGGAATCTGGCGCGCGCTGCGATCCGGGAGGCCCATCGACGCTGTGGAATTGCAAGCGGTAGATTCTGGTACGTGACCGCCGCTGACAATGCAGTTTCCGGTGCTCTGGCCAAGTCGTGCGGCTATCGTCTCGTTGCCGTCGGAAGACGCACAAAGCGGTTCGGAGTGGCGCTATTCGGCCAATATGTGATCGACCGATACGTTCAGGCCCCGGATACAGAAACCGATGTGATCGCACCGGACTGCTCCGAGGAATCGGCTGCCGGGCGGAGCCTCAGCGTCAGCCACTGAGCGGAGCAGCCGGGCGGAATCGTGAACTCGCTCGCCGTCCGCTCATGTGCAGCCATCGGCTGATCCACGCGCGCGAGTTGCGCGCCGCCGGCATCGGCACAAGCAACCGACCAATACGGCCGCCCGCCAACCGCTGCCGCGGCGGTCGTCGTGGACAAAACATAGCGGCCGGGTTTCAAACTTAGCAGCTGAGCCGCGACTTGCCCGCTGTTGGCCGCCGCTGCCCGATAGCTGAGCACTGTCGACGAGCCGCTGAGCGTCCGTTCGGCGCCGATAGAGCCATTGCTGACCAGCCCCCAACCGAAGGGGTATCGCGCCAAGGAGTCGGCAAAATTTGGGTCGGCGACTCCGCTGGCGGCATGGCCGAAGCGCCAGTTCAGAGCTCGCGCTTGAGCGAACTCGCCCTTCGTGACCAGCCGCTCAATCAATTTTTGGTCCAAGTCGCTGCCAAGGACAAATCGCTCGTCCCGCATCTCTGCAACGACGCGCGCAACGGGCGCCAGGTCGGCAGTATTGGCGATCACCCAGTCGATAAACATCAGTCGCCAGTCACTGGGGCGGTCGAGGACCTGGGCAAGCGGACGGGTTAGAGTCTGGTCAGCCGATGCCTTGGCGAGCACGGGAAACAAGATGGGCTGAGCATCCGTCGTCGTTCTAAGCGCGAGGTCGAAATTGCGCAGCGCGCCGGCAACATTGCCGCGATCCACTTGATCCTGAATTAGCCAAAGTCTCGTCGGCAAGCTCCGGCGACTGAGCCGGTCGGAGAGGCGGAAAAGCGCACGAGCGCGCTCAGTATCGCCGGAGAGGGCCAAGTCGAGCGCCCGAAGCTCGATCGCCTGCACCTGCGTCGTATCTCGATCGAGCGCCCTGCTCACCAGCCGGCGGACTTCAGGTAGTCGCGGATCACCGCCAATTGCCGCGGCCGCATCGGCCGCGAGCGGAGCATTCCACGGCGCGATGTGCGTTGCGATCTGCTGGTGATCGACATCGGTCCAGGTCGCAAGCGAAGCTGGCAGGAACACTGCTGCGGCTGCGCTCGCGCCTACGACTATGCCCGCTCGTGCGACGAACTTGTGGCGTGCCGTTGGGTGGCGGCCAGATGCATCACTGATCGTAGCTGTACTCGAAACCGTAGCCATAGCCGTATCCGAGGTGCGCATGCCGAGGTTCGAATTTGGTGATTACGATGCCGATCACGTTCGCCTGCACGGTCTCCAGGCGTTGCAGCGCGCGCTTGGCGGCCCCGGCCTGTATGGCGCGGGCCTCGACCACGTAGACGACACCCTCGACCGCAGCCGCAATCAGAGGCGCATCGGCGAGCCCGATGACCGGCGATGCATCGACGATCACGTGGTCGAAGCGTTCCTGCAGCCGGGTGATCAGGTCAGTGAGGCGCGGCCCCGTGAGCAGATCGGCTGCGTTCGGCGGGTGCGGCCCGGCCGTGATGACCGACAAGCCTTCCCGGTGGGTGGTACGAACGATCGCGTCGATGTCGTCGCTTCCAGCAAGGAAGTTGCTGACTCCTGGGCCTTCGTTCGACAGGTCGAAGTAGCGGTGGACGGAGGGAGCGCGCAGGTCGGCGTCGACGAGAACCACCTTGCGCTTGGCACGCGCTAGCGTCTGGGCGAGGCCAAGTGCGGTGATCGACTTGCCCTCGCGTGGTCGCGTGCTGGTTACCGCCACGGACTTCGGTGTTCCGCGCGATGTTGATAGCTCGAGTGCCGCCTCGATCGCCAAATAAGCCTCGACGAGCGGCGATCGCGGATTCTCGAAGGCCTCGAGAGGCGTTTCGCGCTTTACTCGCGGCACAGTGCCGAGCAGCGGGCGGCCGAGCTTGGACTCGGTCTCACCGGGGTCCCCGATTCCCTCGTCGATTTGATCGAGACCAGCAGCGACGCCCATGCCTGCGAGCCCGCCAAAGAACATCGCCAGCAAAAGATTGATTGCCAGCTTGGGGCTGCTCGGACGATCCGCCAGCTTGGGCTCATCGACGACACTGACGTTGTTCTTCTCGATGCCGCCGGCGACGCCAACTTCCTTATAGCGCTGCAACAGAGCGTTATAGAGTTCACGGTTGGTGTCGGCGTCGCGCTGATAGAAGTTATACTGGATGCTGCGTTGCCGAAGGTCGACGAGGTTGCCTTTCAAGGCGTTCACCCGCGCTCCGAGTAGCCGCTCGCGTTGAAGAGCGGACTGATAATTCTCCTGGAACGAGGTCCCGACCCGATGTTCCTCGGCGGCGATCGCGTCGTCGAGCGAATTGATATGCGCCTTCAGCGCGAGTGCGGGCGGATACTTCGGCTCGAACTGCTGTAACATCTTGGCATAGTCCGCCTGATCCTGCGCCCGCTCTTCCCGCATCCTGCCGATGGCGGTGTTGTCGAGCGCCGCGGAAGTCGCGTCGGGCCGACTAGTTAGCCGCGTTTGCGCCTGGACCCGCTCGGCCGTGGCGACCGACAACGCGTTGTTCAGCGTGACGAGATCGTCGCTGACGAGCGATCGGTCAGCGCTCGATGGTGCAACGTCCTTGCCCGCTGCGGGCGCTTGGCTCGGCAGGAGGATGATGCCCTGGCTCGCGGCATATCCAACCGCCTTTCGTTCCGAATCCTCCAACTTCGTGCGCATCTGCTCGAGCCGGCTCTCGAGAAATTTGCGCGCGTAATCCGAGGACTCGTATCTGCGCTCGAGATTGGTCTCGATGAACAGCCGGCTCCAGCTCTGCGCAATTCGCTGCGACAATGCCGGATCCGGAGTAACCGCGGTCACGTCAACGAGCCGCGAGCCACGGACGGGCGCGATCCCGACATGCTCGAGCAGCGCCTTGCCGATGACTTCGACGCGGTGCGCCCGCTTGGCAGGGTCGAGCAGCTCGGCTCGTCCCGCCGGGACCAGTTCCGGGTGTCCGAACATCTTGAGCACCTGGGGTGTGTCGGCCAGCCCCAACTCGCGAGCGACACGCTCTGCAAGCGCCTTTGTCTGCAGCAGCCCGTACTCGGTCTGGTAGAATTCCTGATCGGCGACGCTGGTGTCGCGCTCCACACTACCGATGTCGACGACGCGGTCGGTGTCACGCGTGATTTCTAGCCGAGCCGTTGACGTATATTGGCGGCTCATGAACGCGGTGATGAGGATACCCGCGACTGCACCCAAAGCGACGCCGCCCAGCAGCACCCAGCGCCAGCGCGACGCAGCGCGCATCAGGCGGCGAATCGGGGGAACACGCTCGGCCCCGGCAGGCCCAACTACGATGGGTATCTGACCTTGCGCGAAGCCCATCACATGCGGCGAGATGGTGTCCATCAGCGGATCCTTTCCAGCCCAATGACGAGAGGCGTAGTGAGTAGCGGGAACATCTGGGCGAACTGCTGGAACAGGCGCTTCGCCTTGGAATCGCCGACGACGACGATGTCGTTGGCGTAGATTTTGGGGTCAGGATAAATTCCCCGGCGGATGGAGCCCAGGTTGTACAACGCGGCCATTGGCTTGCCGTTGACCGAGCGGAAGACCACGACGTCATCGAGCCGGGCAAACTCGCCCGTCCCTTTTGCGTTCGCCACCGCCCGCATCAGCGTGATGTTGCCGAGCGCGGGATAGCTCCCCGGCTGTCCGACCTGCCCATCGACTGTGTAGACCTGGCTGGTCGTCTCCTCGAGATTGACGCTGACCTGCGGGTTCTTGACGAAATTGCCGCGCAGCCGCGTATCAATTGCTTGCGCGAGCTCGGTGGGCGTCAGCCCTGCCGCGTCGATTGTCCCGGCAAGTGGCAAAGACAAACGGGCAGCGGCATCGACCTGGAACTTGCCGCTGAGCTCGGGCACGCCGAACACGGTGATCTGGAGCTTGTCGAAGGGCCCGATATGATAGGGGCTGCTCGCGACAACGAGGTCGGCTCCGGACGGCGGCGGCAGGTCGGCAAGCTTGGTAACCGACAGGGGCTCGGAACCCTCGCCCATGCGCGGGCCATTGCTGCAGGCAGCACTCAAACAGGTGAACAGGCCGATAAGCAGGCATTCCGCGCGGTTCATAGGCGGACCCTCAATCCAAGCTGGAAGACCGTTTGCGGCTGGAAGGGATCGAGGCCGAGATCCGCTCTCACGCCACGGCGGCTACGGACATTCATGGCCTCAGCGAAGCCGGTTAGATTGCTTCGCAAATTGTATCGCAGCGCGACGGTCGTCGACCAGCCATGCTCGCTGTCCAGCGGTGACATCTCACTGCCGAGCTCGTGCGTGCGGAATGTCTCGATGCGTCCGGTCACCGCCGCTTTATCGGTGAGCGTCTGCGTGATCGACACGTAAGCTGACCGGAACTGCGTATGGACCCAGCGCTGGCCGTTCGTCTTGAACCCCATGATGGTTGAACCGGTCATCGCCTGTGCGAGCAGGCGCGTCTTGGAACCAAGGTCGGCATTGATGCCGAGGTTGAGGAACCGAGTGCGCCAGCCCCACTGTCCGCTCGGTTTGAATGCCTGCGGATCCCCACGGTTGTCGTAGTAAAAAAGCGCGGCGCCGAACGGCGCCGGTGGACGCCACTCGAGCCGCCCATAGAAGCCCGCCCGATGATCGATTTCGATAAAGGAGCGTGTCTTGTTTTGCTGGATCAGACTGATGAACGGGTTGAGTGGTGGCAGTGGCAAGTGGCCGAACACCGTCGCCTTCTCGTTGTGCAGAGCCCAGCCGCGGAACGACAATAGGGTTCCTGAGGTATCATCGAACCCGAAAACGGAACCCGTTAGTGCGAACATGTTGTCGTTGATCGACGTTCGAACCGTGCCCTCCACCCCGAGCACCTTCACTTCCTCGCCGACCCACGCGTTGATCGCTGAAGGGGTCAGGGTGTTGACCGTACTCCACGCGCCACCGGTCGTATGTTCGAGCGAGATCTCCGGCCACATAATTCCCGCGCGAAGAGAAAATCCGACCGGGCCCTTCTGCTGCGGAAGGAAACTGACGAATGCTTCGAGCAGATCGGCGGCATTTTCCTGCTTCCGCTGCCACGCGCCAGAGACGCTCGCGCTCAGTGAATTGGTGAACCGCGGAGTCCAGATGAGATCGGCTTCCTGCGGGACTGCATAAACCTTGTAGCCGCCATCCTGAGTCCCCTGGAACTGTGTCTTGCCAAGGCCGCGGTTGAGCCACGAGCGCTCTCCGTTGGCGACGGCAATCCGACCGTCGAGCAGGACGGTGATTACGTTCTTGGAGAGAATGTCCGTGCCGCTGCCGGACGCCTGCTGCGCCTGATCAGCGATAGGCGGGGCGGTCGTCTGCGGCGGCTCTTGCGCTGCTGGCGCTTGGCTGCTTTCCGGTGTCGCAGTTGCTGGGTCCGGCTGCGCCTGACCCCAAGCCGGGGCGGCAAGCGCCAGGGAACATAAGGGCGCAAGCCCGAGAGCTGCCTTGATCAATTCAACCTCCCTTGTTGATTGGTCCAGCGGACCACTCGCCCCACGTGCCGGGTCTGCCCCCGCTGCGCATACACGCCGAGTTGGTCGGCGATATCCGGGCGCGCGACCCGCGGTATGCCATCGACGACCGTCAGCGCGACGTCGTCCGAACTTGCCTCACCGACTTCGCACGCCAGCAGGATCAGATCGGCCTTGCTGCCGGGCTCGAGTGACGGCCTATCGAGGCCCAGACGAGAAGCGCTGATGTGCCCAACGGCGGCGCTCAGACGTTCGTCACCGACGACGCGGCAGGCGCGAGCGGCCCGAGCTTCGTCGAGTAGATCCCCGGCACCCGTCAGGAGGGAGTCACTGCCAAGAAGCAGGTCGACGTCGCGGTCGAGGAACTTGGTGGAAACCGTGCATCCGAAGAGAAACTGATTAGACGTTGGGCACCAGGCAAGCGCGGCGCCTGAAAGCTCGAATCGATTCACGTCCTTGCCCTTGATGCCGACCCCGTGGACCGCGATGAGGCGCTCGTTGAGCAGCCCGGTCTCCGCAAGAGCGCTGAATTCATCGCGGGCAACGTGATCTGTTCCCTCTGCCACGTGAAGGCAGAACGGCCCCATTGAGGGCGCTTCGATGGGGTCAGTCATTCCCAGCGAGTCTGCCGAGGCCACCGCAGCGACCCGGATCGGGAAACCAGTGTCGAAATCGCGCTCCCAAGGATCGTGGTGAACCACGGTCGTGACGCCGGCGAACAGGTTTTTCCAGGCGCCCCAAAGCAGCGCCGCACGTCGGGGTGTGCGGCGACGCTGCTCGATCCGCCGGCGGAAGCGCACCTGAATGTCCTCGGCCCAGCGATATGCGTTTGGATAGGGACCGGCCCCCAGGCGGCCGTAATGGTTGCGATGCAAATGATCGTGCGCGTTGATGAGCCCGGGTCGCACGTCGGCGTCGCGACACTCGACGACGATGTCGAAACCACCATGTTCGCTAACAATCCTGTCGCCCTCGATTCCGACGGTGCGGTTTCGGGCCTTGACGAGTATACGCATCGTCAGCGCTCGCGCCGGAAGGAAAGCGTGAGCACCACCGGCAAGCCGGCGTGCCGCGCGTACTCGCCGATTTTTCCGGCGCGCTCGTAGAAAGAGCGCACATCGGGTCCAATTGCCGATTCGCGCATGTCACGAAAAACCAGGCCGGCGACGCTTGCGGCCTCGATGTGGTCCTCGGCCCGGTGAACGTAATGTTCGAGCTCGATGACTTTGGCTCCAGCACGAAAGCTGCGCCGATGCCCTGCTTCCACCGCCGCTGCGTGGAAATCGCTCACGACCACCGTCGCGCCGTAATCCGCGACACGAGCGAGTTCCGCGTAAGCCTCGCCGATGCTCGGCAGATGGCCTAGGACAAGACGGCACCAGACCACATCGAATGCCCGCGACGGCATGGGGATGTGCCGAACGTCGCCGGTAACGATCTCCACGTCCGTGAGGGGGCCGTCCACCGCCACTCCCGCGGCCACCATCTCGGGAACTGGCTCAACGCCGATCGCGATCGCTGCTCCAGCACTTCGGAGGCGGCGGCCAGTGCCACAGCCCGCGTCGAGCAAGCGCCGCCCGGCGAGCGTTGGGGTAAGCGCTTTCACGGCATCGTTCTCGAGCGAACTTATCGCCGTCTCTTCCGAGTACGTGGGGGCCCACATGCGGTAGCCTTCGGTGACCGCGACCATCGTCATGGGTGGAGCAATTCGAGTCCGGCAATGATGGGATTGGGAACCACGCGACACCCCCGAGTGACCAGCGGTCTGTGTCGCCCTCAAAGCAGGTGGTTCAATTTACACCTGCCTGCGCAAATCTCGTCGGTTGCTGTGAATCCATCAACGTTTGAACCATCGAATGACCCTAAGGCACGAACATGTGTTCGGCGTCGCCGGGCGAGACTGAGAGGGGTTTTCAGATGCGCGTTAACAAGATGATTGCCGCGGCGACTCTGCCCGCGATGCTGGCGTCACCCGTAGTGGCCGCGAATCCTGCCGCGAGCCTGTCCTTGCGGGGGAGTCCCGATGAAAGCGCAGCGACAGCCGATAGCAGCAGCGCGGCTGCCCAGCCCGAGGCCGTGCCGGCTGCGGCTGCGGGCGGCATCCCGACTGCACTCATTCTCGGGGGTCTTGCTGTCGTGCTGATTGTCGTGGGGGCGGTAGCCCTGGGCAGCGGTCACCATAACACTCACCCTGCGAGCGCCTGACTCTAAAGCCCTACTCCTCGACCGACTGAGGCGGGCCGATGAACAGTGAGGCGTCCACCCCACAAGCCGCCGCGCCGGTTCCACTCCCGCGGGTCAGAGGCGGTGGCTACAACTTGATCGTGGCAGCTGCGTTCGTCGCAGCGCTCGGAATCTTCGGCGGCGCTTCCCGCGCGGACGAACTGCAGCAATTCATCATTCGCGCCGCGGCGATCGCTGCGATAGCCGCAGCTCTGTGGCCGCTCGATTTTGGCGCGTTTCGGGAGGCCCGCGGCGCAGCTGTCGCAGTAGCATTGGTTTACATTCTCGTTCTGGCGCAGCTCGTTCCTCTGCCGCCGTCAGTCTGGGCACGGATGCCTGGTCACGACGTCTACGCCGCGGTCGCCGTGCAGAGCGACGCCGTGCGATGGCGGCCTTGGACGATCAGCCCGGACCTCACACTGAACGCACTTGCGGCACTCCTTCCGGCCACTGCCGCCGGACTACTCTGTCTTGGACTGAAGTTTGGTCAGCGACTGCTCCTCGCGCGACTGATTGTCACGCTTGCGGCCGTAAGCGCGCTCCTGGGCTTGATTCAGCTCGCCATGGGGGAGACTTCTCTTCAGCTATTTCGAACGAGCAGCGAAGCGTCGGCTGTGGGACTGTTCGCCAACCGCAACCATCAAGCCGTATTTCTCGCTTGTTCATTGGCGATCGGGGCCGCCGTTGCGGCGATCCGCGCGGAGGAGGGTCGCAGTTCCAAACAAACACTCGTGCTGGAGTTTGGGATCGGCATGTTGCTCTTGATGGGCTTGGGCGCAACCGGCTCGCGAATGGGCTTACTTTTGGGATTCGTCGCATCCGCGGCAGGGGCCATCATCCTCATGGTGAACAGCGGCGGGTGGTCCACTGAGTTTTCACTTCTTTCCCGTCGCGAACGCGTCGCCGGCGCTGGCGCCTCAGCCGTCTCGCTCGCTGCCGTCGCGCTGATCATCTGGCGCGGCGGCGCAATCTCCCGTTTGGCGGGTGAGTCCGTGGATCACACTCGAGTTGCGGCACTCAAGCCGATGCTTTCCGCAGTCCGCGCGTTTTTTCCATTCGGCTCCGGGTTCGGCACATTCGACCCTGTCTATCGCAGATTCGAGCCAGATGCGCTGCTATCGACCATCTACCTGAACGAGGCGCACAACGAGCCCTTGCAGCTCTTGATCGAGGGGGGGTTGGGAGCGCTGCTCCTGCTGTCCGCATTCCTCGCGTGGTGGGCGTTTGCTGCAGTTCGTGCAGTGCGTCCAAGGCGCGCTGCCCCGCGGCGCGCCATGGCAATGGCAATGGCCACGACGACGCTGATACTCATGCTGTCGAGCCTCGTGGATTATCCACTGCGCACGCCACTGCTCAGTGGCCTGTTCGCAATCGCCTGCGTGGAGTTGATGAAGTCACGGCGCCGCTCGATTCCTCCGTCAACCACGTGAAGCAGAGCCTGGCAGGCAAGCTGCTACGCGCTTTCGTGGGATCTCGAGGCGCAATCGTCGCCCCCCTCGCAAGTGGATGGCAACGCGAGCGCCGACTGATCAAGGAAACGCGTTCGAAGACTCAGCTGTTGCTGACGGATCCTGCCGCGCTGCACCTGCTAGCCTGCGCTCGCGCAGCGAGCCGGCTCCCCGGTGTTTTTGCGGAGGCGGGCGTGTTCCGGGGAGGAAGCGCGCGCTTGATCTGCGAAGAGAAGGGCGACGGCGACATTCACCTGTTCGACGTCTTCGAGACTCTCCAGGATCGCTCGACCACCCCGTCGGCAGAGCAAGTGCGGGCGCATTTCGGGTCAGTCCACGGTTGCGAAACTCAGGTGCGGGAGTTGCTCGCTGGATACGCCAACGTCCACTTCCATACAGGCGTTTTTCCTGAAAGCGCCCGCGGCCTGCAGGACGACCTTAGGTTCTCATTCGTGCACCTCGACATGGACCTGGTCGCGCCTACACTGGCGGCGCTCGAATTTTTCCACCCTCGATTGGTCCCGGGCGGGATCGTTCTTGTCGACGATTATTGCGACAGGTTTCTCAAGAGCTGCGTGGACGAGTGGTTTGCAGGCAGGGCAGAGACTCTGATCGAGCTGCCTTGGTCGCAGGCGATGGCCATCCGGCAGGGTGGCTGAATTATCCTCCGACGGTGAAGGAGCCACGCATCGGCGAATGAAGGATGCAGTAAATCTGGAAGCTGCCTGGCTTCGTCAAAGTAAGTCGACTGCTCTGGCCCGGACCGACGCGCAGATCGAAGCTATGATCGCGTGCGGTAACGGTGTGCGGGACGCTATCTTTGTTCACCCAAACGATGGTGTCGCCAGTCTTTAGCGTCCCAGGGATTGGTCCATAGGCCATATTAGCCATGACGACGGCGTATTCCCGTGCATCTGCGGCAGTTGCCAGGGGGATCGTCGCAACAACTGCGCCGATCGCGAGGATCCGAACATTCCTGAATGACGCACGCCATGAGCTCAACATCTCTCGATCCTTCAATTTGCCGATGGACCATTGGTGCCATCGGGAGACGAAAAGGTTCGATCAAAAGGGAAGACTGGTGCCGAGAGACAAGCGGTCAGAAGGAGGCGCTGCCACCAAGGGTAAGCACGGTTCTCCGGTGCAGGCGAGAGCCGTAGTAGGTGTTGGGCCCCCCGCCGGATAGTGCCGCATGAAGCTCAAACTTGCCCAGCTGGCGCACTGCGCTGATGCGCCAGTCGCGGTGAGTTTCTCCCGCTGGATAATAGGGTGTTGAGCTGAGGTACGTCAGCAGTCCGAGATGGCCACTGAGCCGCCATTTTGGGACGGGATCAACGTGCGCCTCGAGCTCGCCATACAAAGTCGATTGCCGGCTGGCCCGATAATCGGGTGAATAATAGAGGCGTGCCGTTACCGGGCCCACGTAAGCCCCGGCATAGACCTCCGTATACTCGAAACCTTTGTCCTTGGTGGAGGTCCCGCGGATCTGCGAACGGAGCAAGCCAGCGTCGATCGTCGCATGTTTACCGACGCGCCTGGCGTAACCGGCGTTGCCGACTACCCCTAGAAATCGCGAGTCATCGCTCACTACTGCCAAGCCAGAGAGGCCCAGGTAGAATCCTGACGGATCATCGTACGACACTTGCGCGGAGAAGGCGGGGTGCCCTTCGGTTAGTGAGTAACCGCGCAGGCGATAATCGCTGTCGAAGCCAAGGCTTCCCGCGACCTGAGCCTCCACCGGTGCTGTCGCGCTGGCGCCGAGAAATAGACCAACGGACAGTCGCAGGAACGGCAGCAGCCGGTTAGTCCCGCTTGGTGCTCCTGCCTTCGAGGAGGCCGCAGGCGCAGTCACAATGCGGCAAGCTCCCGAGCAGGCTCGCACAGGCGTCGACGCGCCCCGACGCCGTTCGCGTGAGCAACGAGGAGCCGCGATGTTCGCGGATGAGAGCGAGAAGACCGCTGACGTGGGCCACCGCATAAGAGGTGCCGTTGACCAGATACCATCTGCCTCCAGGTTGCGTCGTCGGGATGTCTATAGCGGGCGCAGCGTACACGTTGCGGGGCAAATTGTGCAAAGCCTCGTTGGCAACGGCAATGACGCCGGGCTCAGAGGCAGGAAAGCCGCCCTTCGGCAAGGTTGGGTCGAAAGCGGCCACGACGCTTGTGTTCCGCGCCAGCGCTATCGAGATGAGCTTCGACAGCAGGAGTCCTGGCGGACCGCTGAGGCTCAAGTTGATGACATTCGCTTTGTGATCGATCGCATATTCCAGCGCGCGGGCAATGCCCAGGCTCTCGCACAATGTCGGAGGCGACACGCCGGCCTCTTTCATCTGCCAGCAGGCCCGCAACGCCATCATCCGTGCGCCTGGGGCAATCCCCGCTATGCCGATGCCGTTGTCGGCCGAAGCTCCGATGATCCCGGCGACTGCGGTCCCGTGGAGTTCCGGCGCCGTAGCAGGTGTGGACAGAAAGTTTTCGTCAGCGACGAAGTGCCCAACGAGGTCCGGGTGCCGAACATCGACCTTGCTGTCGATGATAGCGACCGTGACGCCGCGTCCCGTTGAGAACTTGTGCAGGTCTGCGAGTCGCCACCCGGCAGCGGCGGGCTCGACGGGAAACAACGGATCGGCCAAGCGCTGACTACTGGCACCTTGGCCTTCGTAAAGCTGCACTGGTTCCGACCAGGCCACACGAGCATCGCGTGAGACCTGGGCGACCGCCGCTTCGACGGAAACCCCAGATGACAGGCTCATCACGTAACAATCGACGCCCAGGAGCGGCATCGGCCACCCATCGACTACCGTGAATCCGTTCTTGCGCGCGATGCTCTCGGCTGTACGCCGCTGGGCGGTCCACAGCTTCGAGTTGCCATAGGTGCCTGCGGCACCGCCGCTTGCGTAGGCTTGGCCGACATGGAAATGCTCGGGCGCGACCTTAAGCATCACGAGGATTCGCCTCGCCGGGATTGCCTCCGACGCAGCAGCATCCATCACAGCGCTCGCGTGCACGGGTGCCGCGGCGACCAACGCGGCAAGCAGTGCGTGCATGAGAGTGCGTAGACTCATCCCGGGGTTGGCCCGTCGATTGGCTCGGCCAACGTGATCGACTCATTATCCCGAAGCCGCTTGAGCGCCAGCTCACGCTTGGACTGGTCCACCCGCAGCAGATACGCTCCCGTAGCCGTCGGGCCATCTGTCAATCGCGCATCCACGGACTGGAGCGCAGCCTGCATGTCGCTCAGGCGCGTTGCCGGTTGGAACTGGACTACAAGGTTGGCCGGCCGTGAAATCTCGCTCGCACCGAGAGCCCGGTATAGCGGCTCTGTCGGCTGGCGTGACGGTACATTGATAATGAGGACGGCAACTGCTGCGGCAGCCGCCAGTGGGCTGATGACCGCCCAGCCGAATGGCACTCGTTTACGCCACAGTCCGGAAGCTCGGGACAAACCAAATTGAGGCTGAGCCTCCAGCCGCCGCTCAATTCGTTCGAAGGCGGCATCCGAGTTGATCGGCATGCTTTCGATGGCGGCGGCCAGCCGACGCTCTGCATCGACTTCCGCGCGACATTCCTCGCAGACTGCGAGGTGCGCCTCAACTCGCTCCGCCTCGTCGGGCGAAAGCGAGCCGTTGACGAGCCAAGGCAGTAACTGCTGCGCCTCGTCGTGCGGATTGTTCCGCAGCTGAATGATCTCCGCCATCGTTCCGTTCTTCCTATACCCAATCCGTGAGTGATCCGCCCAGCTTCTTGCGAAGGTGCCGGCGGGCGTGGAACATACGCGTCTTCACCGTGTCGACCGGACACTCGAGAATTACAGCAATCTCGCGGTACCCGAGCTCGTGAAAGTAGGTGAGATCCACGACTGCCCGGTGAGCAGGCGTAAGTTCTACGATCGCCTGCATCAGCAGCTCACGAACTCGCCCTCGACTCGAGGATTCATCCGGTCCGGGATCGAAACTCGCACGACGGTCGGCCGCGAGATCCTCCACCGCTTCATCTTGCTTCCGCAGTGCCCGCATCGCCTTCCGGTATGCAATGGCGAACAGCCAAGTCGAAAGCTTGCTTGCGCCGTGGTAGCTGTCGGGGCGGTTCCACACGACCATCATCGTGTCGTCGAGTACCTCTTCGACGATCGTCGGGCGCCGCACCAAGGTCCACAAAAAACGTGTTAGTCGCGGATGATAGTGTCGATAGAGCTGCTCGAATGCGGTGCGATCTCCCGCGCGTACCTTCGCCAACAGCTCGAGGTCGCTATCGACCTGGGCTTCGGCGGACTTGCCTCTTACGGCGGTAAGCGCTTCCTCGGAGATCACTCACTTTACCTAACACATCCCTGATGCGCATAAGTGTCGATATTTCGCCGACTAGTTCAAGGATAATGAGCAGATCGGTTATGCTCCCTGTCATGAACTCCGGTGCTGCGACGGAGCAGCCGACCGCTGCTGGCTTGAAGAGGGGACCGGGATGAATCTGCGTGACGGCGGCAAGGTGGTGAGAGGGGTGGCAATCTGCGCAGCTCTCGCGGCCTTGATACAAGGAGCACCGGCGCTCGCAGGCGCATATCGGGTTGAGCTGCAAGCGCCGCCCGGTGGCAGGCTTCTGCATGGTTATGGGGGGCTCGAAGCGGCCGATGACCGGACGAGCGTGGCGCTAGTCCGACTGATATCACCGGGCAACGACATCCACGAGCGTGGAACGATCCGCACGCTTGTGATGAATTTATCGGGCCAGCCTTTCCGATTTGGTCCTGATGACGTGACGTTAACTCTCGCTGACGGCACGGTTCTCAAGGCAGTGCCCGTTGCGCAGATGGAAGATGGCCGCGAACTCGTCGAACGCGAGTCACGGCATGCAGCCGCCATCGATCTGCAGAATCGAAATAGTTTTTCCAGTCTCCAAGCGCAGGCAAACAGTGGGCCGACGGCCCAGTCATTGTCTCCCGGCGCAGCTTCGCCCGGAACCGGGGTGTCCGGCACTGGAGGTCAAGACCATCGGACGGAAGAGTCGCTGCTCCCCGGCGCCGAGTTACTGGACGACATTTACCAAGTGCTCGTCCCGCTGTCGGTCGGGCCGCGGAAAGCCTGGGGCGGCTATTACGTGTTCGACATGCCGAAAGAGGTCTTTCGACGGAAGAGCGATATGCCGTTGACTGTGCTCATTCGTACCGGTTCAGAGGTGCATCGGTTCGCAGCCACTCTCAAATGGAAATGAATGCACGCCGCATCCAATCTCTACACATTCCGCTCGCGAGGAAGCATTGGCGCGACGCCGCATGCCTTATCTAAAGATTCTGTCGACGGTGCCAATTTCCGGCGCGAGCTGTTAGGCACAAGTCAGGTCTCAGGGACAAGAACAGGGTAGACGAATTTGGAACCGTGGACACTCACACCCGGGCTAGACGAAACGTCACGCTGGGCCTTCATCGTTGGGGCGCCGCGCTGCGGAACGACGGCGATGTCGGAATATTTGCGCGCCCATCCGGAGGTCTGTTTTTCGACGCCGAAGGAACCGCATTATTTCCTCGCCCATGATTTGCGCGGCAAGGAGCCGACCGAGCTTCGCGAGATCGTCCGCAACAAATATCTCGACCGCTTCTTCCCGGAGCGGCAGCGCGGCCAATTCTTCGCCGAAGGTTCGGTCAGCTATTTCTACGCGCCCGAGCGGCTCGAGCCGATCATGAAGCTGTGGCCCCGCGCCAAGTTCCTCATCGCGGTGCGCAACCCGCTCGAGCTGGTGCCATCGCTGCACCAGCGGCTGTTCTACAATGGCGACGAGAATCTGCGCGACTTCAATCGGGCATGGGACCTCACGCCGGAGCGCCGCGCCGGCCGCAAGGTCCCCCGCAGCTGCCTGGAGCCGCGGTTCCTCGACTATTGGGAATCGGGGTTTCTGGGCAAGCACCTCCAGAATTTCTTCAGCATGGTCGACCGCGAGCGCTGCCTCGTCACCGTGTTCGACGACTTCAAGAAGGACCCTGGCAGCGAGTATCGCCGGGTTCTCGAATTCCTCGAGCTAGGGGATGACGGCCAGACCAATTTCGAGCGCCATGCCGAGAGCAAGGACTCGCGGATCGCCTGGATTCACCGCCTGATGAAGCGGCCGCCGCGTCAGCTGCTGTGGCTGTTCGACAGCGAAGATCGGGAAGTGATCGAGGCGGGTGCCGGAAAGCCCGGACCGATGCTCGAAAGGGTGATGGAGATCCGGACCAGGATCATCCACTGGAACCGTATCATGCCGGCGCCAAAGCCGCAGGTTAGCGACCGCGTCCGCAAGGAAATGCGTGACATGTACCGCGAGGACGTTGCGCTTCTATCCCGTCAGCTTGGCCGCGACCTCAGCCATTGGATCGACGCCTAGGCGATCTGGGTTTCGCCGCACTCGCGGTTGGCGGGAACGGCAACGTCCATCTTCTTTGGCCTCGGCAGGTTGAGGCTGGCCATGATGGCGACGAATTCATCGACCGTTTTGCCGCCGCCCAGCCGAGGATTGCGCGTCCGCTCCTGGCCGACGCTGCTGACGAAGCGTTGCTGATAATCGTGACCGGGATAGACCAGGGTCTCGTCCGGCAAGCTGAAAATCTTGCCATACACCGAGCCGTAGAGCGTCGCGGCGTCGCCGCCCTGAAAATCGGTGCGGCCGCAGCCGTCGATCATCAGCGCATCGCCGGTGAAGACCCGCCATGCGCCCGCGCCACGCAGCAGATACGCATGATGGTCGTCGGTGTGCCCGGGCGTGTACAGGGGCTCCAGCGCTAGCTCACCGAAGCGAATCGGCTGGCCTTCGCGGAGCGGCAGGTCAACATGATTCGCGCCGCTTTTCTCGGGTACCGCAGCCTTCGACCCGGTCGCCTGGCGCAGCCGCGCCGTACCGGTCACATGGTCGGCATGGATGTGGGTCTCGACGGTGTATTTGAGCGTCAGGCCGAGCTCGTTGACCAGCGCGAGATCACGATCGACCGTCTCGATCACCGGGTCGATCAGCACCGCCTCGCGCGTCTCATCGCACGCGATCAAGTAGGTGTAGGTCGACGATATTGGCTCAAACAATTGGCGAAAGATCATTCGAAGTCCTCTTGCCCCGTGGCTGTATCGTAGCGCATCGCCGAACCTATGAGAATTTGCGTTGTCGGAGCGGGTGCGATCGGCGGCTGGGTTGCCGCAAAGCTGGCGCTTGCCGGCAAAGAGGTGATGGCGCTGAACAGCAGCGGGCCGATCGAGCGCATCGAGCTGAATCAAGCCGGCGAGACCAAGATCGTCGACCTGGCGGGGTACGATGGTGTGGCCGACGTACTGATCATCGCGGTCAAGGCAACGGCGCTCACAGCCGCGGCGAATTCGGCGCGAGTGCTCGTCGGACCGAACACGCTCATCGTCCCGATGCTCAACGGCGTCCCTTGGTGGTTCGTCCCCGGCATGCAGCTGACGTCGGTCGATCCCGACGGCGGCATCGCGACGGCTCTGCCGTTTGCGCAAATCCTCGGCTGCGTGGTGCACGCGTCCTGCAGCCGCTCGGGCGCCACCGTTGTCGTCAAGCATGCCGAAAAGCTGATCATCGGCGAGCCTGCGGCAGGCGAGACGAGCGAGCGGCTTGCGCGCTTGTTCGCTCTCTTCGACGAAGCCGGTCTTAAGCCCGACATCACCGGCAACGTGCGCCGTTCCATTTGGTACAAGCTCTGGGGCAATGCGACTATCAATCCGCTGTCCGCGCTTGTTCGCGCCAGTTGCGACAAGATCCTCGCAGACCCTGAATGCCGCGCATGGATGCTAGAGGGGATGGCCGAGCTTGCCGGCATTGGGGCCGCGGTCGGCTGCCCGATCAGCGAAAGCGGCGAGGATCGGATGGCGGTCACGGCGCGGCTCGGTGCGTTCAAGACGTCGATGCTGCAGGACGTCGAAGCCGGCCGGCCGATCGAACTTGAGGCTTTGCTCGGCGCCCCGCGCGAAATCGCCCGAGCCCATGGCATGGATACTCCGGCGCTCGACCGGCTCTACGGAGTCACGAAGCTGATGGCGGAGAGCCTCGGCCTAGGCTGAGGCGACAACCCGGCCGACGCATTCTCCGAAGCCGATCCGGACCGCGCCTTCGGCTTCGCACCACGCTTTCAAGGTCACTTCGTCGCCGTCTTCGAGAAATGTCCGCGTTTCACCATTGGCAAGCTGGATCGGCTGCTTGCCGCCCTGGCTGATCTCGAGCAGGGAACCCAAACCGCCGTTGCTGTCTGTGGACAGCGTCCCGGTGCCGATCAGGTCGCCGGCTTGGAGGTTGCAGCCGTTGGCGCTGTGGTGAGCAACGATCTGTGCCGCGCTCCAATACATCGCTGCGTCGGCCGAACCGCGCGATAGAACGTGCGGCGCTAATCCCGCTGAACGCATCTTCGCGGTCATCAGCGTTGCTTCGAGCTGGACCGCGAGCGCGCCGCTTTGCCGATCGGCCGGATCATCGAGATATGGCAGCGGCTCTGGGTCGCCTGCTGGGCGGGGCGGCATGGCTTTGCGAAAAGGTTCGAGGGCTTGAGGGCTGACGACCCACGGGCTGACGCTGGTCAGGAAGTTCTTGGCAAGGAACGGCCCCAGCGGCTGATATTCCCATGCCTGGATGTCGCGCGCCGACCAGTCGTTGAGCAGGCAATAGCCGGCGATATGGTCGGTCGCCTCGCCGATCGGAATTGGCGATCCCAATTCATTGCCGGCACCAATCCAGATGCCGAGCTCCAGCTCATAATCGAGGCGGCGGCTCGGCCCATATTCGGGCGCATCTGCGTCAGGCGCCTTGCGCTGTCCGCTCGGCCGAATCACCGGTTCGCCACTGGCGCGCACCGAGCTCGCGCGACCGTGATAGCCGATCGGAACATATTTGTAGTTGGGAAGGAGCGGATTGTCGGGGCGGAACTGCCTTCCGACGTTGGTCGCGTGGTGAATGCCGACGTAGAAATCCGTGTAGTCGCCGACGAGGCATGGGACGTGGAGGCGAACCTCGCTTTGGCCGACCAGCTGCGGTTCGACCTCATCGCGATAGTTCTCGTCGGACAGCAACTCCTGCAGGCGTTGGCGAAACGCGCGCTGCGCATCCGGGCCGCGGCCAAGCCAGCCATTGAGCACCGGCTGCGCCAGATCCTCGCGCCAGTCTTCGTCGAGCAGGTCGGCGATACCGGCGAGATCGAGCACATAGTCGCCGATCGCGACGGCCGGGCGGCGTCCCACGCCATCCGAGAAAATCCCGAGTGGCAGGTTTTGGATCGGAAAGTCGCTGCCGTCGGCGCTATCGACCCAGCTGGTCAGCTCAGTCACGGCAGCTTGGCCTTGGGGAATCCGGCCCACGCCTGATCGTAGTCCGGCTGCGCGCGGTCGATCGCATATTGCGTCGGCCGATAAGGCCAGCAGGTTTCGACCATGAATGCCATCGTGCCCTCTATCTTGACGGGCTTGAGTTCCGCCTCGCTCGCCTTGCGCCAGCTGTCGACGTCGGGGCCGTGGCCGCTCATCAAATTGTGGAGCGACAGGCCGCCGGGTGCGAACCCTTCGGCCTTCGCGTCATAGGCGCCGTGGATCAGCCCCATCGCCTCGCTCATCACGTTGCGGTGGAACCAGGGCGGGCGGAACGTGTCCTCGCCGACCATCCAGCGCGGCGGGAAGATCACGAAGTCGGCATTGGCGCGGCCGGGTACGTTGCTGGGGGAGGTCAGGACTGTGAAGATCGATGGGTCGGGGTGGTCGAAGCTGACGCTCCCGATGGTGTTGAAGCGCGACAGATCGTAGCGGTAGGGCGAGTAATTGCCGTGCCACGCGACCACGTCGAGTGGCGAATGGTCGAGCGTTGTGGTCCATAGCGACCCGAAAGACTTCTGGACGATCTCGGTCGGCTCCTCCTTGTCCTCGAACAAGGCGACGGGCGTCTCGAAATCGCGCGGATTGGCGAGGCCGTTGGCACCGATCGGGCCGAGCTCTGGCAGGCGCAGCGGGAGTCCGTGGTTCTCGGCGACATAGCCGCGCGCTTCGTCATCGACCTCGACCCGGAACTTAACCCCTCGCGGCACGACGCCGATCGAACCAGGCGCCACCTCGAGGCGGCCGAGCTCGGTGGCAATGATAAGCGTGCCCGACTGAGGAATGATCACCAGCTCGCCGTCGGCATCGACGAACACGCGGTTCGTCATCGACTTGTTCGCGCGGTAGAGGTGGACTGCTACACCTTCGAGATCTTCGGGCGAGCGGTTGACGAGCATTGTCACCATGCCGTCGACGAAATCCTTGCCTTCGGGCAGGTCTTTGGGCGGGTCCCAGCGGAGGCGGTTCGGCGCGAGCGGCGCTGTGACTGGTCCCGGCGCGAACAATGGTGCGCCGTCGTATGCGACGAACGGACGGTGGTCAGCTGTCGGCCGCATTCGGTACAGCCACGAGCGGCGGTTCTCGTGTCGGGGCGCGGTGAAGCTGCTTCCCGACAGCTGCTCAGCATACAGCCCGAATGCCGGGCGCTGTGGCGAGTTGCGCCCCTTGGGCAGGGCGCCCTCGACGGCCTCCGTCGCGAAATGCCCGCCAAAGCCTGTCATATAGCCGCTCGTCATGCGGCGGGCGTTACTGTTTCAGAAGACGACAATCAAACGGGCGCGGCTCCCTTAAGAAACCGCGCCCGCTGGTCGGACAGGGACTCGCAGCCTGTCCGATTAATGGTTGTGCGCGATCAGCTGTGGTTGACGTTGACGTTGACCGTGCTCGGAATGACGGACTTGCTGCCCAGGCCGAGATCGGCGCGGAACACGTAAAGCAGCACCAAGACGACGATGATCAGCAGAATAACGGCAAGGATTCCGCCGCCTCCGCCACCGCCCGTTTCGACTACGGTCGTATGTTCGCGTTCGACGTCGTCGCGATCGTCGCCCATTGGAAACTCTCCCTCACTTGCTCTGTTGTTGTCGCGAAACGAGCCGGGAAGATAGCGGTTCCGCGTGGAGATCAAGAGATGAAACAGCAGTACATCTGTGTGGTTATGCTAGCACTCGGGGCATGTGGTCGGGCCGAGCAGCATGCCACCACGGCGCCCGCCAACCAGGTGCAGACCACCGTCCCAGCGCCGGGCACCGGGCCCAATGCGAGGACGCCGCTTGCGCCGGTTAGGCCTGCAATCGATCCGAAAAGCGTGCAAGCCGCGGAGGAGCTGGTGCGCGGCCTTGTACGCCTGATCAACTCCGGCAGGTTCGACGACGCGTACATGCTCCTTGGAGCGGGCGCGCCTCCGAGGACCGAGTTCGATCGCGACCTTGCCGGCTTTACGCGTGTCACCCAGGGCGCGGCCGGCAATCAGGAGGGGGCCGCAGGGTCGATCTATGTCTCGATTCCGCTGTCATTCTCTGGCCCGGGAGGGCGCAAGCGCGGTGCAACGGCGGTCTTGCGGCGGGTCAACGACGTGCCGGGCTCAACCGAGGCCCAGCGCCGCTGGCATATCGAGCGGATCGATTGGACGCCGGCTGGTTAGTTGCCGAGCACCGAGGCGGCCGCATTCTGATCGGCAGCGGCGGCGCTGTTGTTGGCGTCGTCCTGCGGCGCGGATCCCGCGAAATCATAAGCGAACCAGATGATGCCTGCGGCCCACAGCAGGGCCCACCAACGGTTCTTGAAGACGGTACTGGCGCGCATCGGGATCATGGACTTTATTGTGGCGCAGAGCCTTTAAGATTGCGTTTCCACGTCCTCGTGGGTCACGTCGCGGTGCGGGTACTGGTCGCGGATCCGTGTATTGAAATAGACGCCCTTTGCGAACGCGTGGCGCAACGCGTCCGCGACTTCATGCGGCACGCCGGAATAGACGTAGCGGCGACCGGTGACGAACTCGACCCACAGGTCGCCTTCGGTTTCGTCATAGACGAAACGGCGGATCACGGTTGAGGGCATGGCGGCGTCAACGCACTAGCGGCGGCGACGCTCCGTCCATTCCGGTCAGTGCGGGGCTTTTACGCCGTCCAGCACGGCTTGAGCCGCCGCTGCTTTGGCCTTTGCGGCCTTGGCGGCTTCGGCTTCCTCGCGCTGCTTCTTGGCCTCGAGATACAGCTGATACTCGCTCGACGTCGGTGTCGTTTGGAACATGCTCCCGATTTCCTGCCCATTGGACAGACGCTGGGCCATGGTTGCGACCGCGGCTGCGGCCGTGAAGACGTCGATGGTCGCCTGGCCGCGGCAGCCCATCGGCCCAACCGTCGCGCAGCTGTGGTTGGCGAAGGTTTCATGCGGATTGCGCGGCCTCCCGCTCTCGCCTTTTTTCTTCAGGCGCCGAGCGGCGAGCACGTCGGGATCGAGCCGATATCCGTTCGGTCGCACGGCGCAGACGACAATCTCGCTTGATTTGGGGTCCGGCACGGCGGGGTTCGTGCAATCCCGCTGCGCTTCCTTGACTGAAGCAGGGACAGGTGCGGCAGCGGCCTTTGGGTCCGGGCCGTAAACCAGCGGCGGACTCGGCCCAGTAGCGGTCACTGCCTGGGCTGCGGCCATCAAGGCAATGGAGAGGCCGGCGGGCATTGATACTATTCTCCCGCTGGTGACCTTGCGGCGCAATGAACGATGCAAGGGGTCGAAAAACCCACGGATTGCAACGCCGAGGGACGGTGTGCGTTGGCTACGCAGTTCGCAACGGTCTTCACAAAAGGAGCAGCCGCATGCGCATCTCGTATGGTTTTGCCGCATTGGCCGCGGCCGCGCTAGCTTTGCCGGCGCAGCGCAAAGTTTCAGCACCGCAAGCTTCGGCTCATCGTCGGGGGAGCGGGTGGTTACGGCACCGTCGCAGGATGTTCGTCACCACGGCCGCATGCAAGTACACGTCCACAGAGGCTACGCGGCCGCATACGGCTATGCCGGGTACAACGACTATGGCGATTTCGACGGCAATCGCAGCTTTGATCCCGACAAGTGGAACGACTGGTGGCACGATCGCCCGGATCGCGCCTACCCCAGGTGGATGACCCGCAACTCGGATTGCTCCCGCCGCTGGTACAGCGGGGACGTGCTGACCTGCTGAGCTTCCTGGGCGGGCGAATCGCGGCGCTATCGTCCGAACTTCGTTTCCTTGGCAAGCAAGCGTAAGGGCAAGCCATGGCGGACGACACCAAAAACGCGAGCGCGATCCCGACGCTCGAAGACTGGCAGCACTGGACGCTGGTGATGGGCCGCGCCCAGCAGATGCTGATGGAATTCTGGGCCGAGAGCTTGAAGAAGGACCAGCCGTTCCCGGCCTGGGACGCGAGCGCGTTCGGTTTCGGTGACGCCAAGCCGGCGACCGATCCGATGGCGCTGATGAGCGCGGGTGCTCAGGCGTGGGCCAAGGGCCTCGAAACCTGGGGCAAGATGCTGGGCGGAGTCGCGATCACGCCGACTCCCGACGATGCGAACCGCAAGGACCGTCGCTTCGCCGCTCCGGAATGGCGCGAGAACCCGATCTTCGACACCATCCGCCAAACCTATCTCAGGGTGTCCGACCAACTGCTAGGCACGGTCGACGAAATCGACAATGTCGATGCCGGGACCCGCGAGAAGTTGCGCTTCGCGACCAGGAGCTTCGTCGACGCGATGAGCCCGTCCAACTTTGCGCTGACCAACCCCCAGGTGCTCAAGCGCACGCTCGAGACCCGCGGCGAGAATCTGCTCAAAGGCCTCGCCAACATGCTGAAGGACATTGCGTCCGGTCAGCTGACTCAGACGAAACCCGGAACGTTCGAAGTTGGCCGCAACCTCGCGACCACGCCGGGAAAAGTCGTCAAGCAGACCCCGCTCTACCAACTGATCCAATATACGCCGACCACGGACGAGGTCCTGAAGACGCCCGTCATCGTCTTCCCGCCGTGGATCAACCGCTTCTACATCCTCGACCTCACGCCCGAGAAAAGCTTCGTCAAATGGTGCGTCGACCAAGGCATTTCCTTGTTCATGGTCAGCTGGAAATCGGCGGACGAGAGCATCGCCGACGCCCGGCTCGACGATTATGTGCTCAAGGGCCAGATCGATGCGATCGACACGGTCCGCGACCTGCTCGGCGTCGAGGCGGTCCACGCGATCGGCTATTGCGTCGCCGGCACGACCCTGGCCGCGGCGCTCGGCTATCTCCATGCGCACAAGCAGGCGGACAAGGTGAAGTCAGCAACCTTCTTCACCGCCCAGGTGGATTTCAGCGAAGCCGGCGACCTCAAACTGTTCACGGGCCCCGAGACGATGGGGCTGCTCGAGAAACTGACGGCGGAGAAGGGCTATCTCGACGGCCGCTACATGGCCGCGACGTTCAACCTGCTGCGCGGCCGGGACCTCATCTGGAATTATGTCGTCAACAATTACCTGCTCGGTGAGGAGCCGCCGCCCTTCGACCTGCTTCACTGGAACTCGGATACGACTAATCTGCCGGCCGGCTGGCACCGCGACTATCTCGAGACGCTCTACAAGGGGAACAAGCTGGCGGAGAAGGGCGGCATCAGCGTCGCCGGAACCCCGATCGACATCGATTCTGTGAAGACGCCAACCTACATCCAGGCCGGTCGCGAGGACCATATCGCGCCGCCCCAGAGCGTGTGGAAGATCATGGACCATTTCGCCGGCCCCAAGCGGTTCGTGCTTGCCGGCTCTGGGCATATCGCGGGGGTGGTGAACCCGCCCGCGGCGCAGAAGTATCAGTATTGGGTCAACGATCAGCCGTGCGGAACGCTCGAGGACTTCATTGCGGGCGCGACCGAGCACAAGGGCAGCTGGTGGCCGGACTGGGTCGAGTGGCTGAAAAAGCAGGATTCGGAGAAGGTGAAAGCGGACGGCGCGCGGATTCCCGGCAAGGGCAAGCTCAAAGCGATCGAGGATGCGCCCGGGAGCTATGTGAAGGCGCGCTGACGTCTAGCAGTTTTCATATTTCCAGTTGCGGCGCTTGCCCTCGCTCAGCCAATCGATGGCGGTGGCGATGCGCTTTTGGCGGGTCGCATCCTGCTTCGCTTCCGCGACCCACTCGAGATATTCGCGCCGGCAGCTTGGCGGAAAGCTGTCCATCGTCGCCTTGGCTTTGGGCGCCTTGTCGAGAGCGGCGGCGAAGTCTGGATGCAGCTCGGGCGCGGGCTTGGGCGGGTGCTTGGCTTTGCGCGGCGCGGGTGCCTTCGTGGACAGTTGCGCGGCTTTGGTGATCAGGCTGTCGAGGTCCTGCGGGAGATCATCGACGCTGGTGAGCTTTCCCAGCTGGCCCATGGCACCGGACTTGGTCTCGAACCCAAGCTCTTGCCCACGCCAGAAATGGACTGACGCGTGCTCCTTGAATGCCGCGGTGCCGAGAACGATCTTGCCGTCGCGGCAATAGGTCGGATGGCTCCATTTCATGGCTTCCTCGACGTCGGGCATGACGGCGTGGACGCGCTCGCGGACCTTCTCGAGGATCGGCCGGGCGAACGGCTGCGCCCTCGCGATATAAGCGTCAATGCGGGGCTCGCGGCTCAAATTATCCCACCTCCGAGCATGAGCCTCACCACGCCCACCACGATCACGAGCAGATTGAGATTTCGTCCCGCCGTGCCGCGCGAGATCATGCCGACTCCGGCTCCGATGATCGCCAGCGGAACGATCAGCCAGTTTGCCCAGCCGAGCAACGGAATGAAGGCTACCATTGCGCAAATTAGCGCAACGAAGCCGATGATCAGCGAGACCAGGTTGAACATCGTCTGGTTCCTAACATCATTCGGGTGGCTGCGGCAGCCGCGGCGCGCGTAGCAGCGCACTGACGTAGAGCACCAGCGCGATCCAGATCGCCGGGAACGCGATGAAGTGCGCGGTCTTGAGCGGCTCGCCGTAGGCGATGGCGATCACGAACTGGAGCGTCGGCGCGATGAACTGAAGCATGCCAAGCGTCGAATAAGGCAGGCGCTTTGCTGCGGCGGTGAATAGCAGCAAGGGTGTCGTCGAGACGATCCCCGCCAGGAGGAGAAGCCCGGTCAGTGTCGGCGTCGTCCCCATGACCGGCACGCCGACGGAATGGCGCCAGGCCAGCCACAGGAGCGCCACTGGGAGTAGGATTGCCGTTTCGATGCCAAGGCCGGTGATCGCATCGGCACGAACGATCTTCCGTAGCAAGCCGTAGCTTGCGAACGTGGCGCACAGGGTCAGGCTGATCCACAATTGCCCGAGCGCCCCCGCGGCCAGGACCGAGATCCCGGCTCCCGCAATTGCCACGGCGGTCCATTGCACCCGGTTGAGCTTCTCCTTGAGCACGAACCTGCCCAGCAGCACGTTGGCGAGCGGGTTGAGGTAATAACCGAAGCTCGCGGCAAGCATGTGGCCGCCATTCACCGCATAGACGTAGAGCAGCCAGTTGGCGCCGATCAGCAGCGCCGTGACGAACAGCATGCCGACCGTCCGACGATCGCCGATTGCCGAACGCACCTTCCCCACGCCCTTCGACACGGCAATCAGCAGAGCGAGGAAGGGCAGCGACCACAACACGCGGTGCGCGACAATATCGAACGGAGCGACGGCCGAGACGGCCTTGAAGTAGAGTGGGAGAACGCCCCACAAGGCGTACGCGAGCAGCCCAAGCGCGAAACCGGCGCGCGAATGCTGGGCGTGATACCGGCTCTCGTTCATGCTCCATTCGCCTAGCTGCGCTGAAGCCTGCATGAAAGAAGGTGGTGAGCGGCGCGTTGGTTGAAAGTAGCGGACGCGCCTGCCAGTTTGGACAACGGGCTGCAGCGGAGGGCAGAATTTCCTGTGGCGCGACTGGGCACTATCATCTTGACGCTGGCGGCACTGGCTGGGGCTCTGAGCGGCTGCGAAACCGCCAAGCCGAAGCTCCCGCCCGGCGTCCATCCGACGGTCGAGGTCGGACCCCCTTCCAAGTCCGAGGCGTGGCAGGCCGTGGCGACAGCGGAAGATAAGGATCGCATCGCGCGTCTCGGCCTTGCCTGGCAGGAGGCGCTCGCGGACGCCCAGAAGACAAATGCCGGGGACGTCCACCGCGAGGGCAAGCTGCTGCTTCCTCGTTCGGCTCTGGCGCGTCCGGCACCCACCCCCGGGAGCTACAATTGCCGGCTGATCAACTGCGTCCTCAGCAGCAACTACTGCGCATATTTCGGCGGCGGCACGTATGATTCCACGCTGACCAATTGCAAACTGGTCGGTAATTCTGCCAACGGTTTCGGGGGCGGCGCGTATTTGGGAACATTGAACAACTGTCTGGTCGTCTCTAATTCGGCCAGTGTTGGCGGTGGGGCAAACAGCTGCGCGCTTTACAACTGTGTGGTCGCCTGCAACAAGGCCTCCAATCATGGCGATGGGGTCACCGGCGTCGGCCCCGACGGCATTCCCTTGGGCCACACACCCAAAGTCGCCGCCG
>JAZKBB010000006.1:47048-62296 GCA_040388865.1 Pseudomonadota bacterium | reverse complement strand
GTCCGGCACCCACCCCCGGGAGCTACAATTGCCGGCTGATCAAACTTGGCAAGGCCGCGCCGACCGGCAAGTCGTACGAAAGTTTCAAACCCTTCTTCTGCTACGTTGAGGTCGAGGACGATTTGCTGACCATCGTCAAGCAGACCGGCAGCCAACGGCCCGCCGGCCGGCTGTGGGAGGACGACGATCCGACGCGGCTGGTGTTTCTCGGCAGCCTGGCGCTCGGCAATGAGGACCAGCCGTTGGCCTATGGCGACGACCCCAAGCGCAACATGGCGGGTGTGCTCGAACGCATTGGGCCTTTCCGGTGGCGGCTGGTGATCCCGTGGCCGCAAAGCACGTCCAAGCTCGACGTGTTCGAGCTGACGCCGGTGGATTTCACCCTGCAACCGCAATGAGCGAGGCGGGACTACTCGCCGATCCCGCGGAGGTGAGGGCGATCCTGGTCGCATCCGCTCAAGCCGGGCAGGCGATCAGTTACTCCGAGGTGCTCGGGCTGTTGGGGCATCATTTTTCGCGGCCAAAGATGCGGCAGCTGTGCAAGGTCCTGAGCTTTGTCGATGACGAGGCCGCGGCGCGCGGCGAGCCCGAGCTCGCTGTGCTCGTGGTCCGCCAGTCCGACGGGCTGCCGGGCCAGGGCTGGTGGATCGGCGGCGCGAAGAAGCATGGCTATTCCGGGCTGTGGGAAGGGCCGAAGGCCGCGAAGCTGATCCGCAAGATCCAGGCGCAGGCGTTCGAACATTGGGCGGGACGCGAGGCTTAGCATTCGCTAATCGGCCCGACGTGAGCGACGTACGCACCTTCACTGTCGACGAGGACGACGACGGCATCCGGCTGGACCGATGGTTCAAGCGGCATTTGCCCGAGGTCAGCTTCAACATCGTTTCGCGCTGGGCGCGGACCGGTCAGCTGCGGCTGGCCGGCAAGCGCGCCGTGCCGGGCGACCGGGTCGAGGCGGGGCAGGAGATCCGCGTTCCGCCGCTCGAAAGCACTCCGGCGCGACCCGCGCGAGTGCAACCGCGGCGCGACCCGCTCACCGAAGATGAAGAGCAGTTCGTCCGCGAGATGGTGATCTACAAGGACGCGTCCGCCTTCGTGCTCAACAAGCCGCCTGGCCTGGCGACGCAGGGCGGCACCAAGACCACCCAGCATCTCGACCGGCTGCTCGACGGGCTTGCGGGCGATGACGGGCGGCCCAAGCTGGTCCATCGGCTCGACAAGGACACATCGGGCGCACTGCTGGTCGCGCGGGGCGCGCGCTCGGCCGGCCATTTCGCCAAGGCCTTTTCCGGCCGCACGGCGCGCAAGGTCTATTGGGCGATCGTCGTGGGCGATGTCGGGCCCAACGAGGGCATTATCGACGCGCCGCTCGCCAAGCAGCCGGGCACCGGCGGCGAGAAGATGCATATCAGCGAGGAGCATGGCCTCCCGGCAAAGACCCGCTGGCGAGTGATCGACCGCGCCGGCAATCGCGCCGCGTGGGTCGAATTGCAGCCGCTGACCGGCCGCACGCACCAGCTGCGCGCGCACATGGCCTCGATTGGCCATCCGATCGTCGGAGATGCCAAATATGGCGGGAGCGAAGCGTTCCTGACCGGCGGGATCAGCCGCAAGCTTCATCTTCACGCGCGACGCATCCGGATCGACGCGCCGGGCGGCGGCGCAATCGACGTCACCGCCGATCTTCCGCCGCATTTCGCGGAGACTCTTGCGACCATCGGGTTCGATCCGCTCGCCGGCGACAGCCTCTCGCTCGACAAGCCCAAGCCATCGCCCGAGGCGAAGCGGCGCAAGGTGGCGGCGGCGGCCAAGACACGCCGCCGCGAGCGGCGCGGAGAGCGACGGTCGCGGGGCTCGCAAGACAAGCCCAAGCGGCGGTGACCCGGCTCGCGATCTTCGACTGCGACGGGACTTTGGTCGACAGCGGAGCGACGATTCACGCGGCGCTAAAGGCGAGCTTTGAGCAAAACGGCTTGGAAGCTCCGCCGCCGAGCGTCAGCCGCCGTGTCATCGGACTCAGCCTGACCGAAGCCATGGCCGCGCTACTGCCGGACGAGCTGGCTGAACGGCACGCGTCGCTGACCGAGGATTACAAGCGCGCCTTCATGGTCTTGCGCCAGGCGGGCCAAGTCGACGAGCGGCTGTTCGACGGCATCATCGAATTGCTCGACACCCTGGAGGACGACGGCTGGCTACTTGCCGTCGCTACCGGCAAATCCGACCGCGGCCTTAAGCATTGTCTCGAACGGCACGATATCCACGCGCGGTTCGTCTCGCTCCAGACCGCCGATCGTCATCCGTCCAAGCCGCACCCGTCGATGGTTGAGCAGGCGGTCGCCGATGCCGGCGCCTCGCCGGAAGCGACGATAGTCGTCGGCGACACCAGCTTCGACATGGCGATGGCGGTGAACGCCGGCGCGACGGGCATCGGCGCCGGCTGGGGCTATCATGAGCCTGAGGAACTCCTGCAGGCTGGGGCCGTAGCCGTGGCCGAACAGCCCCTCGACGTCTTGAGCATGATTCGGGAGCATGTTCATGGATGACAAGATCGCCCGGCGGCGCTTGCTGCTTTACACGCTGGTGCGGTTCGGAGGGGTGGCGATCTTCTTCCTCGGGATCGCGATTATCTACACTAGCCTCGTCAGGCCCGGCGGGTGGCCGCAGGGTGGCGCGATTATCGTCATCATCGGCGTACTCGACGCAATGTTCCTCCCGAGGCTGCTCAAGAAGGGGTGGGACCGGGACGATCAGAGCCGGCCGTGAAGCGCTTCTGGAAGGACGTCAGTACCGAGCCTAAGGGCGACGCATGGGCGATCAGGCTGGATGGCAAGCCGGTCAAGACTCCCGAGCGCTTTCCGCTTGCAGTTCCGACATCGGCCTTGGCCGAGGCCATCGCCCGTGAGTGGAGCGACGTTGGCGAGAAAGTCGACCCCCGCTCCATGCCGCTGACGGGGATCGCCAATGCGGCGATCGATCGCGTCGCTTCGGCTCCCGGAGCATTCGCCCGCAGCCTTGCCGAATATGCCCAAGGCGACCTGCTCTGTTATCGTGCCGACGGGCCGCGTCCGCTGGTGGAGCGGCAGGAGGAGCATTGGGATGGACTGCTCGCCTGGGCACGGCGGCGCTATGACATCGACTTCGTCATCACCGCTGGAATGATGCACGTCGCGCAGCCATCCGCCACCATCGAGCGGCTGTCACACGCTGTTGCGGCGCTCGATCCCTTCCGTCTCGCGGGCCTGTCGCCCCTGGTAACGATCGGCGGTTCGCTCGTCGCCGCTCTAGCCATGCTCGAGCGAGCGATCACGCCGGAAGAGGCGTGGGAGGCCGTCAGTGTCGATGAGCGCTGGCAGCTTGAGCAGTGGGGCGCCGACTCGGAAGCTGAGGCGGTGCTAAAAAATCGGCGTCGGGATTTCCTCGCCGCCGCGAGGTTCCTCGATCTTCTGAACTAGTGTGTCGGACCGATCAGGTCGCGGACGAACTCGACGAGGTCCGTCTGCCTGACGCGCTTTGACCGTTCGGCGGTGACGATTGCGCGGACCTGCTCCAGGCAGGTGTCCATGTCCCGGTTGACGAGGACATATTCATATTCGGCCCAATGATCGATCTCGTCGGCTGCGCGCCGCATGCGGTCCGCGATCACATCCTCGCTGTCGGTGCCGCGCCGGTGAAGCCTTTGCTCGAGCTCGGCCATCGTCGGTGGCAGCAGGAAGATGGTGACCAGATGCTCGCCGAAGTCGGGCTCGAGCTGGCGCGCTCCCTGCCAGTCGATGTCGAACAATATGTCGCGTCCGCGGCGCAGCGCCGCTTTGACGGGCGCCTTTGGCGTGCCGTAGCGGTAGCCGAATACGTGCGCCCATTCGACGAACTCGCCGGCGGCGATCATCCGGTCGAACTCGGCATCGTCCACGAAATGATAGTCGACATCGTCGGCCTCGCCGGGCCGCATGGGACGCGTCGTGGCCGAAATCGACATCGTCACCTCGCGGTCCGATTCCAGCAACATTCGGGCGATAGTCGATTTCCCGGCACCCGAAGGGGAGGATAGAACGATGAGGAGGCCGCGCCGCTGGCGCCGGAACTGGTCCATGGCCGTTCTTGCTTCGGCTGGGCCGTGCCCGTCAAGCGACGGAATGGTGCACCGCACAAAAAAGCTCTTGAAATGCTGCAACGCACCCTATATTGTGCACTGCAACATATTCAGAGGATTTTAAGTGATGGCAGACGAAACCAAGGTTGTGGCTCAGGCAGCCGCCGAAGCTCCCGCCAAGGTCACCGAAGTGGTCGCTGACACCGTCGAGACGGTCGTCAAGCAGAGCGCCAAGGCTGCCAAGCCTACTCGCACTGCCACCGCTCGTCGCGCAAAGCGCGAAGTAGTGGCCCAGAAGGCGGCTGCCAAGACCGCAACCCGCCGTACCACACGCAAAACCCGCACCGCCGCGCGCAAGACTGCCCCGAAGGCCGTCCGCCAGACAAGGACCCAGACGATGACCAAGAACGCATTCAATTTTGACACCATCCCGGCGTTCGCGCCGTTCCAGTCGATCTTCACCGACGCCAATGGCCGCGGCCAGGAGCTCGTCAAGCGCAGCCAGAAGGTTGCCGAGGAGCTCGCCGATCTCGCCCGCTCGAACGTCGAGGCCGTTGTCGAGGCCGGCCGCGTCGCGACCGAGGGCGCTCGCTCGATCGGTCAGGACGTTGTCGCCAAGCAGCGTGATAGCTTCGAGCAGGCCGCGGACGCGATCCGTTCGCTCGCCGAGGCGAAGTCGCCGACCGAGTATCTGCAGCTGCAGAGCGATCTCGCCCGTGCGTCGTTCGACCGCGCCGTTTCCGAGACCTCGAAGCTGACCGAGTCGCTGGTCAAGCTTGCCGGTGAGGCGTTCCAGCCGCTCTCGAACCGGGCCTCGGCCAATGCCGAGCGCTTCAACACCCTCGTTGCCTGACCCTCTCCCCTCCTAAGTCAGGGCAACGATTGTCGGCGGCCGCTCCAGTAACGGGGCGGCCGCCATTTTTTTACTTTTCTGCTGCTTATTGACGCCTTGCCGCGTTTTCGCCGACTGCCATATTCAGAGCCAATGGTTTCAACACTGATCAAGATGGCGAATGGCCCGGGTGATGACGGTCTCGACGATGGCGAGACCGGCGTAGCCACGCGCACGCGCCCGAAGACCAAGAAGCCTTCCAATTACAAAGTGCTGATGCTGAACGACGATTACACCCCGATGGAGTTCGTGGTGCTCGTCCTTCAGCAGTTCTTCTCGATGAGCATCGAGGATGCGACGCGCGTGATGCTCCAGGTTCACCAGCAGGGCGTCGCGGTGTGCGGCGTCTTCACCTACGAAGTCGCCGAGACCAAGGTCACTCAGGTCATCGACTTCGCGCGCGAGAACCAGCACCCGCTGCAGTGTACGCTCGAGAAGGCTTAGACGAGCCAAGTGAGCCGAAGTCCTGAGCTCGTCGAAGGACTGCCCTTTCCCTTCTCCTGAAAAGGAAGACAGCCCTTCGACAAGCTCAGGGCGAACGGTTGTGGATTCTTGCGCAACTGCTCCCACCGGCTAAAGCCCCGTTCCGTGGACAGCATCTGGATCAAGGGCGGCAATCGGCTCAACGGCGAAATCCCGATCAGCGGGGCGAAGAATGCCGCGCTTACGCTGATGCCCTGCGCGCTTCTCACCGACGAGAAGCTGACGCTCGCCAACCTGCCGCGGCTCGCCGACGTCGATACGTTCAGCCATTTGCTCAACCAGCTCGGCGTCTCGACCAGCGTTGCCGGAGTCAAAAAGGGCGAGATCGGTCGGCGGATGACGCTCCAGGCGAAAGAGGTCGCGTCGACCGTCGCTCCCTACGACATGGTGCGCAAGATGCGCGCTTCGGTCCTCGTCCTCGGGCCGATGCTCGCGCGAATGGGCGAGGCGACGGTTTCGCTGCCCGGCGGCTGCGCAATCGGCGACCGCCCGATCGACCTGCACCTGAAAGCACTCGAATGCATGGGCGCCGAGATTGAGCTCACGGCTGGATATGTGAAAGCGAGCGCGCCCAAGGGCCGGCTGGCCGGGGGCGATTTCAGCTTTCCCGTGGTGTCGGTCGGCGCGACCGAGAACGCGCTGATGGCTGCGGTCCTCGCCAAGGGCAAAACCCAGCTGTTCAACGCCGCGCGCGAGCCGGAGATCGTCGATCTCTGCAACCTGCTGGTCGCGATGGGCGCGAAGATCCGCGGCATCGGCTCTTCGCATCTGATCATCGACGGCGTCGAGGGGCTGCACGGCTGCGACTATGAGGTGATGCCCGACCGCATCGAGGCGGGCAGCTATGCCTGCGCGGCGGGGATCACCGGCGGATCCATCGATCTCATCGGCGCGCGTCCCGACGACATGCAGGCTACGCTCAACGCGCTTGCTCAATGCGGATTGGTGATCGAGTTCCACAACCGCGGGATCAAGGTCAGCGCCAATGGCGGCTTGCGGCCGCTGGCGCTGTCGACCGCTCCCTTTCCGGCCTTTGCGACCGACATGCAGGCACAATTCATGGCCATGCTGTGCATGGCGCAAGGCGACAGCTTCCTCGAGGAAACGATCTTCGAGAACCGCTACATGCACGTGCCGGAGCTACGCCGCATGGGCGCCAACGTGGATATTCATGGCCGCTCGGCAATTGTTCACGGCGTCGAACAGTTGACCGGCGCAAATGTAATGGCGACCGACCTCCGCGCTTCGATGAGTCTGGTGCTTGCGGGCCTCGCCGCCGAGGGTGAGACCGAGGTTCTGCGCGTCTATCACCTCGACCGCGGTTACGAGCGGCTGGAAGAGAAACTCAGCGCCGTGGGCGCGACGATCGAGCGGCGGAGCGCCGGCTAGAGCTTCTTGAAGAAGCGGATGCTGCTGCGTTCGTAGCCCATGTGGCGGTAAAATGCGTGAGCGGTAGCCCGGCGGTCGTTACTGGTGACCTCGATTAGCTGGCACCCCTCGTCCCGGCACCATTGTTCAACGGCGTCGACGAGCATTCGGCCGATGCCCAGTCCTTGCGCATCTTTGGCGACAACCAGCACGGGGATGCGTCCGACTGGCGCGGGCCGATGGACGGTCATCATCCGGTGACGACCGACCAGGCCAACGACGCTCTTGTCGATCGTCGCCACCAGCGGGACCTCGCCGGCTTTCTTCAGTGCCGCGAGGTTCTTCCGCACCTGCTTTTCGCCGATCTCGTGCCCGAGTTCGTGGATTAGCTCGGCGAGACGTGGCGCGTCCGACGGCTTGGCATCTCGCAGCTTGCGTTTGGGCTTCTCCTTCGGCTTCGCTGGAGGCGGGGAGGGCGTTCGCGATGGTTTTGGCGCGGGCTCGGCGTCATTCGCGGCCTGCCGCTTTGGCTTCTTCTTGCGCGGCAGCACGGCGACGTCGAGCGACGCGCCCCAGTCCCGGGCTCCGAGGTTGCGGAGATAATCCTCGATCTCTTCCGGTTTTCCCATCGGCCCTTTTGCGTCCATCCCGAACACCGGCTTTCCCTTCGCGTCGGTCAGTCCAACCTTGCCGAAGCGCCGCTTCCCCGGGGTGCGGACGCGAGAACGGACCAGCTTCAAGCCCCGGTTGCACGCGCTCTCGGCGAGCTCGTCGATCACAGGGTCGCTCATAATGTGTCGATCACGTGGAGGATCAGGCCGACGAGCCCGCCCACCAACGTGCCGTTGATCCGGATATATTGGAGGTCGCGCCCGACCGCCGCCTCGAGCCGGTTCGTGACTGTGCGCGCGTCCCAGCCGCGGATCGTCTCCGAAACCAGTTTGACGATCGACCCGCCGTAGCTCGCGGCCATCCCGACCACGGCGCGCCTTGCGAACTGATTGATCGCGGCGCGGATTCGGCGATCCTTCTCCAGCGTGCCGCCCATCGACTTCAGCACTTCGCCGAGCTTGCCGGCGAGTACCGCATCGGGGTTGCGCGCGGCCTTGATGATCGCTTCGCGGCCCTTTTGCCACAAAGTGTCGAGCCACATGCTGACCGATTGATTGTCGAGCAGCTGCTCCTTGATCGATTCGACCCGCTCGCGTGTCTCCGGCTTCGTCTGCAAGTCATTAGCCAGTTGAACAAGCGCTTCTTCGATCTTCATCCGCACGGGGTGTGCGGGATCGGTCGACATCTCGACCGTCAGCTTGCGCAAGCCATCGATGATCGCGTCGGCGAGCTTCGTCTCGAGCCCGGCGAGCTTCAGCACCCAATTGGCCTTCTTGCGGACCATATCGCGGATTAGCTGCTCGTTGGCGTCGAGCGCCCGCGCGGTCCAGCGGATCGCCGCTTCGAGCATCGGCACATGGCGTTCGTCGTTGATCGCGCTGGCAAGGGCGTGGCCCAGCAGGGGCGCGACTTCCATTTTTCTCAACCGCGTAGAGATCGCGCCTTTGACGATGCCGCCCAGGCGTTCGTCATCCAGGCTCTCGAACACGTCGGCGATGAGGCGCGAGGCGCCGGCGCGGATCCGCGTTCCTTCACCCGCGGGCGTCTGGAGAAAGCGGCCCGCGGCGCTCGCCACGTCCAACCGCTGCATCCGCCGCGCGACAACCGACGGAATGAGGAAGTTCTCGCGGATGAAGCCGGCGAGCGCCTCGCCGATCCGATCCTTGTTGCGCGGGATGATGGCGGTGTGGGGGATCGGCAGCCCAAGCGGATGGCGGAACAGCGCGGTGACGGCGAACCAGTCGGCAAGTCCGCCGACCATCGCGGCTTCGGCAAAGGATTTCACATAGGCAAGCCACGGATATGATGGCTCCAGCGCGCGCGTGGCCGCGAACACAGCGGCCATCACCACCAGCAGCCCGGTGGCGACGACCTTCATGCCCTGCGCACCCGGCTGAGCCGGGTTGAAGCGGGACAATGCGGTGCTGTTCATCGCCATCATGCCGGCTCAATAGCCGACATGGCCGCTCGGTTCACTCCGCCGGGACTGGGTCGCCGGTCGCGTGCGCCTCGCTGCCGACGACCTTGTGAAACAGCCTGCCAATCCGGCTCTCGATCGAAATCGCGATCGAGAAGTAGGACGGCACCAGCAGCAGCGTCAGCAGCGTCGAGAAAATGAGTCCGCCGATAACGGTCACGCCCATCGGAGCCCGCCAGCTCGCATCGCCGCTCAACGACAGTGCGATCGGCAACATGCCCGCGACCATCGCCACCGTCGTCATGACGATCGGCTGGGCGCGCTTGTGCCCGGCCTCATAGATCGCCTCGTTCTTGGGCATGCCATGGTTCATCATCTCGACCGCGAAATCGACCAACAGGATCGAGTTCTTGGCGACGATCCCGAACAGCATCAGCATCCCGATGAACACCGGCAGCGACAGCGGCTGACCGGCGATGTGGAGACCGATCGCCGCGCCGAGCGGACATAGCCATAGCGAGCCCATGTTGACGAATGGCGCCAGGAACCGGCGGTAGAGCAGCACCAGCACGGCGAAGACGAGGCCGACGCCGGCGAGCAGCGCGATGATGAAATAGAAGACCATCTCCGACTGCCATTTCTGCGATCCGAGATTGAGCGTGTGGACGCCCTGAGGCAGGTTCTTCACCGACGGCAGCTGGTTAATCTTGGGCCACACATCGCCCGTCGTCATGCCGGGCGCGAGGTCGGCACCGACTTGCGTCCGCCGCTCCTGGTTGGTGCGCTGAACCGTCGTCGGGCCGGCGCCAAAACCGATCTCCGCGACAGCCTTGAGCGGCACGGAGCCACCGTTGGATGTAGGCACCGGCAGGTTCTCGAGTGTCGAAAGACTGCGGCGCTCGTTTTCCGACAGCGATACCTGGATTGGCACCTGACGGTCGGACAGCGAGAATTTGGCGCTATTCTGCTCGATGTCGCCGAGCGTCGCGATGCGGATCGTCTGGCTCAGCGCCTGTGTCGTAACGCCGAGATCGGCGGCAAGGTCGAACCGCGGCTTGATCGTGATCTCGGGTGCCGGCGTGTCGCCCATCACCCGCGGCGCGCGCAGGCCGGGCAGCTTCGCCATCTCGTCGGCGATCTTCACCGCCGCCGCGTTGAGCTTCACCGGATCCTCGCCGCCAAGGTAGAGCATGATGTCGCGCCCGCCGCCGGGCCCGCCGCCGTTCTGGCTTTGGAAGGTCACGCGGGCATCGGGAATCTTGGCCAGCTCCGGAGCAAGCGAGCGCTCGAACTCGGTGCTGGTTTGCTTCCGGTCTTTCTTGAGTACGATGTTGAGATGGCCCGAGCCGACGTAGATTCGCTCGAACACATGCTCGACACTGGGATTGCGCGAGACGATCGCCGCCGCGTGATCGACGACGGCTTCCGTTTGATCGAGGGTCGAACCCGGGGCCATGTCGATATTGGCCGACGAATAATCGACGTTGACCGGCGGCTGGAAGCTCATCGGCAGTGTCGCCAGCAAGACACCCGTCAGCAGCAGTGCTCCAAACCCGGCTCCGACCATCACCATGCGATGGTCGCGGAACAACGACTTGAACTTGCCCCATAGGCCGCGGTGCCGCTCCGCATAGGCATGCGCCCTGCGCGTATCGAGCGACCAGTTGAGCAGCGCCAGGTAGCGCTCCATCACCTTGCCCGCGGCGTGCGGCTGGACGCCGTGCGAGCGCAGGAAATAAGCCGCGATGAGCGGGGTGATCATGCGCGCGACGAGCAAGCTCATCAGCACGGAGATGACGACGGTGTAGCCGAACGCCTTGAAGAACTGGCCGGAAATGCCCGGCATCATCGCAACCGGCAGGAACACCGCAACGATCGACATCGTGGTGGCGAGCACCGCAAGGCCGATCTCGTCGGCCGCATCGATCGCCGCCTGATATGCCGATTTGCCCATGCGCATATGCCGCACGATGTTTTCGATCTCGACGATCGCGTCATCGACTAGAACGCCGGCGACAAGGCTCAGGGCGAGAAGCGACAAGCCGTTGAGGTTGATCCCGAGCAGGCTCATGAACCAAAAGGCCGGGATCGCGGAAAGCGGGATGGCCAGCGCCGAAATCAGCGTTGCGCGGATGTCGCGGAGGAACAGCAGGACGACGAAGACAGCGAGGATCGCGCCCTCGATCAAACCTTCCATCGCCGACGTATATTGTTCCTTGGTATACTGAACGTCGTTCTGGATTTCCGAGAAATGGACCCGCGGGTCTTCCTTCTCGATCTTGTGCAGCTCCTTCCACACCTCGTTATAGACGGTGACGTCCGACGAGCCTTTCGAGCGCTGGACGTTGAAGCTGATGACCTGGCGGCCCCCGAGCTTGGCGAGGGTGCGCTGCTCGGAATAGCTGTCCTTGACCTCGCCGAGGTCGGCGAGCTTGACCATCCGGCCGCCGGGCAGCGCGATCTGCGTCTGCGACAAGTCGTAGGCGGTCGGCGCATTGCCGATGATCCGAACGCCCTGCTCGGATCCGGCGATCTCGGCGCGTCCGCCGGCTGCATTGAGGTTGGTCGCGCGGAGTTGCTGGTTGACTGCGGCGGCGGTGACTCCCTGGGCCTGCAGCGCCGCCGGATCGAGGATCACGCGGATTTCGCGATCGACGCCGCCCTCGCGGGAGACGGCCGCGACGCCCGAAAGCCCGCGCAACCGCTTGCCGATGTCGTTATCGACGTACCAGCTCAATTGCTCGAGGCTCATGTCGCTGGTTTCGGCAGCGACATAGACGATCGCGTCGCCCGAAATGTCGATTCGATCGACCGTCGGCTCGAGGATGCCTTCGGGCATGTCCGCCCGCGCTTGCGAGACGGCGTTGCGCACGTCGTTGACCGCGCGATCGGTAGGCGTGCCGATCTGGAACTGGATGAAGGTGTTGCTGTAGCCCTCGCGGACGCTGCTATCGATCTCGTCGACCCCGGTGACGCCGCGCACAGCGGCCTCGACCTTTTGCGTGACCTGCTTCTCCATCTCCGACGGGGCGGCGCCCGGTTGGCTGACCCCGACGCTAGCGGCGGGAAAGTCGATGTCCGGATTGTTGGTGATGGTCATTTGCCCGAAGGCGATCAGACCAGCCAGGAGCAGGGCGATGAACAACACGATCGGGGGGACCGGGTTGCGGATGCACCAGGACGAAATGTTGCGGAAATTCATGAACGTGCAACTCTTCTAGGGCAGCTCAGTGGGCTGCCTCGCGTTTGGGGTTCACCTTCTGGCCCGGGTTGAGGAACGGTCCGGCCGAAAGAATGACCGGCTCGCTGCCCGACAGCCCGGCGGCAATGGTCACGCCATTATCGTCCACGGTGCCGATGGTGATCGCGCGGCGGACCACCTCGTTCTTGTCATTGACGATGTAGACGTAATTGCCCTTCTCGTCGCTCAGCACGGCACTTTGCGGGAGAAGCGGTGCGGTTGTCGCTCCGGCCGTGATCCGCGCTTCGGCGAAGCCACCCGGGCGCATTGCGTTGCTGTATGGAATAGCGATGCGCACGGCGCCAAGTCGGGACTGCGGATCGATCATGGGCGCGACCTGCCAGACTGTGCCGGTGACGCTCGTCGCTGACCCGACCGGAGTGACCTGTGCGGGCATCCCGACATGAATGTAGGCGAGATCCTGCTGGGACAGCTGCGCCTTGATCTCCATCGCGCCGCCTTCGGCAAGGTGGAACAGCGCGCCGGAACCCGGGCTGACGATCTGCCCCAGCTCGACATTGCGCGAAAGCACCAGTCCAGCACTCGGAGCGACGACGTCGAGTTGGCCGATCTGGGCGCGCGTGGCCCCAAGCTGGGCCTGCGCCACCTTCACCTGCGCGAAGGCCGCGTCGCGCGCAGCCTTCTTGGAGTCGATCTCGGCCTTGGAAATGAAGCCGCGGCCCTGGAGGGCGATGGCGCGGTCGTAGTCGGATTGCGCGAGCGCTGCATTGGCCTTCGCCGCCTCGACCTGGGCGGCAAGCTGCGCCGCCTGCTGCGCCTGGACCGAGCGGTCCACCACCGCCAGGACCTGACCAGCATGAACCCAGCTGCCCGCGTCAACATTCACCCGGATAACGCGGCCGCCGGATCCGGCGATGCCAACCGGCTGGTCGCGCTGCGCCGCCAGCGGTCCGCTTGCCGAGACTATCCGGGCAACCTGGCTGGTTCCGGGTACGACCACGCTGACGGTCGGGATCTGACCCGCGCCGCTCGTGGCGGCATCCTTTGCCTGTTTGTCGCCGCCATTGTGCCGCAGCACGACGAAGGCCAGCAGAATCAGCAGCACCGCGGCGATCACGCCAGCGATCAGCAACTGGCGGCGACGCCGCGAGCCGTCGACGACGACCAGCGTGTCGGATGAGTGGAACGACGTTTCCCTATTCATGATGTCCATGCCCGTTTCGAATCTTGGCTGCCCCGTACGCCAACTGTATTATAAGAATAAGGCACCGCGTGCAACAGAGCCTGTTCGTTTGTCTGCCGCCACGGTGTTTCGACCAACGGTCGCAGCCATTTTGCGAAGTGCGCGTTGCACGGCTGAACTGAAGGTTGGTTGAACCAACGTATCGAGGAAGCGCGAAAGCGCCGGTAACGGGAAAGGTCAATTCCAATGTTGATGCCGCTTTTGGATCCGAATCACAGCTGGCTTTGGTGGATCGTGATTGGCGGCATCGCCGGGATTATCGCCAAGCTGCTCACCCCCGGCCGCGATCCGGGCGGGTGCATCGTCACGATCCTGCTGGGCATAGTGGGCGCGTGCCTCGCCGGCTGGCTTGGCCATCTGGTCCACTGGTACGAGCCCGGCGAGGGGGCTGATTTCGTCGGCGCGGTCGTCGGCGCGATCATCATCCTGCTGATCTATCGGCTGCTTGCGCTGCGCCGCGCCTGAGCTAGCCGTTCAGCAAACAGCCATGGCCTCAAGGCAAGTTCGCCTGATGGAACGACTTGCCAGGAGAACAGGCATGAAGAAGCTTTTTATCGCGGCGCTCCTGCTCGGCACCGCACTCACGCCGTCGGCGGCTCTCGCGCAGCAGGCGACGATCACCCAGACCATTGTAGGCACGCGGCTCGACGTGACTGCCACGGGCGAGGTCACCAGAGTGCCGGACCTTGCGATCATCTCCGCCGGTGTCGTCACTCACGACGCAACCGCGAGCGGCGCGATCGATCAGGCGGCGCGGCGGATGGCGCGGGTCCGCGACGCGTTGAAGCGGGCAGGAATCGCCGATCGCGACATCCAGACCAGCAACATCAGTCTCAATCCGGACTATGTTTACGCCAATAACGAACCGCCCAAGCTCAACGGCTATAACGCGACGAACCAGCTGAATGTGCGTTTCCGCGATATTGCCGCGAGCGGCAAGATTCTCGACGCGCTGGTTGCCGAGGGCGCCAACCAGATCAGCGGCCCCAATCTTACCATCGACAAGCCCGAGGCGGCGCTCGACGAGGCTCGGGCCAGGGCGATCGCGACCGGCCGTGCCCGCGCCGACCTGTATGCGCGCTCTCTGGGTATGCACGTGGCGCGGATCGTGGCGGTGAGCGAGAGCGGCGGTTATTCGCCGCCGCCACCAATGCCGATGATGATGAGCGGAGCACGCATGCAGGCCGCCGACAGCAAGATCGATCCGGGCGAACAAAAGCTCCAGGTCAGCGTGTCAATGACCTTCGAACTGCAATAACGATCGATTGAAACGAAGAAGGCCGCGCACGAGGTGCGGCCTTCCCTAAGTTCCAGCTTTGTCCTGAGCTAGCGCACGGTTCCCCGGCGAATGAGATTGACGATCGCCAGCAAAACCACTGCGCCGACGAGCGCGTAGAGGAAGCTTTCGACGGTAATTCCGTTGTTCATGTTCACATGGAACAACAGTCCCGCGATGACCGCACCAACGATGCCGACAACGATGTTGAGAATGATGCCCTGCTGGGCGTCGGTCCTCATGATCAGGCTAGCCAGCCAGCCGCAGACGCCGCCGACGATCAGCCAGACGATAATTCCTATCATGGGCTTTTCCCTCCTGTTTGCGGCCGCCCTTTGGGCATGGCGGCTCGTTGCGGCACCACAGACGCGTGACGCTGCAACGTTGTTCCGGATTCGGAAGGGTCTGTCCAGAAACTGGGTGGGCAACCGGGTAAGTACTTGATCTTTAAGCAGCCGAAACGAGCGGAAATCCTCGCGACTTTTAATCAATAGCGCTGCTGGCGCTCGTACTGATCGCGATATTGCTTGATTCGCGTCACCCGCAGGCCCGGCATTCCGCTGCGGTCGACCGCGCGCTGCCAGCTGGTGAACTCCTCGAGGCTCAGCGTGTAGCGCTTGCAGGCCTCATCGACGCTGAGCAGGCCGCCGGCGACGGCCGCAACG
>JAZKBB010000006.1:2738-47038 GCA_040388865.1 Pseudomonadota bacterium | reverse complement strand
TCGGCCTTGCGGCGCACGACCCAGCGCGTGGTGCCAGCAGGCGGCAACGAGTCGAGCGTCAGCGGCTCTCCAAGAGGGCCGATGACCTGTGCCGGTCGGATCTTCTGGTTCTCAAGCATCGCTAAGTCACACCTGCTTAATCATTGGTACTGGGCATTGTTTAATCTGCTGCCGTTGAAAACATTCTGAAGCGCTCTGGTTAATATGCCGGTCAGTCCGGCTGACGCTCCCTTAACCTTGCCTCCTCACGCGCGAACTTCCCGCCGAGCAACTTGACGGCCTCGCGCCAGCCGTCGCCCCCCGAGAGATAACAAGCGATTGCGTCCTCTCTCGATCGCCCTTCGCTCTCGGCGGCATCGCCGAGCAGCGCGAGGACCTCGGTGAGGCCAAGCGGCTCCCGCGCTGCCGTGCGTAGGTCGCTCTCGTGACGCGCCAAGCCTGCCCCCTCGTCCGTATCTCCACACCGCGTCTAGCCGTGAGGAGTGAAATTCGGGTAAAGACATGGGAAAGCACGTTTCCGATGCAGATCGATTTCAACCTTGGCCGCCCCACAGGCGACGCCCGGATCGTCGTCGCCATGTCTGGCGGTGTCGACAGCTCGGTCACGGCCGCGCTCGCCGCGAATACGGGCGCCGAGGTCATCGGAGTGACTCTCCAGCTCTACGATCACGGCGAGGCGGTGCGCCGCCCGGGCGCATGCTGCGCCGGCCAGGACATCTACGACGCGAAGCAGGTCGCCGAGCGGCTCGGCATTGCCCATTACGTGCTCGACTACGAAAGCCGCTTCCGCGGCGGTGTGATCGATCGCTTCGTCGACGAATATGCGCGTGGCCGAACGCCGGTGCCGTGCGCGAGCTGCAATCAGGGGGTGAAGTTCGTCGATCTGATCGGCTTCGCGCGCGAGCTCGGCGCCGACTGCCTCGCCACCGGCCATTACGTCCGTCGCGTCGTGAACGACGGTCGGATCGAGATGCACAAGGGTGCCGATCCGCGCCGCGACCAGAGCTATTTCCTCTACGGTACGACGCGCGATCAGCTCGATTTCCTGCGCTTCCCGCTCGGTGACCTGCCGAAGGATCACGTGCGCCGCCTCGCGACCGAGCTGGGCCTCGAGGTCGCCGCCAAGCCCGACAGCCAGGACATCTGCTTCGTGCCCGACGGCGACTATGCCGGGCTGGTCAAGCGCTTGCGGCCGGAGACGGAGGCACCGGGAGACATCGTTGATCTCGACGGGCGCGTACTCGGCCGCCATCGCGGGGTGGTTCATTTCACCGTCGGGCAGCGCCGCGGCATCGAGGTCGGCGGCCAGAAGCAGCCGCTCTATGTCGTGCGCATCGAGCCGGAGACGGCGCGTATCGTGGTCGGCCCTCGAAGCGCGCTGGCGGTCGAGGCGATGCGCGTTGTCGATTGGAACTGGCTCGGCGAGGACCAGTGCGAGGTGAGCGTAAAGGTGCGTTCGCTCGCGCCCGCCGTGCCCGCCGTTCGCGACGGCGAACGGGTTCGCTTTGCCTCGCCCGAATATGGCGTGGCGCCGGGGCAGGCGGCGGTGCTGTACGACGGCACCCGGCTGCTCGGCGGAGGCTCGATCGCACAAACCTCGGCGGCGCCGGAGGTGATGGTGGTGGATGCCGCCGCCGCATAGCGCCGGCGTCTTGCTGTTCCGGCAGCGAGACCGCGCTACCGAAGTTCTGTTGATCAAACCCGGAGGTCCTTTCTGGCGCAACAAGGACGCCGGCGCGTGGATGATCCCGAAGGGCAAGGTCGAGGCCGGCGAGGTCCCCGCCGAAGCCGCCCTGCGCGAATTCGCCGAAGAGACCGGCACACGACTGACGGCGGTGCCGATCCCGCTTGCGGTAGTCCGCCAGGCCGGCGGCAAGATCGTCGAAGCTTTTGCGGTTGAGGGTGACCTCGATCCGGCAGCCGTCCTTTCAAATGAATTTGAGCTGGAATGGCCGCCGCGCAGTGGCCGGATGGAGCATTTCCCCGAGGTCGAACAGGCGCGGTGGATGTCACTTGCCGAAGCGCGCGCAATGATGCTTGCAAGCCAGCTGCCGCTGCTCGAAGCACTGGAAACAAAGCTGAAGGACTAGCCGATGCTTTCGCTGCTTCTCGCAATTGCCGCTCAAACCGCGGCACCGGCGCCGATAGGCTGGAGCGGCGGACCCGTTCCGGCGGCGAAGCAAATCTGGCCGACCCACGAGCAGGACGTGGAGCTGAAGGACTTCCGTTTTCGGGATGGGGAGGTGTTTCCGGTTCTCAAGATCCACGTGACGACGCTTGGGCAACCGCATCGCAATGCGGCGGGGCAAATCGACAATGCGGTGATGGTGCTCCACGGCACCGGCGGCACGGGCAAGCAGTTCCTGTCGCCGCAATTCGCGGATGAGTTGTATGCGCCCGGGCAACCGCTCGACATCCGCAAATACTGGATCATCCTTCCGGACAACATCGGCCACGGCGGCTCGTCGAAACCGTCCGAGGGCATGCGCATGCGCTTTCCGAAGTACGACTATGACGACATGGTCGAAGCGCAGCGCCGGATGCTCGTCGAGGGGCTTGGGATCGAACATCTGCGGCTGATCATGGGCACGTCGATGGGCTGTATGCATGCGTTCGTCTGGGGCGAGAGCTATCCCGATTTCGCCAGCGCTTTGATGCCGCTCGCCTGCGAGCCGGTCGAGATCGCGGGCCTCAACCGCATGTGGCGGCAGTTGGCGATCAACGGCATCGAAGCCGATCCGGCGTGGGATGGCGGCAATTATACCGGCGAGCCGCTGACCGGCCTCAGGGCTGCACAGAATTTGCTGTTCGTCGCGGGTTCGGCGCCGCTGCTCTACCAGGCGCAATATCCGACGCGCGCTGCGGCGAGCGCCTATGCCGAGCAGCGGGTCGCCGCCGCGCTCAAAACCCTCGATGCCAACGATCTCATCTATCAGCTCGATGCGTCGCGGAACTACAATCCCTGGCCGAACCTCGAACGGATCAAAGTGCCGGTTACGTGGGTGAATTCGGCCGACGATTTCATCAATCCGCGCAACCTGTCGGTTCCTCAAGCGGCTGTTAAGCACATGCCGACGGTGCGCTTCCGGCTGATCCCCGAAACCGCCGAAACGCACGGCCACGGGACACACACCTGGGCCAAGTTCTGGAAAGCGGACCTCGTCGCGCTGATCGCGCGCTCTGGCGGCTAAAGCTGGAACTGGCCGGCGATTACCGTGTGGCAGTGGCCGCCGAGGACCGCCCGATCACCTTCCTGTCGGCACTGGAGCACACCCGAGCGGGCGCTCGCCTGCAGCGCCGTGAACTCGTTGCGGCCGAGGTGTTCGGTCCAATAGGGCACCAGAGCCGCATGGGCCGAGCCAGTTACCGGGTCCTCGTCGATACCGAGATAGGGAACGAACACTCGGGTAGCGACATCGTGGCGGTCGCCGCGGGCTGTGACCACCGCCATTCGATGGATCCGCTTGAGCGCGGCGAAGTCGGGCGCCACCGCGCGGACCGCAGCCTCGTCCGCGACCTCGATGATCGCGGCGTCGTTATAACCGTCCGCGAGCCACACCGGGCTATTCGGCAGCCTCAGCACTGCGCACAGTTTCGGTTCCTCGACCTTGGTCAACTTCGCGGCGCGCATGTCGAGTTCGAGCAGGTCGTCGCGTCGCGTGACAATCATCAGACCGGACTTGGTCGAGAAGCGGACCGAGGCGCCGGTCATCAGGATATGCCCGGAGGCGAGGGTCGCGTGGCCGCACATCTCGACCTCGTCGGTCGGAGTGAACCACCGCAAGTCGAAGTCCGCATCGTCGCTGTCGCTCGGCACGGTGAACGCGGTCTCGCTGAGGTTATTCTCGGCCGCGATCGCCTGCATCACGGCATCGTCGAGCCACTTGTCGAGCGGCATTACCGCCGCCGGGTTGCCGGTCAGCACCGTCTCGGCGAAGGCATCCACCTGGAAAAACGGTAGACTGGTCACTTGGCCTGCTCCGTGATTTCGCTCGACAGCAAGGTCTCCCGATCGATCTGACCTTCGGGGTCGACATGGATCAGGATCTCGGTGCCCGGAAAGCGTTCCTGGAGATCCTCTTCGACCGCATCCAGGCGATCATGTGCCTCCTGGACGGTCCACTCGGCCGGGACCCACACATGGAACTGGACGAAGCGCAGTGTGCCACTTTTACGGGTCCTGAGGTCATGAAGGCCCTGGAGCTCCGGATAGCCGGCTGCGGCTGCCAGGAATTGCTGGCGTTCGTCTTCAGGCCATTCCTGATCCATCAGTTGGGCGATCGCTTCGCTCGACGCCCTAAACGCGCCCCACGCCAGCCACAACGCGATCGCGATGCCGAAGAAGGCATCCGCGCCGGCGACGTGCAGCGCCTGCTCCAGCACCAGCGCAACGATCACCGAACCGTTGAGCATCAAGTCGGACTTGTAGTGGACGTTATCGGTCTTAATCGCGACCGAGCCGGTGCGGGCGATCACCTGTCTCTGATACCAGAGCAGGACGAAGGTGAGCGCGATCGCAAGGACAGAAACTGCGATCCCGTCGCCCATCGCCTGCGTCCGGGCGCCGTTGATCAGCCGATCGGCCGCCCGCACCGCAATTCCAACCGCGGAAACGGCGATCAGGACGACCTGCGCCAAGGCGACGAGTGCTTCCGCCTTGCCGTGGCCGAACCGATGGTCGTGGTCGGCGGGCATCGCCGCGATGCGTACGCCGACCAACGTCGTCAGGCTGGCGATCACGTCCAGCGCGGTGTCGACAAGCGAGCCGAGCATCGCCGTCGAGTCCGTCTGATAGGCCGCCCATCCCTTGGCGAGAAGGAGGACCAAGGCAACGCTGACGCTGGCAAGCGCCGCCCGTGTCGAATGGACCGAATGTTCGGCTGCGAGCTTGGCGCTGGTCACGGGTACAGCAGGCCTTCGGTCCAGCCGTCACCCCCACGCACGAAGAGCCGGCGCTCGTGCAGACGATGGGGCCGGGCGCTCCAGAATTCGATACGTTCCGGTACGACCCGATAGCCTCCCCAGGTTGGCGGGCGGCGAACGTCATGCCCGTCGAACCGAGCCTTCACCTCTTCGAACCGCTGCTCGAAGGTCGCGCGGCTATCGAGCGCGCGCGATTGGTCGGACGCCCAGGCGCCAAGCTGCGAATCTCGCGCTCGGCTGGCGAAATAGGCATCGGATTCCGCGTCCGATACGCGTTCGACCCGGCCTTCGACGCGTACCTGTCGGCACAAAGATTTCCAGTGGAACAGCAATGCCGCTCGCGGATTCTCGGCCAGGTCCAAGCCCTTAGCGCTTCGCTCATGGGTGTAGAAAACGAAGCCCTCAGGGCCATGCGCCTTCAACAGCACCATGCGGGCCGACGGCTGTCCATCCGCGCCGGTGGTCGCGACCGTCATCGCCTCGGGCTCGTTGGGCTCGCTTACACGCGCCTCGGCGAGCCACTCGTCGAACAACTGGAATGGGTCGGTCGCCATCTTAGCCGCGCCTTAGGCTTGGCCTCGCGCTTGGAGCAACCCATCTGGTCAGCGATGAACGACTGCGGCATGGGAGTGACATGGCACTCGACCTTTACCAGCGGCTGGGGCTGAAGCGCGGCGCGACCGAGGCCGAGATCAAGAAGGCCTATCGCAGCCTCGCCAAGCAGCTTCACCCCGACCGCAACCAGGACAATCCCAACGCAGCCAAGCGTTTCGGGGAGATAACGCAGGCCTATGATTTGCTGTCCGACAAGGACAAGCGCGCCCGCTATGACCGCGGCGAGATCGATGAGGAGGGCAACCCCAAGATGCCGTTTGGCGGCGGTTTCGGCGGTTACCAATCGGGCGGCGCCGGCGCCCAGCCGGGCGGAGGGTTTGAGAATTTCAACTTCGGCGGCGGCGGCGGCGCGGATGCCGCGGACCTCAGCGACTTGTTCGAAGGCCTGTTCGGGGGCGCAACCGGTGGCCGCTCCGCCGGCGGCCCGTTCAGCGGATTTCGTCAGCGTGCTCGAGCCGCGCAAAAGGGCGCCGATGTCGCATACCGGCTCAAGATCCCGTTCGAGGATGCCGTGGCGCTCAAGCCGCAGCGGATCACGCTCGCCGACGGCAAGACGATCGATCTCAAGCTCCCGCAGGGTCTCGAGGATGGCACCCGTATCCGCCTCGCCGGCAAGGGCGAGGAGGGACCTGGCGGGCGCGGCGACGCGATTGTGACAGTCGAGATCACGCCGCATCGCTTCTACACGCGCGATGGCACCAACATTCGGCTCGGATTGCCGGTGACTCTCAAGGAGGCGGTGTTGGGTGCCAAGGTGAGGGTGCCGACACCCGACGGACCAGTCATGCTCACTATTCCGAAGGGAACGACTTCCGGAAAGGTCTTTCGCCTCAAGGGGCGCGGATTCGTCGCCAAGGACGGCAAGCGTGGAGACCAGTTGGTCGCGGTCGAGATCGACGTGCCCGCCGATGATCCCGAGCTGCAGAAGTTCGCGGAAGGCTGGAGCGCGCCCGGCAATCCCCGCGCGAGTCTCGGCGTCTAGCGCCGAGAGCTGATGCGGGATCATTCGCCACTATCGCCGGAGGAACGGCGCAAGCGCCTTGCCACGATGCGTGCGGCCTTCGGGACGGACGTCGAGGAGAAGCTCAAGCCGCGCCTCACCGCTTGGGAAGTGGTCAAGCGGGTGTCGATCGGCGTCTACGCCGACGGGTTCATCCACGCGGGTAATCTTGCTTATCTGTCGATCGTCGCGCTCTTCCCCTTCTTCATCGTCGCGGCCGCCGTCGCCCATATATTCGGCCAGAGTCAGGACGCGATGCTGACCGTCACCAACGTGCTGCGCCGTCTTCCTCCGGACGTCGCGATGACGTTGCGAGAGCCGGTGCAGGAGGTGCTCACCGCGCGGACTGGCAATCTTCTGTGGCTGGGCGCCGCCGTAGGCCTGTGGACCGCGACCAGCTTCATCGAGACCATCCGCGACATCCTCCGCCGCGCCTATGGCGTGAAATATTGCGCACCCTTCTGGGAATATCGCCTCGGCTCCATGCTGATGATTCTAGGTGCGGTCGTGCTGCTTATGTTGGCCTTCACCGCGAGCGCGGCGCTGACCTTCGCGCATCACCTCATCATCGAATGGTTCCCGCTCGCCCAAGGCGTTGCGAGCACGCTTGGCCTGTACCGCCTGGTCCCGGCCGTGACCTTGTTCTTCACCTTTTACGTGATCTTCTTCCTCCTGACGCCGTCGCGCTACCGCAAGTCGCGGTCCCGCAAGTGGCCGGGAGCTTTGCTGATCACAATCTGGTGGCTGGCGACGGTCGAGGTCCTGCCCGACGTGCTGTCGCTGTTCGGCGGTTACAGCCGCACCTACGGCAGCCTCGGCGGCGTCATGGTCGCGCTGATCTTCTTTTTTGTCGTCGGCGTTGGTGTCGTCGTCGGCGCGGAACTTAACGCCGCGCTGGCGGAAAGCGGGGCCGCCGCGCTAAAGGGCGAGGTGTATACCGGGCCGTACAGCGACGAGCTTGAGGTCGAGGAGCCGCAGCCCGGCGAGGATATCGAACCCGTGCTGCAAAGAGAGGGGCCGCAACTTTGACAGGACTGATGCAGGGCAAGCGCGGGCTGATCATGGGCCTTGCCAATGATCGTTCGCTCGCCTGGGGGATTGCCCGGGCGTTGGGCAACGAAGGCGCCGAGCTTGCTTTTTCCTACCAGGGTGAGGCTCTGGAAAAGCGGGTTCGCCCACTCGCCGCCGAGCTCGGCTCCGAGCTGCTGGTCGACTGCGACGTGTCGGACATGAGGGCGCTCGACAAGACTTTTGGTGCGCTGAAGGCGCAATGGGGCAAGCTCGACTTCGTGGTTCATGCGATCGGCTTTTCCGACAAGAATGAGCTGCGTGGGAAATTCGTCGACACGACGATGGACAATTTCCTGATGACCATGAACATCTCGGTCTACAGCTTCGTCGCGGTTGCGCAGCGGGCGCGGGCGATGATGGAGAGCGGCGGCTCGCTGCTGACGCTAACCTATTACGGCGCCGAAAAGGTGATCCCGCATTACAATGTTATGGGCGTTGCCAAGTCCGCGCTCGAGACCAGCGTCAAATATCTCGCAGCGGACCTCGGACCCGAGGGCATCCGCGTCAACGCGATCTCCGCGGGGCCGATCAAGACGCTCGCGGCGAGCGGCATCGGCGACTTCCGCTACATCATGAAATGGAACGAATATAATTCGCCGCTGCGCCGCAATGTGACGATCGAGGACGTCGGCGGGGCCGGGCTGTACCTGCTGTCAGACCTCGCGAGCGGCGTAACCGGCGAAATCCACCACGTCGACGCCGGCTATAATGTCGTCGGCATGAAGGCCGAGGATGCGCCCGACATATCGACGGTGTAATGACCCGGATCGCACGGCATGTCAGCGTGATCGGGCGAGTCCAAGGCGTCTTTTTCCGTGCGTGGATGCGCGAACAAGCTGATGATCTCGGGGTCACCGGCTGGGTGCGCAATTGCACGGACGGGCGGGTCGATTCCCATATCGAGGGTGAGGAACCGGCGGTTCAGCAGCTCATAGAGCGGTTGCACCGCGGCCCGCCGTCAGCGCAGGTCGAGGACGTGCATCTTTGGGATGTAGAGCTGTGCGACTTCGATGATTTCGAGGTCCGGCACTAACCGGCGAACGGGTCCCTCACCAAGATCGTATCATCCCGCTCGGGCGAGGTGCTTACCAGCGCGACCGGGCAGCGGATCATTTCCTCGATCCGGCGGACATATTTGATCGCCCGCGCGGGGAGGTCGGCCCAGCTCCGCGCGCCGCGGGTGGATCCCGGCCAGCCCTCGATTTCCTCGTAGACGGGTTCGACCCGCATCTGGTCCGCGGCGTGCGGCGGCAGATAGTCGAACTTTTCGCCGCCAATGGTGTAACCGGTGCAGATCTTCACCGTCTCGAAGCCGTCGAGCACGTCGAGCTTGGTCAGTGCGACGCCGGTGACTCCGCTGACGGCTACCGCCTGGCGCACCAGCACCGCGTCGAACCACCCGCAGCGGCGCTTACGGCCGGTGACGGTGCCGAACTCGTGTCCGCGCTCGCCGAGCCGCTGCCCGATCTCATTGTCCTGCTCGGTCGGGAAGGGGCCGGAGCCGACGCGGGTGGTGTAGGCCTTTGCGATGCCAAGAACGAAGCCCGCGGCGCTCGGCCCCATGCCGCTGCCGGGCCCCGTCGTCCCGGCCACGGTGTTGGACGAGGTGACGAACGGATAGGTGCCGTGATCGACGTCCAACAGGACGCCCTGCGCGCCCTCGAACAGGATGCGGCGGCCTCGGCCTTGAGCCTCGTCGAGGTCGCGCCATACCGGGCCAGCGAAGGGCAGCACAAAATCCGCGATCTCGGACAAATCATTTAGCAGCCGATCGCGGTCCACCGGCGGTTCCCTGAAGCCCGCACGCAACGCATCATGATGGGCACAAAGGCGGTCGAGCTGCGGCCCAAGCTCTCCGAGATGCGCCAGATCGCAGACGCGGATCGCGCGGCGGCCGACCTTGTCTTCATAGGCGGGACCGATGCCGCGCCGCGTCGTGCCGATCTTGCCGGCCCCCGACGCATCTTCGCGCAGCCCGTCGAGATCGCGATGGATCGGCAGGATGAGCGGGCAGGTCTCGGCGATGCGCAGGATTTCGGGCGTGACCTCGACGCCTTGGTCACGGATGCGCTCGACCTCCGCCTTCAGCGCCCAGGGATCGAGCACCACGCCGTTGCCGATGACAGAGGGCGTGCCGCGCACGATACCACTCGGTAGCAGCGACAATTTGTAGGTCTGGTTGCCGACGACCAGCGTGTGGCCTGCATTGTGGCCGCCCTGGAAGCGCACCACCATGTCGGCACGGCTCGCCAGCCAGTCGACGATTTTCCCCTTGCCTTCGTCGCCCCACTGGGCGCCGATGACGGTGACGTTTCCCACTTTTCGCTTTCCTGCTGTGCGGCCCGCGCGGCTCTAGGGGCTGGCGACTGATGCGTCCAGTTAGCGGGCGCTTCGGAAGGCCGCGTAGCTGCCGTAGCTCGCGACCGCGAAAAGCACGAAATAGGTCAGCGCCAGCTTCCACCAGACCGGCCAGTGACCAGAGAGAACTTCCGGCCCCTGATTGATTGCGTTTAGCAGGATTCCGATGATCAACGCGACCATAAGCGACCGCCGCACGAACGGTCCAGCGAAGGTGCGCTGAAGTGCTTCGCGGCGTGATACCAACGTCAAAAGCTCAGCGGCACCACTTCGCGGACACTGGGCAGCGCGCCGAGCTGGGCTGCAACGTCGGAGCTGATCGGGTCGTCGACCGCCACCAGCGCTACGGCTTCTCCCGCGCCTTCTCGCCGGCCAAGGCCGAACGTCGCGATGTTGATCTGGTTCTCGCCGAGTTTCGTCCCGAGCGCGCCAATGAATCCCGGCTCATCGGTGTTGACGATATAGATCATCTGGCCGGTCAACTCGGCCTCGATGGGGACGCCGAAGATGTTGACGAGGCGCGGAGCACGATTGCCGAACAAGGTGCCTTCGACGCGCTTCGGCCCATGTTCGGTGCCGACCGTCACCGCGATCAAGGTGTGGTAATCGCCTTCGCCCTCGTCGCGAATTTCACGCACCGCGATCCCGCGCTCCTTTGCGAGGTAAGGCGCGTTGACCATGTTCACGGTGTCCGACCACGTGCGCATCACGCCTGCAAGCACGGCGCCGGTGATCGGCTTGATGTTGAGCTGGGCGGCGTGGCCCTCGACCTCCACATCGATCGAGCGGATCTCATGCCCCGCGATCTGGCCAATTAGCCGGCCCAGCTTCTCCGCCAGCGACATATACGGCCTCAACCGCGGCGCCTCCTCGGCCGATAGTGAAGGCACGTTCACAGCATTGGTGATCCCGCCGAGCAGCAAATAGTCGCTCATCTGCTCGGCGATCTGGATTGCCACGTTGACCTGCGCCTCGGTCGTCGAGGCGCCAAGGTGCGGCGTGCAGATCAGGCCCGGGGTTCCGAACAAAGGATTATCCTTGGCCGGTTCCTGAGCGAACACGTCGAGCGCAGCGCCGGCGACGTGGCCGCTGTCCAGCGCCTCCTTGAGCGCTACTTCGTCGATCAGGCCGCCGCGCGCGCAATTGACGATCCGCACCCCGCTCTTTGTCTTGGCCAGCGCCTCGCGGCTGAGGATTCCGCGGGTCTGTTCGGTGAGGGGCGTATGGAGCGTAATGAAGTCGGCTCGGGCGAGCAGCTCGTCGAGCTCGACCTTGTCGACGCCGAGTTCGACGGCCCGCTCGGGCGAGAGGAACGGGTCGTAGGCAACCGCCTTCATCTTCAGGCCGTGGGCGCGGTCGGCGACGATCGAACCGATATTCCCGCAGCCGATCAAGCCGAGCGTCTTGCCGGCGAGCTCGACGCCCATGAAGCGGTTCTTTTCCCACTTGCCCGACTGGGTGGACTGATCGGCCTGGGGGATCTCGCGCGCGAGGGCGAACAGCATCGCGATCGCATGCTCGGCGGTCGTGATCGAATTGCCGAAGGGCGTGTTCATGACAACGATTCCGCGTGCGGAGGCAGCCGGCACGTCGATGGTATCGACGCCGATTCCAGCGCGGCCGATCACCTTCAGGCGCGGCAGCCCGGCATCCATCGCCGCCGCGTTGATCCGGGTCGAACTGCGCACGGCGACGCCGTCATAGCCGCCGATGATCCCGTTCAGATCGTCGGGCGAAAGGCCGGGCTTTTCGTCGACATCGATCCCGCGCTGGCGGAAGATGGCTGCGGCACGCGCGTCCATCTTGTCGGCGATGAGGACTTTGACCGGCTCAGCCACGAGTCGCCTCCCACGCCCAATCGAGCCACGGGGCCAGGGCCTCGACGTCGGCGGTGTCGACGGTCGCACCGCACCAGATGCGCAGGCCAGGCGGTGCATCGCGATACGCGGTGATGTCGTAGGCCGCGTCCTCACGTTCGAGCAGCTGCGCGATCGTCTTCTGCCGGGCGCGATTGGCGTCGTCGTCGGACCGGTCTGCAAATTGCAGGCAGATCGAGGTGTTCGAGCGGATCGAAGGATCGGTCGCCAGATGCTCGATCCAGTCCGCTCCTTGCACCCATTGATCGAGCGCGGCGGCATTGGCGTGGGCGCGTCCGATCAAGGCGGCGAGGCCGCCGATCCGCTCGGCCCAATCCAGCGCGAACAACCAATCCTCGACGCACAGCATCGAGGGCGTGTTGATGGTCTCGCCCTTGAAGATACCGTCGATGAGCTTGCCGCCTTTGGTCAGGCGGAAAATCTTGGGCAGCGGACGCGGCGCCGACTCGCGTTCGAGCCGTTCCACGGCGCGAGGGCTGAGCACCAGCATGCCGTGCGCGGCTTCGCCGCCGAGCGCCTTTTGCCAGCTGAACGTGCCGACATCGATCTTCGCCCAGTCGATGTCCTGGGCAAAAGCCGCCGAGGTCGCGTCGCAAATGCTGAGCCCCGTCCGGTCGGCAGCGATCCAGTCAGCGTTCGGTACACGAATGCCGCTGGTCGTCCCGTTCCAAGTAAACACCACGTCATTTGCCGGGTCGACGCCAGTCAGATCGCAGATCTCGCCATAATCAGCGGTGCGGATCTCGGCATCGAGCTTGAGCTGCTTGGCGACATCGGTGACCCAACCCGCGCCGAAGCTTTCCCACGCCAGCATGGTGACCGGACGCGCCCCGAGCAGCGACCAGATCGCCATCTCCATCGCGCCAGTGTCGGACGCGGGCACAATGCCGAGCTTATAGTCGGCGGGCAGCCGCAGAAGCGCGTGGGTGCGCTCGATCGCTTGGGCGAGTTTCGCCTTGCCGATGCTCCCCCGGTGCGACCGCCCAAGCGCCGATGTATCCAGCGCTTGCGGAGTCCAGCCCGGCGGCTTCGCGCAGGGACCGGACGAGAAATACGGTCGATCTGGTTTTGTAGATGGTCTTGCGGCGCGCAACGTCGCGTCCGCCGTGGCAATGTCCGTCAATCTAACTCTCCTTGCAGAGAGCGCGCGCCGCGTTGGGACGGCGTGGCCCGACGCCGCTTTTAAGTGCGATTGCGGCGCTCGCAAGGCAGGTGCGAAAGATTCGCCGCGACTCCGTAACGAACGCCTGTGCTGCGCTGCACAACAGCCTGATTTCATTGGAATCGGCGATGACAAACTGCCGATTACATCCATTCACCGCGCTGACCGGACGATTCGTCCCGGAGAGCGGAGCCCAAGGTTGAAATTGTTAACCATCCGAAAGCAGTGTGCCTGACGCCAGCTCGCGGTGGGCAATTCGCGGGCATGGGCAAGGGGCTGGGGAGCTCCTTTGTGAGATGGGATTTCGGCGACGCCTTTTGGCGTGAGCGCCGATTGCGGAGCGGGAACCAGATGACGCAAGTGTTGGCTGCAGCGAGTGGCGTTTTTCGCGATCGCGACCTGTTTATTCACGACGGCTCCAAGCTTCGTCGGTTCCGCATCTCCGCACCGCTCCAGGCGGTTTTTTTTGTGATCACGGTCGCCCTCATTGCGTGGGCCAGTTACGCCACCGCCCGGCTCATGACACAAACCCGCCCCGCGGCGGCCGTCAGCCTTCCCGCCGCAACCGAAGCCCGCGCCCGCATGATTGAGCAACGCCAGGCGCTGATCGAAGCCGCGCTTACCGGACGCAAGATCGACCCGCAGCTGGTGGCTGACGCCGCCGGTGGGCGTCTTGCCGCCGACGGTCCGCTCGCTCGGGTCGAACAGCAACAGCTCGAGCAGGCGGCACTCGTCGCGAAAGCGCTCGACGTCCGCTATCAAGTCACTGCCGCCGAGTTGAAGCGGCTTGGCATCACCCCGGCTCGTGTCGGCAGCACGGCCGGCGTCGGCGGCCCGTTCGAATCCGCCGCCAGCTCCACCTTCAAGAATCTGTTCGACAGCTGGAAAAAGCTCGACCAGCTTCAGGACGGTATTATCGCCGTCCCATCGGACAAGCCGGTCAAGACCAACGTCGAGTTTACCAGCGGCTTCGGTACACGGTCTGACCCGTTTCACGCCGGCGCCGCCTTCCACCCCGGCATCGATCTCGCCGGCTCCTACGGTACGCCAATCTATGCGACCGCCGACGGCACCGTGATTCACGCCGGCTGGAACAGCGGCGGCTATGGCAATCTGGTCGAAATCGACCACGGTCGGGGCATCACCACGCGCTACGGCCACATGTCGGCGATCCTCGTCCACGAAGGCGACCACATCACCCGTGGCCAACAGGTCGGCCGCATGGGCTCGACCGGCCGCTCGACCGGCAACCACCTTCACTATGAAGTGCGGATCGACGGCCGCGCGGTCAACCCGATCCCGTTCATGAAGTCGACCGACTACGTCCTCGCGATGCAGCGCCGAGCCGGCGCGGCTTCGATGGACGCAGTCGCAGTCGGTGGCCCCGTCAGCGCGCAGAAATAGCCGCTTCCTTGCTGCTTCGGGCGGCACTTCCTATCTCGCACCTGTGAGCGAACCGCAGATCAGCCTGACTCCAAGTGCCGCCAAGCGCGTCGCCTGGATTGCCCAGCGTCAGCACAAGCCCGCGATCCTGCGGCTGGCCGTCGACGGCGGTGGCTGCGCCGGCTTCACCTACAAATTCGACCTCGCGACCGGCGCGGAGAGCGACGACGCGATTACCGAGACGGACGGCGTGAAGCTGGTGGTCGATCCTGTCAGTCTCGATCTGGTCAAGGGCTCGGCGGTCGATTTCGTCGAGGACCTCGGCGGCGCGGCCTTCAAGGTTACCAACCCGAATGCGCAGTCGGGCTGCGGCTGCGGAAGCAGCTTCTCGGTCTGACTATTGCGTCATCTCCGCGGGAGCGGGGATCCGGCTTCTGACGCTCGAAGAAAAGGCCGATCCACTAGGCCGCGTGTCGGACCTGTGATTAGTTCTTCGCGGCGAGTTGCGCTGACAAGTCCATCAGCCGTTTGATTGCCGCACGGTCATACAGCCGCCCGGACGCAATCACGGCCGAGACCCTCTGTGTATTTTCGATCTTCTCGAGCGGGTTCGCGTCGAGCAGGACAAGGTCGGCCAACTTGCCCGACTCAACCGTGCCCAGATCCCGCGTGCGCGCAAACGCAATTGCGGGATTCAGTGTCGCTGACTGCAGCGATTCCAGTGGCGTGAGCCCTGCCCTGACGAGGTCGACCAGCTCGCGCTGGAGCGAGAAGCCGACCAGACGCGAACCTGCGGCGTCGGTGCCTGCCACGAGCCTGACTCCGGCGCGGTGCATTCGCGCGGTAACGTCCACGAGCAGATTCATATGCTCGTGCAGCGCTTTGACTTCCTCAGCGGATAACGGGTGGGCTTTGATTTGATCGCTGAACGCCTTGCGCTCCGATTGCGCGACATAACGGTACAGCGGGTTCGGCCGAGTGCTTGGATCGTACAGGTCGGCAGCTTCGAGATAGCCTGACAAGGTCGGATCAACCCAGGTACCGTTGCGCACGAAAGTCGCGAACAGCGCCTCCGGCTCATTCGTCGCAAGCCACTTGCGCATCGCCCCCGGCAGCTGAGAATCCGAAAGACCGGCTGCGAAGGTGCCTTCGAACAGGGTCTCGGTATGTTCGATCATGTACTGACCGGCGTTCGACGCTTCGGCAGGCGGAATTTCGATCGGTATGTGACCGACTACCTTCAAACCATTCTTCTTCGCCTCGTCGAGAACTCCATAATACCAGTCGCGCGGCATTCGACGATGTACCTTGATTTCGTCGACACCGAGCCATTTGAGTAATCGAACCGCGCCCCGCGAGGCTTCCGCCGATCCGGGTACGAACTGATAGGCGTTGAACGACTTTCCATTGAGGATCGGGCCCACGCGCATGATTGTTGGTCCGACAAGATCGCCGGCAGTAATGCGTGCGCGCCACCCTTCGATCTGGGAGAAATTGCTGCCCATGTCCCGCACGTCGGTAATGCCAAGCGCGATGAGTAGCGGAAGAGCCGAATCTGTCGTCCAGCTCAGGTGAACGTGGCAGTCCCACAGGCCGGGAATAAGGAATTTGCCCCTGCCGTCCACGACGCGAGCCTTCCCGACCGGTGTCGACGAGGTCGGCAGCACAGCGGCAATGCGACCCTCTCGAATATCGACGTCCCGGTGCGCCAACAGTCCGCCGGTCTTCACATCCACGACTGTGACATTGGAAATCCGCAACGGCTGCGTGGGCGCGGCGACGGCAGCGACGCTGAACACGAGTATGCCCAACGAAAAGGCCGCAGCGGCTGCTCTGTGCGCGAAATTCATGATGCGGATTTTTGCCGTAACAGCGGCTATCTCTAAAGGTTCCGCATGCGTTGTTCGTACTGCTCGGCCGCAGTTACCCGCGTTGCACAGGAGCCGCCGCTAGGCCGGTCGCGAGCGCGCCAGCAATCATCGTTCGGAGAATTGGCGGCAGACCGGTTCATGATAACGGACGCAAAAATCGGGCAATCGGTTGCTGCGCCAGTAGCGAACGAGACCCACTCGGTTGGCGAGTTCAAGAAATCTCGCATCCTGGCGCATTGGAGCGGCGCCCGCACCGGTTAAATAGAGGGTGTCGAAATTGTCAGGATTGGCGAGCCAGACCGCCTCTTCATCCGCCGTCGTGCGCGCGGTGCGCGGAGGATAGAGTCGCCCGGCAAAGTCGAACGATTTGTCCAGATCGCCGAGGCGGGCCAGGGCAAGCATGCACTCGGTCATTTGCAGGTCATCATCCCTGGGCGCCGTCCGGCAAGATGCGTGAGCAAGCGGCAGTGAGCCTTCGCGGATTGCGCGCGCGAGGGGCCCGGCAATTGACTTGTAGTTGGGCGCGAGGCCGCTGGCCGCAATCTGCTTTTCAAATCTGGACAGGGTGTCGAAATCGCCCCGGCCCAACATTCCGCCCACGCGATTTAGCAATAGGCCTACTGACTGGGGCCGCAGTCGCCGGCCGCGTCTGAAAAGGCTTTCTGCGTCCTGGGAGTCGCCGGTCGCGTCGAGTGCGAGAAGGAGCAGGGCAGTTTGAGTATCGCCATAGGGATTCTTCGCCAGCGTGATCTTCTCGATCGCGACAGCTTCATCGATCCGACCGACGTTGATCAACAGCTTGCCGAGAATATTTCCGACCCATTGCGCCCGTGGATCGATCGCCAATCCTTTCTCAAGAGTGTCTTCGCACTCCGCGAGCCGGACTTCGGCATGAAGAAAGCACCACGGGAGATAGCTGTCCCCGAACTGCGGCGCGAGGCGAAGCAGGCGAGCGGCGGCTTCACGTCCGGCGGCCAGGGTTGCCGCTCGCTGAGCGGGAGGTGTGACCTCCATATTCAGGCCGGTCGTCATCGCCAGGCTTAGTTGGGCGATGGCCGAGTTGGGTGCATTCGGCGCTGTGCGCCGCGCAATTTCGAAATTGCGCTGGGATTCGAAGGTCGACGAGTTGCTGTTGAGGAGATTGGCGAGCAGCGCGGGGTCGGACCGATAGGCCCGGTCCAGACGAACTAGCGGTGCTGCATTCGACAGCGCGGCAGAAATTTGCGCACCTATCTGATCGGGAAGAGCCTCGGGATCGGCTGCCGTCGCCTCGATCTGTCGAGTCATGACGATAGAATGGTAGACGGGGTCCTCGACGCGGATAGTGGCGACTTGCCCTGTAGCCATCCGCTCTACCGAGCCCGTCAAAACGAAATCGGTGCCGGTCGGCGGATTAGACGATCCGCTGGTATCAATTACCGAAATTCCACTCTCGGTCAGCATGCGCGCCGTTGCGTCGTTCGCTCGCTCGGCCAAATGCGTTGAAACAGGATCGCCGGAAGGAGCGCTAAAGGGGTGGACTGCAACGGTCAGGGCCGCGGGCGTGGGGTTTGGTTTCGGGGCAGTGAAATAGACGCGGCCCGCGACCGCCGCGACCAACGCGACTGCAAGGATTGCAGCGCCGGCAATCGCAAGCGCACGCGTCCGCTTTGCCGGATTGCCACGGCTATCCTCGATCAACCGATAACCGACCTTGGGTACCGTCACGATCGAAAGGCCCCCGGCTCGTTCCGCGAAGGGCCGCAGCAGAGAAATTGCGCGATTGATCACGTCGTCGCCGACGATCCGCCCATCCCAGCAAAGCTCGACCAATTCGTCACGAGTTACGACGTCGCTGCGCTTGGCAGCTAGAGCCATCAAGACTTTGAAAGCTTGCGGCTGCAGCCGTTCATCGCCCCCAGGCCAATGCGCCTCGTGCGCAACGGGATCGATCATCGCGTTGCCCAACCGGAACGGCTCTCGCGCCGCCAGTTCTATGATCATCGGGCGTCCAGCGAACGGACGATTCATCTCATGCGCCCCCGCCGCTGGTTAGCACAAATTAGAAAAAGATTAGCCTCCTGCCATTGGCCCGTGCCGCATTTGCACAGCACTCTCGAGAGGCGCGCGGTCGATCAAGATCAGCGTGTCGTGATTACTCATCTTTGACGCCATTGGAGAAAACCCCATGAAACAGATTATCTCAACATTCGCGGCCGCGTCGCTGTTCGCGGTAATGCCGGTCATGCCGACGCCGGCCTTTGCTGACACGACCAGCGCCAACTCCGGGATCGTTGATTCATGCAAAACTGACATCGGCGATTACCCGGAAGAGCCGCTCGGCAATTGCCTTGCAATTCGATCCACGAATAAGAGCGGTGCGCCTGGGATTATTCCGAACGTTTGCGCCTTCTTTCAGACAAGTCTCCCCGACTATTTCTACAGCCAGTACGACTCGTTCCAAGCTTGCGTCCTTGATGCTGCCAGCAATCTCTGAGTTGGCGGTTGGGACTAAGGAAACCCCGCGATTATTCGCGGGGTTTTTTGAGCGCAGCATTGCACTGGCGGCTGCGCCAAGGTCTGCATTTCACCCAAGCAGACACAGGTGTGGTCAAGCGCGACCAAGCGAGCCGATATCACATACCCCCTAATTAAGCCGGGGATGACGAGTTCCACGGTCTGACCGTTCCGTCATCCCCGCGGAAACGGGGATCCGCCTTCCTTTCGACAGCTGAAGAAAGGCGGGTCCCTGATCAAGTCCGGGATGACGATCTTCAAAGGTCTCGCTAAGCCACGCTCGATGAAGCTCGCCACCTACAATCTCAACGGCATCCGCGCCCGCTTGCCGCGGTTGATCGAATGGCTGACGCGCGAGCGGCCCGACGTCGTCGCGCTCCAGGAGCTCAAATGCGCCGATGAATCGCTGCCGATCGCCGACATCGAGGCAGCCGGCTACGGTGCCATCTGGCACGGCCAGAAAGGTTTCAACGGCGTCGCCATCCTGGCGAAGGGCGATACGCCCGAGCTACGCCGGGTCGGCCTGCCCGGCGATCCGGATGACAGCCATAGCCGCTACATCGAGGCCGAGGCCCGCGGGATCATTGTCGGCTCGCTCTATCTTCCGAACGGCAATCCCGTTGGTACCGAGAAATTCGAATATAAACTCCGGTGGATGGAGCGGCTGTGCGGCCACGCCGCCGAGCTGCTCAAGGACGAACGGCCGACGATCCTTTGCGGCGACTGGAACGTGGTGCCGGAGGACCGCGACGTCTTCTCGGTCCGGGCGACGCAGTACGATGCCGTGATGCAGCCCGAGGCGCGCCAGCTATGGCGCCGGATCGTCCACCAGGGCTGGACCGACGCGCTGCGCGCGCTGCACCCGAGCGAAGAGAAGCTCTACACCTTCTGGGATTATACCGCCGGCTGCTGGCAGCGGGACATGGGCTTCCGCCTCGACCATCTGCTCTGCTCGCCCGAAGCGGCCGACCGGCTGCGCGGCGCTGGCGTCGACAAGTGGGCGCGGGGCGAGGAGAAAGCGTCCGACCACGCCCCGACGTGGGTGGAGCTCAGCTAGGGCCGGACTCTCCCCGAACTATTTGTCCAAGCCGAGCTTGGCGGCTCGCTCGCCGATACGGGGCGCAATAGCCAAAGCTGCGCTGCGATCCGCGTCTGCGCCGGTCGCATCGCCTGATTTACGTCTGACGAGGCTGCGCATGTACAAAGTCCAGGCATTGCGCGGTTCCACGCTCAATGCCGCGTTGTAGTCAGCCAGGGCTCCCGTGAGATCCCCAAGACGCAGCCGAACGAGCCCGCGGCTGTCGAGAAAGCTGGCGGTGTTGGGGCGTGCGTGAAGTGCAGCATTGCAATCGTCCAGCGCCTTTTTGAGGTCACGGCCAAGCTGTGCAAGGACCCAACAGCGTTGATTGAGGGCCGTCGGGCGTCGCGCGTCTTCCGGATGCGCCTTCAGCCATGCGTCGTTACTGGCCAGCGACAATTCGAGCAGCCCCGCGCCGTCGGCCATGGACGCCAGCTGCAGGCGTTCGCCTGCCGACGGCGGCAGCTCCCGATCGAGCACGCGTATGTCCTCGGCCGCGCCGGCCGGATCGTGCGCCGCAAGCCGCATGGTGGTACGCATCACTCGCGAATCAACATCAGCTGGGTCGGCGGCGAGGGCCTTGTCGAGGTCCCCAGCGGCGAGGAGCGGTTGATGATTGGCCATTCGTGCCGCGGCCCGTTCATGAAAGTAACGCGCCTGATTAGGAGCGATGGCGATTGCCCGATCGAAATCGCCAATCGCCGCTTCGAGATTGCCGCTCGAGGCAAATGCCGCCCCTCGGCGTGAGAAGCCCTCCGCGTCGGTCGGCTCGGCGCTCCGATCCGTAAGGTCGAGCGGCTTTCCTTGACCGTCGACGGCACCGCTCGGGGCGATGCCGAACACCGCCCCACCTTCGTAGGTGATGAGCATCTTCGCCGCGTCGTTCGCGACATAGATGTGGTGCGTAAGAAAAAAGTCGGCACCGATCAGCATGTCGGCATCGTTCAGCTGGGCCTCGCTGAAGCGGATTTTCGGATTGGGAATGATCTCGCCGCCAATCTCCAGCCGAGTGAACGACGCGGTCCAGGTGCGGAGCGCCCGAGTTCCCAGGCCAATCGTCGTGCCGCCTTGAACCACGCCGGGGCTATTCGGCGTGATGCCCGCTTTCTTTGCTGCGGAAAGAGTTAGTACCGAACTCGGAGCGCCGGTATCGAAGAGGGCGCGAAGCCTGACGCCGTTCAGCGTCACCGTGCCGATCGTATGGCGCTGACTCGGCGAGCGCTGTTCCAGCGGGATGATGGTGATGGGATAATCGGACGCCCAGTAAGCCAGTTCATCGACCTTGCAGCCCTTGGCGCGCAGCAGTCGGACAACACCGTGGCGCAAGTCATATTCCACATCGCCGATCCCCAGGACGTTTTGGCCGAGCAGGCCCACCTGGCCGATGTCCGTACCACCGACGACGAACTCGATGTTGGGCACCGTCACAGGGCCGAGCCCGAAGCTGCGTACCGTCGCCACCGACGCGGACGTGGCGCCGTTGACGCCTCTGAGCCGGAATTCGGGCGAAAGGGGGGTCAGGCGTAACCCGTAGGTCTGGGCCGAAGCCTGCGACAGCGTGCTGAAAAACGCCCCGCTATCGAGAATGAACTGCGCATCCTTACCGTCAATTTGCGCTGATACGATCGGCCGCGCGCCGCGCATCGTCACCGGAAGATCGAGATATTTCGTGAGCTGGCATTGCGCGTTTGCCGCCGATGAAAGCAGGAGCGTTCCCATTAGCAGGGCAAGTGAAGCTGAACGCATCGACAACTCCGACAGTGGACAGGGAAACGCCGTTGTCTTCATGATTACATTGCCGTCTTCGATGTTCAACTGATCACGGCGCTGTTGGCGAATGAACAGGCTTTTGGGATTGACGCGAGTCTTCGCGATGGATCGAAAGCGGATGCCTAAGAGAGAGTCGTAAAGAGCAGGGAGATGTATCCGCACAGCACCGCCAAGCCTGTTAGCGCGAGGATCAGCTGAATACGCGCGGACTTGGACACCAGCGCCGCAATGGCGATGGCAATGAACAGCAAATGCGCTGCAAGATTGATCGGCTGAGGAAAACTGCCGTTAATCACAAGATTCTTGGCGAGTGACGCGCCGAGCGCGAGCAGGAGAGCCGAGAAGAACCAGCGGAATTCCCGGAAATACTCATCCTTGAGATCGATCATGCGGCCGTCGACGGTACGGGGGACAATTAATGCCGCCATCATGAAGATCGCGACCGGCTGAATCAGGACCACGAGGAACGCCGCGAAGCTCCAATGCTCTATTGTTCGTAGAGTGAACATCGCCCACCAGGTTTGGACCTGGATCAGGAATGTCGTGGCGATCCAGAGTGGCGTCGGCCACCACAGCTTAAGCTCACGCCGCGACCGGATCAGCGCTGCAACGCCGGCAAGTAGGTGAGTGACGCCGAGCCCCAGGATCAAGGAAATGAAGACCGATAGGTAGGAAAAGCTGTCCATGAATGACGGAGGTTAGGCTTGGCCGCTGGAGGTCCGCAATGGGTCGAATGCAGACACGAGGTTCGTGGTCTACAACGCCTTCTCGTAAATCCGGTAGCGGTGGTTCACGGCGGCTCCCGGCAGCTGCGCGATTGATAGCATCCCCTTATTATCCTCGAGGATCCAGCCGAACTCGCCGTGCGTCGCGCCATACTTGGTCGTGGCATCCCGCCGCGTATATTCGATCATCATGAAAGCGAGCTGGGTGGCGAGACGGCTGTGGTGGAGCTTCCTGGCTACGCCCATCAGCGGCACACGCAGCCGCCGCGTCCGCGGCTTCCTCAAGCGCCACAAGAGTTTGATGAAGTTGAATGGAAACAGCTCGCCGTTGAGGTCCTTGATCAGCTCGTTGATGTCGGGGATCGTGAGCATGAAGGCGACCGGTTCGCCATCCACTTCGGCAATCCGCACCAGCTCGTTGAAGATGATCGGCTTGAGCTTCTTGCCGGCATATTTGATCTCGGCTTCGGTGAGCGGGACATAACCCCAATTGTTCGACCAGGCGTCGTTGAGCAAATTCAGGATCAGCCGAGCCTCGTCGTCGAACTTCGATTTGTCGACCATGCGGATGCGAATGCGCGGATTGCGCTCGCCCATCGCGATCAGCCGGTCGATCATCGGATCGTCCCAATGGGTGATGTCGAGCTCGTAGGTGATGAGGTCCTTCGCCTTTTGATAGCCCGCGGCTTCGATCCACGCCTGATACTCGGGGCGGTGATGCCCCATCATGGCGGTCGGCGGCTCCGCGAATCCCTCGATCTCGAGCCCCGGCTCATCCCAGATCGAGAGGCTGATCGGTCCGAGCGCGCGGGTCATTCCCTGCTGCCGGAGCCATTGCTCGGCGGTCGCGATCAACGCTTCGGCAGCTTCGCCGTCGAGCACCTCGAACATGCCCCACTGGCCGGTGCCTTGGCCCATGTGCTGCTGGACGAGTTCATCGACCTGAGCGCTGATGCGGCCGACGACTTCGCCGCCGCGCTCTGCCAGCCACAGTTCGGCCTTGGCATGCTCGAACCACGGGTTCTTGCCCGGTGTGATCAGGCCGTGGACCTCGTCCTTCAGCGGCGGGACCCAGGCAGGGTCGTCGCGATACACCCGCCAGGCCAAGTCGACGAAGGCTTTACGGTCTTTCTTGCTAAGGACGGGATGGATCGTGACAGGCTTCGTGCTCATGGGCGCATGGCTAGCGGCTGCGGGAGCGGAGCGCCAGTTAAGCTTGAGCCGCCTAACTCGCGCCACTATCTGATGCCAAACGAGGCCCTCACCAGCGACTTATGACCCCGGCAGCGACCATCGAGCGCAAGCGCAACCGCGCGGCTGAGCCTCAGCCGGCGATGGCGCGCGCCAACGACGATACCGCGATGCTCAAGGCCGCGGCGAGCCTGACGCGCGACCTCAATGCGCCGAAAGACGCGATCTACTGGGCCGACATGCTCGGTTCGGCCCTGCTCGGCTATGCGGCGCTGTTCGCGGCGATGATGGTGCATCCGGCGTGGCTCGCGCTCGGTTGCGGGCTGGTCGCGATCCTCGCGCTGTACCGCGCCGGCTCGTTCATCCACGAGCTGACGCACATCAAGAAGGGCGCGGTCAAAGGCTTTCGCTTCATCTGGAACCTGATCGTCGGCGTGCCGCTGATGATTCCGAGCTTCATGTATGAGGGCGTGCACAACCAGCACCACGCGAAACGCTACTACGGGACGGTCGACGATCCCGAATATTTGCCGCTGGCGCTGATGAAGCCCTGGACGCTGCCGCTGTTCCTGATCGTCGCGGCGCTGGCGCCGATCGGCATGCTGATCCGCTTCGGCATCCTCGCGCCGCTATCGATTGTGTCGCCGAGGCTGCGGAACGCGGTCGTCGGCCGCTATTCGGGGCTTCAGATCAATCCGAAATTCGTCCGGCCGAAACCCGAAGGCGAGTTCGCGCGCGACTGGGCGTGGCAGGAAGCGGCCTGCAGCATCTGGGCGATCGCGCTCATCGTGATGGTTGCGGTCGGCGCGATCCCGCTGCGCGCGTTCCTCATTTTCCTCGCCATCTCAGCGGGCGTGATGTTCCTGAACCAGGTGCGGACCCTCGTCGCGCATCTGTGGGAAAATGACGGCGAGCCGATGAGCGTCACCGCCCAGTTCCTCGACAGCGTCAACGTGCCGCCGCCGGGTCTGCTTCCCGCACTGTGGGCGCCCGTCGGATTGCGCTTCCACGCGCTGCACCATCTGCTGCCCGGCGTGCCCTACCATAACCTGGGCGAGGCCCACCGCCGCCTCAAGCGAGAGCTGGCGGCGGATTCGCTCTACTTCGCCGCCAATTACCGGCATTTGTCGGTGCTGGTCTTCCGCCTCGCGAAGAGCAGCTGGCGGGGCGCTCGCGCCGCCTGATTTCGTCCTTCGGAAGGCCGCCCCAAAGGACTCGAAACTCAACGTTTCGGGTGCGACTTAACCAACCCGCACAGTCTCCGAAAGGCGTATGATCGCGACTCGGAAAGGAGGAGAGAGATATGGCAATGCGTGACCTGATTCCGTTCACCCGTGAGAGCACGGCGCCGAGCCTGTGGCGCGATTGGGACACCCCCGTCTCCGGCTTTCGCCGCGAGATGGACCGGCTGTTCGACGATTTCTTCAGAACGCCAGCGTTGACCCGTTCCGGCGAGTTCGGTGTCCTCAGCGCCAACTGGCCGAGTATCGACGTCAAGGACAAGGATAATGAGCTGCTCGTCACCGCCGAGGTACCGGGACTGACCGACAAGGACGTCGAATTGTTCGTCGACAATGGCATGCTCACCATCCGCGGCGAGAAGAAGCGCGAGCATGAGGAGAAGGGCTACTCCGAGCGCTTCTTCGGCAAATTCGAGCGGCAGATTCCACTGCCCTCGGGAGTCGACGAGCAGAATTGCAAGGCCGACTTCCACGACGGCCTGCTGACCATCCATCTGCCCAAGACCAAGGAGGCGGAGGAGGCCAGGAAGAAGATCCCGATCAACACGGACACGCGCCACTAAGGCGTAACTTGAGGGCCGCTCCTGCGGCCCTTTTCTTATGAGCGCGCCTTGACGAAGCGGTCGCTTTGCGCTTGAGGGACACCGTCCGGCGAGCAGATGCGCTCGCCGTTGTCATTTGGGGTGAGGGCGGTCCCCCGGAGAACCGCCTGGCCGGAGCTACCTCGCACGGGCTCCAGACGAACGAAGGGAATGACCCATGCGCCATCGTGTTGGCGGACGTAAGCTTCAACGCACCTCGAGCCACCGTGCGGCGCTGTTCCGCAACATGGCGGCCGCGCTCATCAAGCATGAGCAGATCACGACCACCACCGCCAAGGCGAAGGAGCTTCGGCCCTACGTCGAGAAGCTGGTGACGCTCGCCAAACACGGTGGGTTGTCCAACCGCCGTCTCGCGCAGTCGCGGCTGATGGACGAGGCGCAGCTCGCCAAATTGTTCGACGTGATCGCCCCGCGCTACGCGAACCGCAGTGGCGGCTACACCCGCGTGATCAAGGCCGGTATCCGCATTTCCGACGCGGCGCCGATCGCGGTCATCGAGTTCGTCGACCGCGACCTCACCGCCAAGGGTCAGGATTCAGGACCGGTAATGACCGAGGACGAGTACGAAGCTGCCTAAGACATTGGCATACAGTTGAAATTCAGGGCGTGGCCGCTAGCAAGTGGCCGCGCCTTTTTGTTTTCCGGGGAGGGAGTTCATGCGCCGCAATGTCCTGGCTGTCGTTCTGCTGTCGAGCGTTTCGCTAATGACCGCATCTGTTGGAGCCGCCGCCCAAAGCGCGCAGGCGCCCGCCGCAATTACCTACCCGAAGGCAAAGACGGTCGACGTGGTCGAGGATCACTTCGGCGTCAAAGTCGCCGACCCCTATCGCTGGCTCGAGAACGACGTGCGCAACGACCCGCAAGTCGCTTCGTGGGTCGCCGCCGAGAACCAGGTCACGAATAGCGTCCTCCAGAGCCTGCCGCTGCGCCCCTGGTTCAAGGATCGCATGACCGCTCTGTACAATTACGAGCGCTACGGCCTGCCCGATAAGGAAGGCGGGCGCTATTTCTACACCCGCAACACGGGCCTCCAGAACCAGTCGGTGCTGTACGTCCGCGACGGCCTCAACGGCGAGCCGCGGCAGCTGATCGACCCGAACGGCTGGTCGGCCGACGGCGCGACGGCGCTTGCGGAATGGACCCCGAGCGATAACGGCAAGCTGCTCGCTTATTCGATCCAGGACGGCGGTACCGACTGGCGCACGGTGAAGGTGCTCGACATCGCGACCGGAAAGACCCTGAACGACGAGCTCAAGTGGCTCAAATATGATGGCCGCGTCGCCTGGGCCAAGGACGGCAGCGGCTTCTATTACTCGCGCTACCCGGCGCCGGTCGCCAAGGCGACGTTCCAGAACGCGACGCTAAACCATCGGGTCTATTTCCATAAGCTCGGGCAGCCGCAGTCTGGCGATCGATTGGTCTATTCGACGCCAGCGAACCCCAAGCTCAGCCATTATGCGCAGGTCAGCGATGATGGTCATTGGCTGGTCATTTCGACATCGCTGGCGGGCGACGAGAACGACGTCCACGTGATCGATCTCAAGCGGCCGGGTGCGAAGCCGATCGCGATGTTCACCGGGCTCAAGAACCAGTGGAACTATGTCGGTAACGAAGGCAGCCGCTTCTTCTTCTCGACGGATAAGGACGCGCCGCTGAAGCGGGTTGTTGCCGCCAACGCGCTGCGCAAAATTGCGCCGGTCACCATCGTTCCGGAAGGGAAGTCCGCGCTCGAGGGGGTCAGCCTGATCGGCGGCAAGCTGATCGCGAGCTACCTCGTCGACGCCCAAAGCCAGGTTCAGGTCTACGGCCTCGGCGGCGAGCGTCTGTCGACGATTGCACTGCCCGGGGTCGGTTCCGTCGGCGGCTTTAACGGCAAGAGCGACGATCCGGAGACCTTCTTCGCCTTCTCGAGCTTCAACCGTCCAGCGACGATCTACCGCTATGACGCGGCGAGTGGCCGCGCGACGGAATGGGCAGCGCCCAAGCTCACCTTCGACCCCGACAGCATCTCCGTCGAGCAGCGCTTCTACGCGTCGAAGGACGGCACCAGGGTGCCGATGTTCATCGTCCGCAAGAAAGGCGAGACTGGCCCCGCGCCGACGCTCCTCTACGGCTACGGCGGCTTCAACATCTCGATAACGCCGAGCTTCAGCCCCGCCGATATCGCGTGGATCGAGCATGGCGGCATTTTCGTCGTCGCCAACATCCGCGGCGGCGCCGAATATGGCAATGCCTGGCACGACGCCGGCCGGCTCACGCACAAGCAGAACGTGTTCGACGATTTCATCGCCGCCGGCGAATATCTGAAGGCCAACGGCATTTCGTCGCCGCACGGTCTTTCGGCAATCGGTAGGTCCAACGGCGGACTGCTGATCGGCGCCGTCACCAATCAGCGCCCCGATTTGTTCGACGCGGTCAGCCCCGGCGTCGGCGTGATGGACATGCTGCGCTTCGACCAGTTCACAGCCGGCCGCTACTGGGTCGATGACTATGGCCACCCCGATCGCGAAGCGGACTTCAAGACGCTGCTGGCTTATTCGCCCTATCAGAACATCAAGGGCGGAAAGGCTTATCCGCCGCTGATCGCCGTCACCGCCGACACCGACGACCGGGTCGTCCCGCTGCACACGTTCAAATATATGGCGAAGTTGCAGAGCCTTCCGGACGCCGGAAATGCACCGCATTTGGTCAGGATCGACACGCGTTCCGGCCACGGCAGCGGCAAGCCGATCACCAAGATCATCGACGAATATGCCGACGTCTATTCCTTCCTCGGTCACTTCACGGGGCTCGAGCAGGCGCCTGACCCCGGCTGAACCGCAGCAAACGAGCGGTTCAGGGCCGGTGCAACGCCGTAACAATAGGTCGGCAACTGGATCGCCGTGCGTTGTGTCGGCGAGTCTGGAACAGGGAGACACGGCCATGTTGGCGATCACGAAATTTATCGCGGGCGGCGCTGCGATCGCGGCGCTTGCCAGCGCGGCGCCTGCGACTGCGCAATATTATCCGGGATACGGGCAAGGCTACGGCTACGGCAATCCCTACGGCGGCAATGTCGTCGGTCAGGTGCTGAACGATGTGCTCGGTAACGGCTACGGCGGCTATGGCGCCAACAGCCAGGTCGCGGTCAATCAATGCGCCGCGGCAGTGCAGCAGCGGCTGAGCGGCGGCTATGGCTACAACGGCTATGGCGCTGCTGGCGGCCGGGTGCTCGGCATCAGCAGGGTCGAGCCGCGCGGCAACGGCGAATTGCTGGTCCGCGGCGTCGCCAACAGCGGCCGCTATGCCGGGTACGGTTACAACGGCCAGAGCCAGGTCGATCTGACATGGAAGTGCCGGGTCGACTACCGCGGCTTCATCCGGGACATCGACATCAACCGCGCCCAGACCAACTACGGCTATGGCTATAACCAAGGGTACACGCCGTACGGCAACGGCAACGATTACTCGCAGTACGGCTACCACCGCTACTAAGCGACGCTAATCGTGACGGACGGATGCGCCGGGGCAGCGATGCTCCGGCGCATTGCGTTTGAGCGGCTCGCTCACTATCCGCCCGCCATGACGGTCCAGCCACCTGAATCCATTCTCATCGTCGACTTCGGCAGCCAGGTTACCCAGCTGATCGCGCGCCGCGTCCGTGAAGCCGGCGTCTATTCCGAAATCGTCCCTTTCAGCGCCGCCGGCGAAGCCTTCGAGCGGCTTCAGCCCAAGGGCATAATCCTGTCCGGCGGACCGAGCTCGGTGATGTGGGATGAGAGCCCGCGCGCGCCGCAGCATTTTTTCGACCGTGGTCTGCCGATCCTCGGGATTTGCTACGGCCAGCAGGCGATGGCCCATCAGCTCGGCGGCCGCGTCGCGCCGTCCGAGAATCGCGAGTTCGGCCGCGCCTTCATTGAGATCATCGACGACAGCGCCTTGTTCGACGGCCTGTGGTCGAAGGGCGAGTCCCACCAGGTGTGGATGAGCCACGGCGACCGCGTCGAGCAGCTGCCCGAAGGCTTCAAGATCGTCGCCAGGTCCGAAGGCGCGCCTTACGCGATCGCAACCGACGAAAGCCGCCGCTTCTATTCGACCATGTTCCATCCGGAGGTCGTGCACACGCCCGACGGCGGAAAGCTTCTCGCCAATTTCGTCCGGCATGTCTGCGGCTGTGCAGGCGACTGGACGATGGCGAGCTTCAAGGACGCCAAGATCGCCGACATCCGCGCGCAGGTCGGAGTTGGTCCGAACGGGGGCCGCGTGATCTGCGGCCTGTCGGGCGGGGTCGACAGCGCGGTCGCGGCGGTGCTGATCCACGAAGCGATCGGCGAGCAGCTGACCTGCGTCTTCGTCGACCACGGGCTGATGCGCGCGGGCGAGGCGGAGCAGGTCGTTTCGCTGTTCCGCAACAGCTACAACATCCCATTGGTCCACGTCGACGCCAGCGCCGACTTTCTCGGAGGCCTCGAGGGCGTCATCGACCCCGAAGCCAAGCGCAAGTTCATCGGCGCCGAGTTCATCAACGTGTTCGAAGCCGAGGCGAAGAAGATCGGCGGCGCCGACTTCCTCGCTCAGGGCACGCTTTACCCCGACGTGATTGAGAGCGTCAGCTTCACCGGCGGCCCGTCGGTGACGATCAAGAGCCACCACAATGTCGGCGGCTTGCCCGAGCGCATGAACATGAAGCTGGTCGAGCCCTTGCGCGAATTGTTCAAGGACGAGGTGCGAGCGCTCGGCCGCGAGCTCGGACTGCCCGAAGCATTTGTCGGCCGGCACCCGTTTCCTGGGCCCGGGCTCGCCATCCGCATCCCCGGCGAGGTCAGCAAGGACAAATGCGATATTCTTCGGAAAGCCGACGCAATCTATCTCGAGGAGATCCGCAACGCCGGCCTCTACGACGCGATCTGGCAGGCGTTCGCCGTGCTGCTGCCGGTACGGACAGTCGGCGTGATGGGCGATTACCGGACGTACGACAGCGTCTGCGCGCTTCGCGCCGTGACCTCGCTCGATGGCATGACCGCGGATATTTACCCATTCGATGCCGCGTTCCTGAGTCGGGTTGCCACCCGCATCGTCAACGAAGTTCAGGGCATCAATCGCGTGGTCTACGATTATACGTCCAAGCCGCCCGGGACCATCGAATGGGAATGATCTTCCAATGAAGGCAACCGTATGGCTCATCGTCGCTGGCGCAGTGGTGGTAACCGGCGCTTGCGAGAAGTCTGAGGGGCCGAAAGCGATCGTCGGAGCCTGGCTGATCCACGACAGCAAGGCGCCGTTTCCGATGCATATTTACGTATTCAATGCCGATGGCACGATGCAGCAGGCGAACCCCGATGCCGGCGACGCTCACGGAAGCGACAGTGACGGCAAAGGCATATGGGTGTCTGACCGCGATCACTATCGTGGAAAGTGGGTCGAAATCATGGCCGATCGATCCACGCATCATTTCACTGGCCGTGGTGAATATTCGTTTGAGATTTCGGTGTCCGGCGATCGTCTGAACGGCAACGGGACAATGAATTTGTTTGACCCGAATGATCAGCCGACTGGCGGCGGTCCTACGACATTCACAGGCGAGCGGGTGCGGTTATAGCACTTGGTCACTGTGGCTACCAAGTGCGACCGTTTACCTCAGGAGCATGACAATGCACCGTTCTCGCATCAACGGCATATTGATCGACTGCAATGTCGAGGACATCGAAGCCGCGGCGCGGTTCTGGGCCGAGGCACTCGGCCGCCCGATTGATCCGAACCATCCCGGCACCCGCGGCAATTACGTGATGCTCGAAACGCCGCCGGACGAGATCAGCGTTCAGATTCAGCGAGTGGATCACGAAAGCAGAGTTCATCTCGATATCGAGACAGATGACATTCCCGCCGAAGTCGCGCGGTTGGAGAAGCTTGGCGCGACCGTCGACAAAAGGCTCGAACGCTGGGTGGTGATGCGCGCGCCCTCAGGTCAGCGCTTCTGCATCGTGCGCGTCCAGCGAGACGGCTTCGAAAAGGACGCCAACGTCTGGAGCTAGTTCGTGGCCTGCCGGCTGCGACGTCGGGTCTCTAGCTGGCTCTGACCGAGAACAATGTTGCATTGCTGATCGCGTAGACCGCGCCATCAGCGCCAACCGCGGTGGGTGTATAGGCTTGGCCAAGACCTGACGTCAGCCGGATGCTCTGTGAGAGCGTGTTGTTCGTGAGGTCCCAACGATAAAGGATGCCGTCTTCGTTGTTGGCGAGGATGGACTTGCGAGCCGGATCCGCCGCCATCGTGTTGATGCACCATTCACGGCGGGCCGTGGTTGAGCCGGCATCCAAGGTCGGCCCGAGAATGGTTAGCACTTCGCGCATCACGGTCACGGTTGGAATAATCGGGTCGGCCTGGGTCCCCTTGGGATCGAGCACGGCGAGCTTGTTCAGGCCGTCCCCGGTCCCGGCACCTTCGTAATTGTTGTATTTCGTCGCGAGCAGGTAGGTCGAGCTTCCAGTGTAGGACGTCACCATTGTGGCTGGGATTACACTGGGCGAGACGTCCCAGCCGAAGCTGCCCGGAGCGCCCGACGAATTGAGCTGAGCATCGAACTGCAGAAGCCAGCCGCGCGCGTTGTGCGACGGGAATTGCGCCTCCAGCACGCCATAATAGACGCGGTTATCCGGGCCGACCACCGGGGTTGCTGTGCCGTCGTCGCTCACCCACGCGTGAGTCCCGGTGTTTGGGTCGACGAGGACGACCTTGGCTTTCGTAGCGAGCGTGGTGCTGTCGAGCGCGAGGAGGTAGCCCCACTGGAAGGCGCCCGCCGCCTTGAGATTGTTCACTGCGATGTAGACTGTGGTGCCGTCATTCGAGATTGCCGGCGCGCAATTCATCGCCGGCTTGTCGATCGTGGCGTCATTGGCCGCCGCTTGCGCGCCGACCCAGATGCCGGACCCGTCGGGAGCCACTCGGGCGATGCCGCTCACCAGTCCGGCCGGGTTCGTAGCGGTGACTTGGAAGCCGAAGAATATGTTCCCTTGCGCATCGGCCGTCAGGGGTGTGTTGATGAATACATTAGCGTCGAAAGTTGCGGAATTGGCCGAGTAGGCGGCGGCGCCATAGAAAATGTGGCTTGCGGTGCTGCTGCTGGCCGTATCGGCATTGGTTCTAACGAACAGCCTTCCGCCGGAGTCCGGCGCATAGACGCTGCCCTGCTGGGTCAGCAGCACATTGTACGGCGGCAGCCAGTTGTGCGGCGGAGCAACATAACTGGTGGTCGCAGACCAGAAGACGTTCCCGGCTGTGCCAACGCGGCCTTCAACGCGATAGCCGCCGGTAGCCCCTGTCTTGACCGGAATGACAACCGTGTTGGCGGTCGTGACGGCAGGCGATCCGTAGTGCGTCAGCAACGCTCCGGTCGTCGTGTATTGAGGCGCAAGATCTACCGCCGACGACCAGCTGATGTGCCCCAGGTCCTGCGAGGTGGCCGCGCTCTGGGCGGTGTGCTGCGCATCGTGCCCATAGCCAAACCAGGCTGGCCCGGTCGAAGGGGTCGGCGTCGGCGTCGGCGTCGGCGTTGGTGTCGGGCTCGGTGTGGGCGAACCGCTTCCGCCGCCGCCGGGGTCGCATGCCGTCAGCACCGCATAGGACGCGAGCATCGCAAGGGTGCTGCGGCGCGATACAGCAGTGAGGTGGAAAGGAACGGGCGGAATGCGACGGTTGCTCATTGAGGCAGCTTAAACCGCGTTTGGCAAAATGCGACTGCAGTTTCAGGTCTATCCCCAGGAAACTCCGCAGGCCTCGAGATTCCGCTTGTAGGCATTAGTTATGGGTTAACAGTAACTTGGTGTTTACCATCGGCTTGACTCGCTTGAGCTAGTGCTGATGGTCGACGGCCGAAACAACACTTCTGTGAGAACGTTCTGCGATGTCGATGAAGTACCATGTCCTTGGCGTCCTCACGGCAATAGTGCTTGCCGCCTGTCCCACGGTTTCCGTCGCGAACGGTTTTCACCTTTTCGGAGGGCACCGCCACCAGCAACCACCGACAGTACGGGTGTCTGGGCCACAGCCCGCTCCCTACCACTGGACCCAGGGCGCCGCGCCCAAGGCTCATCGGGACATGGTCGCCGAGTTCAAGAAAGTCGGGCTCAAGCCAGGCCAATATGTCTGGGCGGCAACGGTCCCCACAGCGGGTGAACCGCGCATCGTCGTCGATCTGTTGACGCAGATGACCTACGTCTATCTTGGCGATCAGCTGCTCGGCGCATCGACCATGTCGAGCGCCAAGACCGGCCACATCACGCCGTACGGATTCTGGACCATTCTCGAGAAACGGCCGTTCTACCGCTCGAAGAAGTACGACAATGCGCCGATGCCGTTCATGCAGCGCATCGACAATTACGGGATTGCCTTCCACGGCGGCGTCAACCCCGGATATCCTGCCAGCCACGGCTGCATGCGCCTGCCGATGAAATTCGCCGAGAAGCTCTATGGGGTGACGAAGATCGGCACCAAGGTCGTTATCGAAGGCTAGAACGAGAAGCCGGTGCGGATCGGCTATTTGTCAATCGTGACAGGGACTGACCGCGCTGCCGGCTCCTTCAGTCCGCCGGCGAGCTGCGCGTGAACCGGCAGTACCAGGATGGTCAGGAGGCCCGGCCGATTGTCTTCCAGCAAGAGCCGGCCGTTGTGGAGGTGCGCGATGGACTCGGCGAGTGCCAGTCCAAGGCCGGCGCCTTCGTCCGACCGGCTGGTATCGAGGCGGCCGAACCGCCGCCTCGCTTCGTCGCGCCGCTCCGGCGGGATGCCAGCGCCGCGGTCGGCGACCTCGATGCGGATGTTGCGCTCGCTCGGCTCCACCCGCACCCGGATTTCGCCGCCCGAAGCACCGTACCGGATAGCATTTTCGATGAGATTGCTAATCGCCTGGGCGAGCAACTGGCGATGGCCGAACAGCGGTACCGGCCAGGCAGGGCGGTCGTAAATCAATGCCGCTCCGCGTTCGTCGGCTAGCGGATCGTACATTTCCGCCAGTTCCGCGGCGAGCTCCCCGACATCGAACCAGGCGAACTGCTTGCGCCCCGTCAGCGCTTCCGAGCGGCTGATTTCGAGCACGGTCGTCAGGATTCTCATCAGGGAATCGGCCTGGCGGATGACGCTTCCGAGCCGCTCCTCCTGCTCTGCGGGATCGGTCGCTTCGGCGGCGGCGTGCGCTGCTGCGCGCAGGCGGCTGACGGGTGATCGGAGGTCGTGCGCTAGGCTGTCGGTGAGGAGCCTGAGCTCCTCCATCAGTGCGCTGATCCGGTCGAGCATCGCGTTGATCTGCCGGCCAAGCCGGTCGAACGCATCGTCGGCGGTGGACACCGGCACGCGTTGTGAAAGATCGCGGCCGCTGATGCGGTCGGCGACGCGCGCGATCTCACCGATGCGCTGCCCGACATAATGCGCGAGGATCAGTCCGCACAGCAGCCCGAGTAATCCAGCCACCAACAAGGCGATCAGCAGCGAGCGCTCCAGCGTATCGCGAATTGCGAGACCCTCGCCGGCCAGGCGGCCGCTGACGAGCCACTGCCCCCGGCCCAGGTCGTGCATGACGAGCGCCGCCTCACGTGGCGTAGTCTGGCCGCGCAATCGGATAAGAGCGTTGCGATAGCCTTCGCGAGAGTTGAGCAAGGATGCGGGCACGGCCTCGAGGTTGCCCTCTATCTCGTGTCCATCGCGAGTGATGACGGCAACCGCGGTTTGCGGATCGGCGTAGGTCAGCGTGTCGTGAACGGCATCGTCGAGCGCCGCTCTACCGCCAGATCGATAGACGTCCGCTAGGACCTTCGCCTGCTCGGCCACCTGGCTGCGGACTGTGGATGCCGCTTCGTCGTGGGTCCGGAAGTAGATGAAGCCGATCACGGCGAGGTTCGAGACCAGCGCCAGGAGTCCGGCGAGCAGCGCGATTCGAAGTGTGGTCGACACCTGACCGACCGTAGCGGGTCAGGCCGCGAGCATGTAGCCCGCGCCCCTCACGGTGTGCAGCAGCGGTTTCTCGAAGCCTTCGTCGAGCTTGCGCCGCAGACGGCTGACATGAACGTCGATCACGTTCGTGCCCGGATCGAAATGATAATCCCACACCTGCTCGAGCAGCATCGTGCGGGTGACGACTCGCCCCTCGTTCCGGGCGAAATATTCGAGCAGCAGATATTCTCGTGGCTTGAGGTCGAGCTTCTTGCCACCGCGCCGGACGCTGCGCGACAGCGGGTCGATCTCCAGGTCGCCGACGGTCAACCGATGGTCCGCCGGGTCCATCCGCGATTCGCGCCGACGCAGCAGCGCATTCACCCGCGCCAGCAGCTCGGCGAACGAAAAGGGCTTCACCAGATAATCGTCCGAGCCGCATTCGAGGCCCTCGATGCGATCGCCGACGGACGCCAAGGCCGAAAGAATCAGGACGGGCGTTTCGATGCGCGCAGCGCGCAGCGCTTTGAGCACCGAGAGCCCGTCGAGAACCGGGAGCATGCGATCAAGGATGATGAGGTCGAAGCTGCCGTCAGTGCCGCGAAACAGGCCGTCCTGGCCATTGATGGCCTGTTCGACGCTGTGGCCTTCCTGGCTCAGCCCCTTCGCCAGATAGGTGGCTGTTTCCTTGTCGTCCTCGACCAGCAGGATCTTTCGTCCCATGCCCGTGTCATAACCCCGAATGTGAATGTGCGGCAAAGGCCGTACGGCGCAGGCCCGCAAAAGGCCAAATAACGCCGTACGGCCGCGATCGTTTAGCCCTTGGTCGTCGTACTCGTGGTGGTCGCCTTCTTCGCGGCGGCCTTATGCATCTTCTTCTTGGCATGATGCTTCCTGGCCTTGTGCGACTTGCCCTTCGATTTGTTCGGGCTGACCTTGGTGGTCACGGTCGTCGTGGCGGTCGATTTCGCGCCCTTCGTGACCATTGTTTTGGTGGACGTCTTTCCGCCCGACGATGAGGACATCGAATTGCTCATTTGAGCCGCTGCCGGCGTCGCAAGCAATGCGATCGCGGCGACGGATCCTAAAAGTGCTTTCATGGCTTTCTCTCCTCTCCAAAGTTGGCCAGCGAACATCGGTTAGTCCAAGCCCGCTCTCACTGCCGTGGCGCCGAGGTTAAATGGCGTTAATCGAGCATGGAGGCCGGGCTTTGCGCATGCTGCGCAGGCGGCTAGGCTGGCTGCTGACATGATCACGCAGAAAACCCGCTATGCCCTGCGCTCGCTGCTGTTCCTGGCTGAAGGCCAGGACGGAGCGACGGTTCAGCTCGGCCGTATTGCCGAGACGCAGCGGGTACCCCCAAAATATCTCGAGCTGATCATGCTCGACTTGAAGAAAGCCGGCCTGGTCAAGAGCGCCCGCGGGCCGAAGGGCGGGTACCGGCTGGCGCGCACCGCGGACCAGATCTCGTTCGGTGAAGTTGTCCGCACGATGGAAGGACCGATCGCGCTGGTGTCCTGCGCCAGCGTCAACTTCTACGCGCCGTGCGGCGATTGCCACGATGAGGCGACCTGCGCGATCCGCCGCGCTTTCACGATCCTTCGCGACCAGAGCACGGCGGTGCTCGACTCGATTTCGCTGGCGGAAGGCGCCGGGTGGGAAGAACGGCTGACAGGCGGCGATAAATAGCCGTTCGATCGCGCCTCAGCCGAATAATCCGATGCGGCCGCTGGGCGAGAGGTTCGCGGCCGTGAGAGTGGCGGAGCTGGTCGATGCAGTCTGGTGAGCGACTGTCTGGAACCTGGCGAGGCCCGTCAGCGGCAGCACGAGCAGCACGGCAAGCGCGAGGTCGCCAAACCAGTGGCGATCGAACATCGAAAAGCTCCAATCCCTGTCCACGCCGGCAACATCGGCGCACTTGCTCATCTCAAGAACGGCCGTTGATTAATGTTCCGGATTGTCGACGAGCCGGCGGTCGGGCGGGACTGGCCGTTGCACGGGCGCGACGTTAGAAGTCGCGGCGATGTCGACCTTCACGATGGACACCGGCACCAGCCGCGCGACTCCCTCGCCGGTACCGGGCAAGCGCACGACTGCTCCGGCAATCCTGGCGCGAAAGGTCAACGGGCAGACCGAAGTCCCGATCGTGATGCTGACTTCCTACACGATGCGGATGGCGCAGCTGCTCGACCCGCATTGCGACATGCTGCTGGTCGGCGACAGCCTCGGTCAGGTGATCTACGGCCTTCCTTCGACGATACCGGTGACGATGGAGATGATGTGCGCGCATGGCGCCGCCGTGGTGCGCGGCAGCTGGCACGCACTGGTCGCCGTCGACATGCCCTTCGGCAGCTATGAGGCGTCGCGCGAACAGGCGTTCGCCAGCGCCTCGCGTATCCTGAAGGAAACCGGCTGTGCGGCGGTCAAGCTAGAAGGCGGCGAGGCGATGGCGCCGACCATCGAGTTCCTCGCAAATCGCGGCATACCGGTGATCGGCCATGTCGGGTTGACGCCGCAGGCGGTCAACGTCCTCGGCGGCTATGGCGCCCGCGGCCGTGAGGAACGCGAGGCCGACAAGATTCTCGCCGATGCGCGGGCTGTCGACCAGGCCGGCGCCTTCTGCATCGTCGTCGAAGGGGTGCTGGAAGAGATCGCCGATGGCATAATCTCGGCAGTCGGTGCGCCGGTGATCGGCATTGGGGCTTCGGCCAAGTGCGACGGGCAAGTCCTGGTGATTGACGACATGCTCGGCATGTTCGAGCGCACGCCGCGGTTCGTGAAGCGATACGACGATATTGCGGCGCGCATCAGTGAGGCGGCGGGCACCTACGCCCAGGAGGTTCGATCGCGATCGTTTCCAGGCGCGGACCAGACTTACCGCCCTAAATAGCGACCCCTTTGCCTTTGCCGCAGTAGCCGCTAGACGAGGCGCCGCCAGCTTCCGTTAATCCAGGGTGGGGAAGGGAAGCTGCGGCAAATGGACCCCCGATCGAGCGGACTGAAGCACGTTGGCGCAACCCCCTGACATTGGCGACACCTTCGTTCGCGAAGTGGATGAGAATCTGCGTCGCGACCAGCTGCGCGATTTCTTCAAGGGCTATGGCAGTTGGCTGATCGCGGCTGTCATATTGTTCCTCGCCGCGACTGGTGGGCTGATCTGGTGGCGCGGGCACCAGCAACAGCGGACCGAAGGGCAGGTTGAAGAATTCGCCGGACTGCTCAAGGACTTGGCCGCCAGCAACAGTAGCCAGGCGCCAAAAAAACTCGATGAGCTGTCGCAAAGCGGCAGCAAGGCGGTCCGCGCTTCCGCGATGTTCGCTCGCGCTGATCTCGCCATTCAGCAAGGCGACATCAAGACAGCGGCCGCCACTTTCAAGTCGGCCGCCGAGGATAGCGGTCTTCCTCAGCCGTATCGCGATGCAGCACTCATCCGGCAGACGGCGCTCGAGTTCGACCAGCTCCAGCCGCAGGACGTGATCGCCAGGCTCGAGCCCCTCGCCAAGCCGGGCGAGCCGTGGTTTGGCAGTGCCGGCGAAATGACCGCGATGGCGCTGGCCAAACAGGGCAAGGGCCGCGACGCCGGCCAGCTGTTCGCTGCCATTGCGAAAGATAGCACCGTGCCCAGCTCCATTCGTGATCGCGCCACACAACTCGCCGCTTCGTTCGGCGTCGACATCAGCACTGCGCTTTCGAGCCAGGCCCAGTAGGACCAAGAATGACGACATCGAAAAGTTTCCGCGTCGCCCTTATGATTGCCGCAGCATTGGCTGCGAGCGGGTGCGGCGCGTTCAAGGGTGGCAAGAAGACCAAGACGCCCGTTCTCGGCGAGCGCGTATCGGTACTAAGCGCGGAAAATGACGTAATCGTCGATCCCGCCACGACGGCTATTCCGATGAGCCTGCCCGATCCGGTCGCCAACCCGGCCTGGACACAGTCCGGCGGCAACCCCAGCAAGTCGATGGGCCAGCTTGCGCTTGGCAATTCGCTGTCGGTTGCATTCACGGTCCAGGCTGGCCGCGGCAGTTCGCTGACGGCGCGCCTCGCCGCCGAACCGATCGTCGCCAACGGACACGTCTATGTGATCGATACGTTGGGCACCGTCCGCTCCTTCGATGCCCGAACGGGTGCACAGGTCTGGGCGAGCCAGACGCCGACCGAGAAGGGTGGCGAGAAGTCGATCTACGGCGGCGGAATCGCCTATGATCAGGGGCGGGTCTACGCGACCAACGGGCTCGGCTTCGTCGCCGCTCTCGACGAGCGCAACGGCGGTATCGTGTGGAAAGTGCGCCCTGGGGGACCGCTTCGCGGTGCTCCGACGGTCGCCAACGGCGCCGTCTACGTGATGAGCCAGGACGACCAGATCTATTCGCTCAAGGAGGATGACGGCACGACCAACTGGTCGCAGGCGGCGAGCCTCGAGATCGCCGGTGTGTTCGGATCGGGTTCTCCGGCGGTTGGGCAGGGGACCGTCGTCGCGGGCTTCTCGTCCGGTGAACTCAACGCCTATCGTTACGAGAACGGCCGCGAAGTGTGGCAGGACGCGCTTCAGCGGACCAGCATTCGGACCAGCGTCTCGACCCTCAACGACATCGACGCCGACCCGGTGATCGACAACGGTCAGGTGATTGCGATCGGCCAGGGCGGCCGAATGGTCGCGCTCGACCTCATCACGGGCCAGCGCCAGTGGGAGTTGAACCTCGCGGGGATTGCGACCCCGTGGCTCGCGGGCGACTGGATCTTTGTCGTGACCGATGAAGACAAGCTGATCTGCGTCAATCGCCAGAATGGCCACATTCGCTGGATCACCCAGTTACCGCAGTTCCAGAAGGCCAAGTCCAAAAAGGGTGAGATCGACTATCTCGGGCCAGTGCTGGCGGGTGGCCGTTTGATTGTAACCGGCTCCAACGGCGCGTTGATCATGGTCGACCCCGCAACGGGTGCGTTCAGGAACCAGACGACCGTCGGCGCGAGCGTCAGCCTGCCGCCGGTGGTTGCCAATTCGACGCTGTATATCTTCGACGACCGCGGGCGACTCATAGCCTACCGCTAGCACTCCCCCTTGCGCGGAGCGGCTGCTATCGCCGCCGTCATGCCTGTCCGGACCGTAGCCATTGTCGGCCGACCCAATGTCGGCAAATCCACGCTGTTCAACCGGCTCGTCGGCAAGCGCCTGGCGTTGGTCGACGATCGTCCGGGCGTGACCCGTGACCGGCGCGAGGGCGAGGCCAACCTCCTTGGGCTCGACTTTCGGGTTATCGATACCGCAGGCTTCGAGAATGAGGATCCCGTCAGTCTGCCTGGACGCATGCGCCAGCAGACCGAAGCGGCGGTCCGCGACGCCGACGTCGCTTTATTCATGATCGATGCGCGCGAGGGTCTTACACCCCTGGATGAAGAGATCGGCCGCTGGTTGCGGACCGAATCGACGCCCGTGGTCGTGGTTGCCAACAAGGTCGAAGGCCTGTCGGGCGAAAGCGGTGCGATGGAAGCCTACGCCTTGGGCCTTGGCGAACCGATCGCGCTCAGCGCCGAGCACGGCGAGGGTGTCGCCGACCTGTTCCAGGCACTCCAGCCGCTCGTCGAGCGCGATGACGACGAATCCGAGGAGGCGGACGAGGGCGCAGGCGCGATCCTTAAGCTCGCCATTGTAGGCCGGCCGAACGCCGGCAAATCGACCCTCGTCAATCGCATGCTTGGGGAAGAGCGGATGATCACCGGCCCCGAGGCGGGCATCACGCGGGATTCGATCAGCCTCGATTGGGAATGGGAGGGCAGGGCCGTCCGCCTGGTCGACACTGCGGGCCTGCGCAAGCGCGCCAAGGTCGACGACAAGCTCGAGCGCCTTTCCGCCAACGATACCCGGCGGGCGATCGATTATGCCGAAGTCGTGGTCCTGCTCCTCGATGCGACCCGTGGCCTGGAAGCGCAGGACTTGAGGATCGCTTCGCAGGTGATCGAGGAAGGACGTGCCCTCCTCATCGCGTTGAACAAGTGGGACGTCGCCGAGAATGCGTCGGCGCTGTTCAACGGCGTCAAAGCTGCGCTCGACGAGGGCTTAGCCCAGCTCCGCGACGTGCCCGTGCTGACCGTCTCCGCGATAACCGGAAAGGGGACCGATACCATCCTCAAGGTCGCGTTCGACCTGCGCGAGGCATGGAGCCGCCGCGTTACGACGGGCGAGCTCAACCGCTGGTTCGAGGCCGCGGTCGAGGCGAACCCGCCGCCGGCGCCGAAGGGCCAGCGCATCAAACTGCGCTACATTACGCAGGTGAAAAGCCGGCCGCCGACCTTCGTCGTGTTCGGGAACCGCACCGACGAACTGCCGGAGAGCTACCGGCGCTATCTGCTCAACGCGATGCGCCGCGACCTTAAGCTGGGCCCGGTCCCGATCCGCCTCGAATTCCGCGGCCGCTCCAACCCGTTCGACCGCGACCGCCGTTAGGGTCGCTAAGGCAAATTTTACCCTTTCCCTCGTATCCGGAGTGGTGGCGGGGGCCAGAGCCGGTGCAACTCCGGCATTTGAGGAGCATGGGTTTGAGCGACGAAGCTCGAGACGTCGTCGATTGGGTGCACTTCGAGAAGAGCCGGGCGGAGCTTGGCCCCGCGTTCATCCGAATCCTCAGCTACTTCAAGGAAGACGGCGTCAAATCCATCTCCCAGATCGAGCAGGCGATGCACGAGCAGAGCACGACGGACCTCGTTCTTCCTGCCCACACCCTGAAGGGCGAAGCGCGGCAGCTCGGCGCGGAGCCTGTCGCTAAGCTGGCCGAGCTGATCGAATCTACCGCGCGCCTGTGCGTCGAAACGCATCGTTTTCCCGACGAGCTCGTGCCGCAGGTCGTCGAGCTCCGGAAACTGTTCAACGAGACCGTCGAGAAGTTCGAGAAAGCGACCAATCCGCTGGTCCAGCGCGCGCCACCAAGCGGCTTCGGCCGCAAGGTCAACAATCAGGGCTTCGGCCGGATTTAATACCGGTCCTCCTTAGCCGTCAGGCTGGGGCCGGTGTCGTGCGCTATCCACGCATTCTTCGTTGCGCGGTCCCCTCCCCATTGCTGCGCAATGGAGAGGAGCGAGTCCAGTCATCAAAACTCCGGCGGCAGTTCGCTGCCCATCAGCCTGGGGAAGAAGCCCTCGTGCGCGGCGCGGAGGTCGGCGAGAGATGCAGTCCATGTACCATTGAGATCGCACAGTTTGAGATTGTCGCCGCCCGTAACGCCAATCTGTTCACCAACGACGCCATGCCCGTTCAGCGTTTCGATCAGCGATGTCGCATCAAGCGTAGACGTGATGACGTAGACTGCCTGGTCTTCGCCGAAGAACATGCCCGCGCTTGAGCCCGGATAGGGCTCGATCCGCACGTCTGCGCCCATTCCGCCAGTTAGCGACATTTCGGCGAGCGCCACAGCAAGCCCGCCGTCTGCAACGTCGTGTGTGGCCGTGATCCAACCTTGCCTTATCAGCTCGCGGATACCTTCGCCGGTGCGCCGCTCCGCATCGAGGTTGACCGGAGGTGGAGGTCCGTCTTTTCGGTCGTGCAACTCTCGCAACCAAAGTGATTGGCCGAGGTGTCCTCGCGGGTAACCAACGCGGTAGATGAATTCCCCTTCTGCCTTGAACCCAATCGTCGCGCTCTTCTCCCAATCGTCGAGCAGACCGACACCGCCGATCGCCGGTGTGGGGAGGATGGCGAGGCTGCTTCCGTCTTCGCCTTTGGTCTCGTTGTAGAGGCTCACGTTGCCGCTCACGACGGGGAAGTCGAGCGCGCGGCAAGCTTCGGCGATGCCTTCGATGCAGCCTACAAATTGCCCCATGATCTCCGGCCGCTGCGGGTTGCCGAAGTTGAGGCAGTTGGTAATCGCGAGCGGCTTGGCGCCGACCGCGCAGAGGTTGCGGTAGGCTTCGGCGACAGCCTGCTTCCCGCCTTCGAACGGGTCGGCGTAGCAATAGCGCGGCGTGCAGTCGGTGGTGATCGCAAGCGCCTTTTTCGAGCCGTGCACGCGCACGACCGCGGCGTCGCCGCCCGGGCGCTGGACCGTGTTGGCGCCGACGGATTGATCATATTGCTCCCACACCCAGCGGCGGCTCGCGAGCGCGGGCGAGGCCATGAGCTTGAGCAGGTCCGCGGCGATGTCGGTGCTCTCGGGAATGTCGGCCAGCGGCTCGGGCGCTTTCGGGATCGCGTAGGGGCGCTCGTACAACGGCGCCTCGTCGGCGAGCGGATCGAGAGGAATATCGGCCACAGTCTCGCCGTTCCACACGAGTTCCATGTGCCCGCCATTCGGGCCAGCTTCGGTGACCTCCCCGATCACGGCGAAATCCAGCTCCCACTTGCGAAAGATCGCCCCGGCCTCGGCCTCGCGGCCGGGCTTCAGCACCATCAGCATCCGCTCCTGGCTCTCCGAGAGCATCATCTCGTATGGTGTCATGCCGGTTTCGCGGCACGGCACCTGGTTCATGTCGAGCCGGATGCCGACGCCGCCCTTGCTCGCCATTTCCACCGACGAGGAGGTGAGGCCCGCCGCGCCCATGTCCTGGATGGCGACGATCGCGTCCGAGGCCATCAGTTCGAGGCACGCCTCGATCAGCAATTTCTCGGTGAACGGGTCACCGACCTGGACCGTCGGGCGCTTCTCCTCGCTGTCCTCGGAGAAGTCCGCGCTGGCCATGGTCGCGCCGTGGATTCCGTCACGCCCGGTCTTCGAGCCGACATAGACCACCGGGTTTCCGACGCCGGCGGCGGCCGAGTAGAAAATCTTGTCGGTCCTGGCGACGCCCACGGTCATTGCATTGACCAGGATGTTGCCATCATACGCGGCGTCGAAATTCACCTCGCCGCCGACAGTGGGAACGCCGACGCAATTTCCATAGCCGCCAATCCCCGCGACCACGCCGGCAACGAGGTGCCGGGTCTTGGGGTGGTCGGGCCGGCCGAAGCGCAGCGCATTCAAATTGGCGATCGGCCTGGCGCCCATGGTGAAAACGTCGCGCAGGATGCCGCCGACGCCGGTCGCCGCCCCCTGGTAGGGCTCGATGTAG
>JAZKBB010000006.1:0-2728 GCA_040388865.1 Pseudomonadota bacterium | reverse complement strand
TGTGGCTCTCCATCTTGAAGATGGCAGCGTCGCCGTCGCCGATATCGATCACGCCGGCATTTTCGCCGGGGCCGCAGATCACCCAGGGCGCCTGGGTGGGCAGCTTCTTCAGATGGATGCGGGAGCTTTTGTAGCTGCAATGTTCGGACCACATGACCGAGAAGATGCCGAGCTCGAGCAGGTTGGGCTCGCGTCCAAGCGCTTTCAGGATCCGCCCATATTCCTCGGAGCTGAGGCCATGCTCGGCAACGATGTCAGGCGTGATGCGGGCAGCTTCGAGAACGTCCATGCGCGGCCACTAGGGCGCTGGCGCGGACGTGAAAACCCCCGCGGTGCTGGGCGCGCCCGCGGGGGCTTGGTGTCTGGCTAACCGTGCGTTTTAGCTGTCGCAGGTCTGCCCGTTGTAGGTGATCGTCGAAGCCTTCGGATCGCCCTTGAGGTCGGTGCCCGGGGTAACCACGGTGCCGACTTCCGTGCGGGTCTTTTTCACCCGGGCCGTGCCGTCTGACAGCCAGTCGATGTAGACGAGGTTATTGTCCTTACAGCGGTAGGACTTGCTGGCGGTAATCGACGGAGGAAGCGCGACGGGCGCGTTGGCCGCGATGTTGTCACCGGTCTGGTCCGCGGTGATGGTGTGGCTTTGCTTGTTGCAGCCGGCTAACGCGGCGGCCGCAGCAATCGTGATGAGCAATGTTGTGCGAGTCATATGCGATTGCCCCTTCATCATCAGGATGCCGACCGTCAAGTGGATGTCTTGCATCTTGTCGAAGCGGGACATAGCTTCGTCGTCTCAATGCCTTATCAAGCTGGCAGCAGCGCGCAGCGCATCCGCATCGGTCTGACCGGGCTCGCGTTCGCGTTTCTCCTGGTGCTCTTGGGATCGATCGTCAGCCGTTCGAGCCGCAACGATTCGGCCAACGCCGCGCAACAAGCCGCGATGAACGAGCCGAGCGAGCCGCTGGCCGAGCTTGGGGTCGCGCCCGGCGCATCCGAAGTCAGCAACAACCGCGCCACCCAGAAGAAATGATCGGGGCGCGTCGCCGCGCGCTCACCTATGCGTTGACCGGCGCCGTTGCCGCCGCCGCGTTGGCATTTGCGGCGATGCGTCGCGAGCCTCGGCCGCTTGCCGCACGCGCGCCCGCCGAGCGCCCGGCGCTGATGCTGCTGACCAGCCTCCCGCTGATATTTTCCGAGGATTTCTCGCTCAGAGGTGGTTCGCCCGCGCTGAAGCGGCTGCAAGGGCGCTATCGGGTGGCCCCGATCAGCGTCACCTCTCCGGCCGAGCTGGCCAAAGGCCGGTTGCTGCTGATGGCCCAGCCGCTGGCGCAGACTGCCGAGAACCTCGTTGCGCTGGATGATTGGGTCCGCCGCGGTGGCCGGGTCATAATTCTTGCCGACCCGCTGCTCGAATGGCCGAGCAAGCGTCCGCTCGGCGATCCGCTGCGCCCGCCGCCGATGTTCGCCGACACAGGGCTGCTTGGCCATTGGGGTTTGCGCCTGGACGCGCCGAATGTCCCCGGCACTGCGGTTCGGATGCTGGCCGGCTATCGCGTCATTACGGTATCGCCCGGTGTCCTCTATGGCCGCTGCCGCATCAGCCGGGACCGGCTGGTTGCCGATTGCCGAGTCGATAAAGGAGACGCTGTCGTGGTCGCCGACGCCGACTTCATCGGCTCCGACCAGATTGGCAGCGGCGCCTCGCATAACCTCGATGCGCTGATTGCGACCCTTGCCAATCTGGAGCCGAAGTGATTCGCTAGGCCACAGACTTATCCACAGGACCGCGCACCACTCAATCCCAGCAATAGACCCCGCTTCAAGCCATCAGAAAACCGCGGAAATCCGCTATTGCACATCAAATCCCGCGCTCACCCACGAAAACCCATTGTATCCCACGAAAGCTTGGGTTACCAACATCTCTGGAGCGCGGGGGCTAACCCTTTGATTCGAATTTGAACGCGGCGCGCGCGATGGCGCGCATCCGCGAACCCTCGCCCGCGCGCACCGAACGGGGAGTGGTTTGGCGTGGCGCTAGAGCATCTGTTTCAGGGCAGCGCTTTGAACGCGGTCGATGCGAAGGGCCGCGTGTCCATTCCTGCATTCCTGCGTGGCGTGATCGAACGCCGCGGCGACGCCCGCACCATCGTCCTTGCCAAGCATGAGGCCTTCCCCTGCCTCAGCGCCTACGATCCGGCCTACGCCGCGCTCAAGCACGCCAAGCTGGAGCGGCTGCTGGAGAAAGAAGAGACCGGCCCGGACGCGCAGCTCGAATATCAGCAGCGCAATCTGATCGCTTTCGCCGCTACGGAGGAAGTGCCTTACGACAGCTCCGGCCGCATCCTGTTCCCGCCGATGATGCGCCGCAAGGGCCAGATCGGCGATCTCGCGCTGTTCCTGGGCACCGGCGAGACCTTCCAGATCTGGAACCCCGAGCTGCTCCTCAGGGACGACCGCGTCCCCGACGACGTCAAGGACATCGCCCGCTTCCGCCTCGAAGAGCGAGGCGCGTCATGACCAGCGCCGGCACAACACAGGCCCCACATGTGCCGGTGCTGGTCAGTGACGTGATCGCCGCGCTTGCGCTTCACGGTGGCGAGACGGTGGTCGACGGCACATTCGGAGCAGGGGGCTACACGCGCGCCTTGCTCTCTGCGGGGGCGGGACGAGTGATCGGATTCGATCGCGACCCTGACGCGATCGAAGCGGGAAGGTCGCTCGTCCCGGACCC
>JAZKBB010000005.1:13570-17281 GCA_040388865.1 Pseudomonadota bacterium | reverse complement strand
CGTGCGGTCGTGGCGGAACTGGTAGACGCGCAGCGTTGAGGTCGCTGTGGCCGAAAGGCCGTGGAAGTTCGAGTCTTCTCGACCGCACCAGCATGCAAGCTCTAAGGCGTTGCGATGCCCAGCTCGTTGGACGCGATGCGCGGCTGCAACCGAGCCTGGATCGACCCCAGGCGAACCACCGAATGTTCGGTCGTGACCTTGAGCGAAACGCCGAGATCCGGCACGATTCCAGCGGCTCCCGAAGAGGCCGCACTGACACGCAACCGGTACGAACCGTAAGGAACGCGCTCAAACAAGAAGAAGCCGTCAAAGTCCGTGCGCGCGGTGCCGACGATTTTGCCCGAACCGTCGACCAGATCGAGATCGACACCCTCGAAGCCAAGCTCGCCACTCTTGATCAACGCGCCCTCTATATCGCCGCCGCCGACCAGCGGGATTGCGACATCGGCAGCGACGCCCGGTCGCGGAACCACAACTTGGATCGCCTGCTTGGGAACGAGCATCGGGTCGTCGAGGCTTGTGACGTCAATGCCGACAGGCACCGGCACGAACGCGGTCAGGCCGCCGATCATGACTGAGCCGCTGGAGTCGGTCTTGCGCTGGGTCTGGCGCGAGCCAGTCGTGATCAGCGCCCCTTTCTCCAGCGGCTCGCCCGGATCGCGCACGCCGTTGTTATTCAGGTCCTGGAACACCGTCGCATGGACCATCCCGCCTTCGGCGAGCGGCTGTCGTGACAGCGTCAGGCCGTGGCGGGCGTCGAGCGAAAAATTGAGGTTGAACCCGAATGCGAGATCCCCCTTGGTCGTGGCCTCACCGGTCAGCGCCAACGCGAAAGATTCGGCGCGAATGACATGCGTCAGCCGTACTCGGCCGCGATTCGCCAGCTGGTCATAGGCCAGCACGCCTTCCCAATCGCTCTGCTCGGACGCTGACCAATAGGCCGACAGCTCCGCGCTGCGGAAACGCGCGGACGGAGCCACGTCGAAATCGGTCGAGCCCCGGATGCGGACCGGGCCGACATGGCCGCTGCCCAGCATGCTGACCATCAACTCACCGGGCGGCGCCGGCCCCGCGGGCACATAGCTCTTTCTGTACTTGATCTCCGACCCCAGGTTGAAGCGATCGATGGTTGCCGACAGGCGTGTCGCAGCCTCAAGCACGCTGGAGCCGTCCCCATTCTTGACGAAATGGGCTTCGGCGTGGGCAGGAATGAGCGTCCTGCCGATCTTGAATGGGGTATCGAACGCCGCCCGTACCTCGCGCGACGTCTGCGGCGTTCCGCCGCCCTGCAAGTGAAAATCATTCGCGATAAGCGCGTCGACATTGACGTAAACGGGGCCAAACTTGCCTAGCAGCTGCACGTGAGCAGCCGTTCCGCCATTGGATTCACGGGCGCCGCTGAGCTCGAGCATTGCGCCGCCGACCGAGCGGCGGACCGTGCCTTCGACAAAGGTCAGGCGCTGGTCGTCAATAAGCATCGCGCGCGCGAGCAGGCCAACGCTCGTGCGCGAATCCAGTCCATGTTCGATCGACAGCGCCGCCTGCGCCTTCGGAAACCCCGTGTCGGGTGGCTTTTCCAGCGAAATGAGGTCGCGGCTCGGCTGGTTGGCGCCGAGCCAATACCAGGTCTTGCCCTTGGGCACGTTGTCCTGGGCGACGTTGATCAGCTCCTGACGCTCGCGGACCTGGCCCTGCGGTCCATAGAGCACCACTCGAATAGTGTTTTCGCCATAGAGAAGCTGAACATCGTCAAAGACATAGCGTTGCGACGCGTCGGACTTGGCGAAGCCGAGAAGCTCTCCGTTGCGATAAACTTCTGCTTCCCACCCGGTCGGCAAATCACCTTCGACTCGGGTTCGATCGAATGCCGTGCGGGCGGTCAGTGGCCGGTTGGTCACGACGAAGCCGCGCCCGGCAGCCACTGATCCGGTCAGACGGGTATCGAACCCTTCGACATCTCCGAAACCCATGTGGGTCGCATGTAGCGGTCCGAGGAGATGACCGTCCGGATCCGAGCGGAAGGCCCGGATGCGCAGCAGGTTCGGCTTTCCGTTGGAATCGGTCGTGACCTGCGCATCGTATGACAAGTGGGCAATCTCGCCGGCCGCATAAACGGACGCCTGGCGGTCGACTTTCACTCCGTCACCGGCACGATAGGTGATCCCCCCGCTGACGACGAAATCGAGCGCCGGTGCGCGCCACAGACGGTAGGGAACGCGCACCTGCGGCAGACTCGAGAGGTCGAAACTCGCATGATGAATGCGCGCGGCGCGCTTTTTGCGCTCGATCGCCAGCTCAACGGGTAACTTTACGTCGGATTCGAGCATCAGCACCGATCCCGACGTCATCGGCTTGACGACTATTCCGAACCAGCGGCCGAGCGCGCCCGCTTGCACGCACCAGCCTTCCGGCGTCTGCCTGATCGTGCCCGGCGCGATCGGCTCGCTCTTTGCGCCGAAAGTGGCGGTGGCGCCTGCCATGTCGATCGAAATCTTGTTGCTTTCACGGAACGCCCATCCGCTCGCCTTTTTGCTGGCGAGATCGATCCGCATCGGCACGTCGAGCGCGGTCATAAAGTCGCCTAAGACGACACATGTGCCTTCGGGGGCATTGTAGGCGCGCACCGTGTCACCAAGCTGCAGCTGGTGGATGTTGACGTCGAGGACGAACTGCTCGTCAGGGTCGGCGGTCCACGGCTTCGGCGCCGGCGACGCAAGAGGCGCGGATGCGCCAATGCTGCCCGCGCCGAGCGCCAGCAGCAGTGCTGCCTTGCGCAGCCACCGGCGGCCGCTGACCATCGGCCTTGTCCGCCCTGGCCTTGCGACCTAGCGGAGCACCGCCTGCGTCGAAGCGAGCAGATGCCTGCCGTCGTCGAACGTCTCGACATATTCGACCGTAATCGGACCGGTGAGCGCGCCCTTATACGTGGCGGCGATGGGAATGCTGACGTGGCGCTTGCCGACCTCGGTATAGATGGCAATGCCCTTTGCAATCGCGATCGGATCCTTGACGCCCGCTTTCAGCACGCGGACTTCACCATAGGTTGAGCGCGTGCCGGTGCGGGTGAGGTCAAGCCCGATTGCGAGGTCGCCCGTCATCTCTTCAGGCTGGATGGCGACGGTGCCAATAGTCGCATCGACTTTGACCGTGCGCACCACGGGCCTAGTCGCGGCGCCGCTGTCACGGCGCTCGAGCTGGACGTTGGCAATGCCGGCACTGGCATCGAGATTGCCGAGCCGGATGATCACCGGAATGGTAACTCCGTATACCGGGGTAAGCTGAAATTGCACGCCCTTGGGCTGTTCGCCGGTCGGCTGCACCACCGGGGTTGGCGGAGGAATGGCGCGGAACAGCATATGGACTCGATATTCGCCATCAGGGAGGCCCTGGGGGGCGCGCGCCACGATGCGGATCGCCTGCGGCTCATGCGGAGCGAGAGTGACCTTGCGCGGCGCGTAGATGATCATGTCCTCAGCCGCCTTGTCCGTCACGGACGGCGTTGGGACCTCGACGAGGTCGCCCTTCTCCGTCATGCGGCGGAACTCGACCGACACGCGGTAGGTCGCCGGCTCGTCGCCGATGTTGTTGAGGATGATTTCGGCGCCTTTGCGCCCATCGAGCACCAGGCGGGTCGGCGCGACCAGAAGGTCGCCGACCCCGGCACCCGCCGAAGTTGGCAGCAGAGCCGCGGCGAACAGCCCAGCGGCGAGG
>JAZKBB010000005.1:0-13560 GCA_040388865.1 Pseudomonadota bacterium | reverse complement strand
AATTCATCACGACGACCCCCACTTTGCTCCGAACTGGAGCGGTCGTCGGAGGTATGGTCCGTAATGGTTTATATTCGGTCAACCATGACCGGAAAATCGGCTCGGCGCTAACGCTCAGTAATCAACCGTGACGTTGAATGTCCCGACATAGGTTCCGGCTGGCGTCGTGGAACTCAAGGTCACCGACCCGCCAATTGAAAAATCGGAACCGGGGAAGCCGGAATTGGCCAGTACGAGGCTCGTGGGCGCATCCGTGACCAAAGTGAGTGTCTGGCTGGAATCGGACTGGTTGACCAAGGTCACATTCGGCGCGCTGATATGCACCGTGTTCTGCTTGGAGCCCTGGACATTATAGCTCGCGACAGTCGCTGCGCCGGTGCAGGTGATATTTGCGTTGGCGCAGCTGAGTACGCCCGCCTGCGACAGCGACACCGTCGCATTGCTCCATACCCCCGTGCCAAGCGTAACGCTGCCGAGGTCGAGGTCCTGGATTTTCGTCAGCAGCAGCGGCTTGACGCCATTGGCCGTTACGACCGCTGTGACCGTCGCCGCAGGCGCCGGCGCACCGATCGCCACCAGGCAAACCAGCGTTACAAGCGTTCGCGCGACAGTTACGACGTTAAGACCCAAATGCGTTCCATTCCCGGAGATGGCTCCCGACCGAGGTACAACCGAAATGGTTTAGTTTCGGTCAACCATGTTCAAACGCTTACCCATGCGATGGCCTCAAAGCAGGAAAGGGGCCGCCTTCAAAAAGGCAGCCCCTCCCCACTCGCGGCATTTGGACGCCGCTATCGGCTGAGGCTTACTGGTAGTCGGCAGTGACCGCGAAGGTCCCGCTGTAGGTGCCGTCGGGCGTCGTCGAAGCGAGCGTGATCGAGCCGCCGATCGCAAAATCGACGCCGGTGGTGGAGCCCGCAGCGCCGAGATTCACCGTCGCCGGCGCATTCGACGTGAACGCCAGCGTGCCCGGACCCGTCAGGTTGAAACCCGGCGAACTGACCGTCACGGTCGCGTTGTTGGTGCCGACAAGATGGTACTTGGCCGCTTGCGGTGCGCCCGAGCAGGTCAATAGGACGCCGGGATTGCTTCCGCAGGTCACAGCGCCGGCCTGGCTGATCGAGACCACTTCACCGGCGAAGCTGGCGCCAGTCAGCACGATCACGCCGAAGTCCAGATTCTGTACTTTGGAGATGGTCAGCGGCCGGTAGATCTTGGCGTTGGCGGTCGCCTGCGTCGCTGGGCTCACGGCCGCGGCCGGGCTGGCGGTCAGCAACAAGCCCAGAATGGCGCCTGCGCCCGTGATTGACTTGATCATTGCTTCGTCCCCACTTGATCCGAGCGGCGGGCCCAAACACGCAGGAACAGGCGGGCTGCCAATTTTGGTCTCCGCCTCATTAACCAGAACCGCTTACGGCTTCGCTCAAGGTCATGGTTAATGCGGGCTTAGGACTCGGACTCTTCTGGCGCGATCTGATCAGAGATATTCGACGCTGATCAGCAGGTCGCCGCGAAACTGTCCGTCCGCGTCACCGGTCACGATCAGGCGCCCGCCGAAGCGGAAGCTCAAGTTGCCGGCCGAATCGAGGCGCGGCATCGGTGGCAAATCAGTCGCCACCTGATCGAGAGTGATCCGCCCGCCGCCAAGCGAATAGAGCTCGATCCGATGCGGGACCTCGACCCGCAGCGCGCGGCCCGGCTGGCCATGAACCTGCACGGTGCCCACGCTCGATCGGGGGCCGATTGAGGTGACCACGCCTTCGGCGGCATTCGACCCGTCCGGCCGAAGGGTCGCGGCCCCCGTTCCGCTGCCGGAGAAGATCAGCCGATCGAAATCGAGCCCCGTTTCGACGGTCAGCTGCACGTCGCCGTCCACGCTGTCAGTTGGCATTTGCGTCGACGGCTGGTCGCACAGCCGGCACTGAGCATGCGCGGGCGCGCCAATCGCACCAGCGATCCCGATTGCGGCAAGCGCGATCACTATCGACAGGAAACGGCTCATGACGATCGAGTAGCAGCCACAGGCTAAGACAGGGTTAAGCCGCCGCTAACCTTGACCGCGGCAGGACCGCTGGCGCTAGCGGCTATTGTCGCGGCGCACGCACCTTTCTATTCCAAAGGCGCAATAATGCCGCGATCGCGCCCCCCATCCCCACGAGGACGCTCCACCTTCATGCGCATCATCAAATGGTTAGCGTACGCAGCGTTGTTGTCGCTGCTGGCCGTCGGCGTCGCGGTGGCCGTCGCGACCGCATACCTGCCGAGCTACAGCGATCTCACCAAGCGCAACGATCTGGGGCAGATGATCCGGGTCCGCGCCGCCAACGGCCAGGTGCTGGTGTCGATCGGACCCAGCTTCGGTCAGTGGCTGAGCTACGACCAAATCCCCCCTGAAATGCGGGCGGCGATGATCTCGACCGAGGACCGTCGCTTCCGAAGCCACATTGGCATCGACCCGATCGGGATTGGCCGAGCGGTCGTATCCTCGTTCGCTGGCGGCCATCGCGTGCGGGCGACGTCGACCATCACCCAACAGCTCGCGCGGAACATCTTCCTCACCAACAACCGCAACTTCGTACGCAAGGTCAAGGAAGCCATCCTGGCGATGGCGCTGGAGCGGAAATTCAGCAAGGATCAGATCCTCGAGCTGTACCTCAACCGCGTTTATTTCGGAGGCGGCGCCTATGGAATCGACGCCGCCTCGCGCAAATTCTTCGGTCATGGCGCCGACCATCTGAGCCTCGGCGAAGCGGCGATCATCGCCGGCCTGGTCAAGGCGCCTTCCAATTATTCGCCCTCGGCCGACGTCGAGGCGGCCAGAGCACGTTCGGGCGTGGTTCTCCAGACGATGGTGCGCAACGGGTTCATCACCCCCGAAACCGCGGCCGCGGTTAATCCGGCCCAAGTGCGGATCCAGCAGACCACGAGCCAGAACAGCGTCCGCTATTTCACGGACTGGGCGCTGCCCCAGCTCGACACGCTGATCGACCAGACGAGCGAACCGATCGATGTCTGGACCACGCTCGATCCGGGAATGCAGGTCGCGGCCGACAAGTCGATCCGGGCCAACGCGCCGGACGGCACGCAAGGCGCGCTGGTGGCGATCGACCGCGATGGCGCCGTTCGCGCGATGGTCGGCGGCAAGGATTATGTCTCGTCGATCTACAACCGAGCAACGCAGGCGGTGCGCCAGCCGGGATCCGCCTTCAAGCTGTTCGTCTATCTGTCCGCTCTCGAATCAGGGATGAAGCCGACCGACACGATCGTCGACGAGCCCGTGACAATCGACGGCTGGAGCCCGCGCAATTCCACGCGCACCAATCTCGGCCCCGTCACGCTGCGCGAGGCCTTCTCGCGCTCGATCAACACGATCAGCGCCAAGATCGGCGCTCAGGTCGGCTTCTCGACCATTGCGGACATGGCGCGGCGCTTCGGCATCACCACGCCAATCTCGACCTACCCGTCGATGGTGCTGGGCAGCAGCGACGTCCGACTGATCGACATGACGCGCGCCTTCGCTTCGGTTGCCAACAAGGGCGTTGCCATCACTCCCTATGGCATTAGGCGCGTCGTGACGGCGGACGGACGCATGCTCTACCAACGAGAGGGAGGCGAGGACCGGGTCCTCGTCGCACCTTGGGTCGCCGCCGAGATGACTGACCTGCTTCAGTCGGCAGTGTTATCGGGTACCGGCCGCGCCGCGCAGATCGGCCGCCCGGTGGCCGGAAAGACCGGCACCACCAGCTCAAACAAGGACGGATGGTTCATCGGTTTTTCGAGCGGTCTGACGACGGGCGTGTGGATGGGCCGCGACGATGCGCGGCCCGTCGGCGGGCTGCAGGGCGGCACCGCGCCTGCACGAGCGTTCCACGATTTCATGACTGTCGCGGTGGCTAACCGTCCCGTCGAGCAGTTCGAAACGCAGGTACCGATCCCCGACTGGCAGCTGACGCCGGAAGAAGAGGTGTACGGCGACCAGGCGATCGACGCCAACGGCATGCAGCCGATGGTCGATGAGAACGGGATGCCGCTCGGCACCCCGCCACAGCAGGAGCCCGGCTATCCGCAGCAGCAGCAGATGGTCAGGCCCGACGGCACCGCCGAGCCGAGCCAGCAGGAGCTCGACCAGGCGTTCCCGCCGCAGCAGCAGCGCCAGCCCCAGCCCCAGCCGCAACACCAACCTCAGCCGCAACGTCAGCCGCCGCCACAACGGCAGCCCCAGCCGCAGGACTCAGCGCCGCCCGACCCGCTTCAGCCGCGGCCCTAAGCGACGCAGCTGCGCCTTCGCCGCGGACACACCGGGCCCACAGAGCCGCGCTTCGAGGGCCTTGAACTTGGCGCTATGATCGAGGTGGACCAAGTGCGCGACTTCATGCGCCACGACGTATTTTCGTACTGCCGGAGGCGCGAGAATCAGCCGCCAGTTCAGGCGGATTTTACCCTGCGACGAGCAACTGCCCCAACGCGTGCCGGCGTCGCCGACGCTGACAGAACGCGCCAGAACTCCAGCGGCGGCGGCATAAGCTGCTACCTCTCTACTCATCACGTCGAGCGCGCGGCGTTTCAGGAACAATTCGATCCTGCGCCCAAAGCCTTCGCGAGGGCCCCCGCTGCGGATTGCGCCATCGACGAGTTGCGGTGTGCGTCGCATCTCGGGATTCCACACCAACCGCACGTCCTCGCCTTCTAGCGGAATGGTCGCACCGGGCTCGAGCGGCTCGCCAGGCTCCGCTTTGGCAAGCTGGGCGTCGATCCAATCGCGCTGATCGAGCGCCCAGGCGAGCGCGGCGCGGCGGCCGGTCCGCCACGGGCAGGTAAGCTTAAGCGTCCCGCTGGCCTCGTCGAAGCGCAGCCGCAGCCGGCGCGCGTTACGCATCGGACGAATCTCGATGGCGACCGGAAGCGCCGCTTCGAGCGCGGCTTCAGATCGCGCGGTCGACCACATGATATTCAAGCTCGCCGGCGTCGCCTTCGCTTACCGTCCAGCCGCGAGTCGACTGTCCCGCCTCGTGCACCGTCTCGCGGCTCCCGGAGATCAGATAATGCCAGTCGCGCAGCGGCTCGCCAGCGGCGCGCAGACGATAGGCGCAGGTAGCGGGAAGCCAATCGAGCTTGTCGAGTTTCCTCGGGTCAAGCTTCACGCAATCGGCGACCAGCTTTAAACGGTTGCTATAGTCCATGCAGCGGCCATTTCGGCGATCGAGCAGCTTGCAGGCGACGTTCGTGGCATAGAGCTCACCCGTCTCTTCGTCTTCGAGTTTGTGGACGCAGCAGCGGCCGCAACCGTCGCACAGCGCCTCCCACTCGCCGCGATCGAGCGTGGCGAGCGGCCGCTCCCAGAATGGCGTTGTGCTGTTCATTTCACGGCGAGCCATGCTCTGCTAAGCCGGCCCAAGCAAGCACATCATAGAGTGGATCGGGGCTTAAGATCGTGAAACACCGTGTTTTTATTCTTATTGGCGCCAGCGCCTTGGCTGCTTCTCCAGCGGCGGCGCAGATGTCGGGTAACCCCGGCCTCGACTTTGTCGAGGCGGTCAAGAAGAGCGACGGGGACAAAGCGATCACGATCCTGGACAATCGCCCGAGCGGGATCGTGAATACCAAAGACGGTGACGGCAATCCCGGGCTGATCATCGCCATCAGCCGGCATGACGAGGCGTGGACTGGTTTTCTCCTCAACAAAGGCGCTGACATCAATCTCGGCGGCAAAGATGGCGATACGCCGCTGATTGCGGCATCGAGGGTTGGATTCAGCCAGGCAGTGCAATGGCTGATTGCCCTGGGTGCAAAGGTCGATGCTCCCAACCGAATGGGTGAGACGCCGCTGATCATCGCCGTGGAGCAGCGCGAAGTGCCAGTCGTCCAGGCGTTGCTCGCCGCCGGTGCCGATCCGGACCGCTCCGATGCCGCCGCCGGCTATTCGGCGCGCGACTATGCGAAGCGCGATCCGCGGGCGCGCGACATCCTCAAGCTGATAGACGACAAGAAGCCGAAGCCGACTAAGTGAAGTCGCCGAGAGACGGGTCGACCTGCGCCGCCAGGCGACGGGCGGTTCGCCTGGCAAATCGCAACAGCTCAGCCTTACGCCGCGCGGGCGCCAGGGGCCGATGCGCGGCTTCACGAACGATGGCGGCATCATAGCGGTCAGCGACGATCAGTCCGGCCTCGCCAGGCAGATAGCGCTCACCATCGAGAATTTGCGCGAGGTGCGGCGGCACCGCCCAATAGAACCGGTCACAATAGTCGAGATAATCAAACCATTTGCCGTCACCGACGAGATCGGCTTTTGCGACCTTGATTTCGACGATGGTGAAGTCGCCTTTGCTGTCGATGGCCATCAGGTCGGCGCGGCGGCCATTCGGCAGCGGCACTTCGCAGACCGCGAAAAGATCCTGCCGGCAGAGCAGCCGAGTGACGCCGCGCGCCACGTCGGCGGCAATCGGCGGCGCGTCGGCAAAGCACAGGGACTCGGTTTTGCTGGCCACGGGTTAGCCTAGAACAAAGCGTGGCCAAAAAGAAAGCGGGAGAGCCGTAGCTCCCCCGCTGCCCGCCCCACTATCGAGAAGCTCTAGCGATAGAAGATGTGGTTGCCGATCGACGCGACGCGCTTCAGGCCCCAGCCCGGCGAAACATAGCGCGCGTGGAAGAACAAGGCGTTGCCGACCGACGATTGCTGGAGGTGTTGGTCGACGATCTTGGCGATTGCGACAGCTGTCTGCCATTGGCGGTTGCTGTGGGCGACGCCAGGCAGCGCGTGGCCGTGAACGAATGAGAACTGGCCCCGCTGGAACAGCACGCCGCAATAGGTGCCGGGAAAACGGCCGCCGCTCGCCGCGCGATTCGCAATCACGCGACCGACGGCAAGCTGGCCCGCGAGCGGCTCGCCCTTGGACTCAAAGTAGATCCCGGTAGCCAGACAGTCGAGTTCCGGGGTTCCAGCTTCGGGACCGCGAAGCTCGGCGACCATCGCGCTGAGGTCACCGCTCGGCCGCTCGGCGGGAGCGGCATCGGCTGTCGTCACCGGTTGAGCGTCGCTGTCCGGCGCCTGTGGCTCGGAAAGAACGGGTACGCCCTGCGGATCGATCAAATCGGGAAGAGCGACCTTCGGCAGGGTTGCATTCGCTACCGAAACCAACGGCCCGGCGGCACGTCCGGGCTTAACCGGAGCAATAGTAGTTGCGGTTAGCGCAGCAACCATCAGCAGCGCTGAACGAAAAGAAGTCAAAACTCACGCCATATCGTGCGGTGAATCTACCGGAAACATTGCGCCTTGACTGTGCCGTTACTTTGGCAGGCGCCTGGTGGATTCCCCGTCTCGCGTGGCATTTCCGGCACTGCTGCCTTAATGGAAATGCCCCCGCTCTTGTTGTTGGCGGAGGTTTTCCCGGGGCGGTCGTCCGCGTCAACCCGCAGAGGTCGTTTCAGCGATGAACCGTTCGGGGTCCGCGATATCCAGTTCGATCGCCCAGATATCTTCGTCAAAGCGTGCGCGCTTCGCGAGAAAATCAGCAATTTCCGCGGAACTGGCCGATTCGGCGGGACCAACGAGCTGCCAACCGTAGCTGCCATCGAGCTTCAGCACTCGCTCAAGGCAAGCCACGTGACGCCCGCGACTGCTGACCAGCAGAAGCAGCGAGCCCCGCTCATCATCGCCTCTCCTGATGACTGTTGCAAAGCCGCCGTCAGCCTGCACCCGGCGAAGAAGACCGGAGACTTCGACGTGCGTCGGCAGGCGGTCGCCGCTCAGGTCGCTTCCCGTTCGTCGGCGCCCATCAACACCGCGGCAAGCGCATCGCGGCTGCGCGCGCCGCGCAACCGCTCGAGAGTCGCGGCGTCTCGAGTGACGCGGCTAATCGCAGCCAACGCCTTCAGATGCTGTGCTCCGGCGTCGGGCGGAGACAAGAGCAGGAACACGAGATCGACCGGATGACCATCAATCGCCTTATAGTCGACCGGCTCGCCTAGACGCGCGAACAGACCGTAAGCCTGGGTCAGACCCTCAATTTTCGCATGGGGGATGGCGACACCCTGACCGAAACCCGTCGAACCGATTTGCTCGCGCTCGTTGAGCGCGCCACCGATCGTTGCAGCGTCGACGCCGAGCCGCTGCGCCGCGAGGTTCGCAAGCTGCTGCAAGAGCGAGCGCTTGTTGCCGCCAGGCAGGCTGGTCTTGATCGCCTCGCAATCGAGGAAGTCGGCAAGCTGCATCGGGAAACAAAACTCCTGACGGGTGCGGGGGTTCGCACCCTGGCCGCGTCGTGAACAGATGGTATCAGCCTGGCTGCGGCTCAACCCAGCCGATATTTCCATCCTCGCGGCGGTAGATCATGTTGAACGCACCGGTCGCACTATTCTTGAACATCAGCGCCGGCGTGTTGCGCAGATCCATCAGCATTACAGCGTCAGACACGCTTGATTCCGGAATGTCGACGCGCGTTTCGGCGACTATTGTTGCAAAGGCAGCCTCATCGACCTCGTCGTCGCGCGGTGGCGAACTGGCCAACACGGTGTAGCCGGCATTCTCGACGAAAGGCTCGTTCTCGGCTTCGTCGACCTTATGCTCTTTCAAGCGCTTGGTGTACCGCCGCAGCTGTTTCTCAATGCGGTCGGCGGCGCCGTTGAAGGCGATTTCCGCCTCACGTGCGCTGTACGATGCCTTGAGCACAACACCGTTCACCACCGGCGCGACGATGTCGCACGTGAAGTCATTGTTCGGTCCGCGGCCGAACGTGACGTTCGCCCCGATGGACCGGGAGAAATATTTTTCCGTGATTTCCGCGACTCGCCGCTGTGCATGCTCGCGCAGCGACTCGCCGGTGTCGACCTGATGACCCGCGACCCGAACGTCCACCGTTGCTGGCTCCTCTCGCTTGCCGCGCGCTTAAGACCGCGCGCTTCGAGCCGTCAACCGGCCTGCTAGTGATGCGGTGCGAACCGGTCCCAGAGCGGGTTGACGAGCTTGGCAATAAACGCGCGGTGGCGCTCAAGTTCCGCCGCCAAGGGTACATGCGGGCGGGCGGGCCGCGGCTCGCGGATCGTGACCGGTCCAGCCGATTGCTGGACAGCAACCGTGCCCGCGTCGGCGACAAGGCCGAGGCCGATCTGGCGTCCACCGGTGAGCTCGACATAGACCTGGGCAAGCAGCTGCGCATCGAGCAGAGCGCCGTGCTTGACGCGATGACTGCGGTCGATCCCGAAGCGCATGCACAAGGCGTCGAGGCTATGCTTTGCGCCAGGGTGACGCGAACGTGCGAGCGTCAACGTATCGACCATCCGGCTCATCGGCACGGCGGGTCGGCCGCAGCGCTCAAGCTCCGTATTAAGGAATCCGAAGTCGAAGCTGGCGTTGTGCGCGACCAGCGGACAATCTTCGATGAAATCGAGGAGCTCTTCGGCCTTGTCGCCGAACAGTGGCTTGTCCGACAGGAAGGCGTTGGTCAGGCCGTGCACCATTTCGGCCTCGAACGGCATGTCGCGCTCCGGGTAGAAATATGCGTGATAGTGTCGTCCGGTCTCGACCCGGTTGACGATCTCGACACAGCCGATCTCGACCATCCGGTCGCCGCCCAGCGGGTTAAGACCCGTGGTTTCCGTATCGAAGACGATTTCCCGCATGGAAGAATCTATCGGCTGGGGCTGATTCCGAGACAAGCAAGAATGTCGCCGACCTGCTTTTCTGTTGTGGATAGGTCGGTGCCGGTGTCGATGACGAAATCGGCCTTGGCTTGCTTTTGGGCGTCGGGCATCTGCCGCACCAGGATCGAATGCAGCTTGGCCGGGGTCATTCCGGTACGCTGAAGTACGCGGGCGCGCTGAACCTCCGGCGGAGCCGAAACGACGACGATTTTATCGAACTCGCCCTCTCCACCGGTTTCGAACAACAGGGGAATTTCGAACAGCAATGCCGCAGCTTGCGGATGTTCCGTGACGAACCGCTCTCGTGCCTCACGCACGGCTGGATGGACAATTTTCTCAAGCATCGCGAGCTTGTCTCGATCGGCGAGAACGATCGCTGCGAGACAGGCGCGGTCAAGCGTGCCGGAGCGAACGCAGCCAGGAAAAACCTGACCGATCCTCTCAACCAATCCGCCGCCGGGCGCCTGGAGTGCGCGCACCACGGCATCGGCGTCGAACACCGGAACACCGGCGCGCTCGAACATCTTTGCGACTGTCGACTTGCCCATGCCGATGGAGCCGGTGAGGGCGATCCGGATCATGCGAGCAGCAAGCTCCGCTCGCGCAGCGCGCCGAGCAGCGGGATCAGCGGCATTCCGAGGATCGTGAAATGATCGCCATGAATCGATGAGAAGAGCTGCACACCGCGGGCTTCCAGCCTGAACACGCCGACAGTGTAGCCCACCTCGGGCCATTCGGCATCGAGATAGTTGCCGATGAAGTGATCGGACAGTTCGCGCACTTCGAGATGCGCCGTTTCAGCATGGCTCCAGTCGACCTTGCTCTTCCGCGCCAAGGCGACGGCGCTGGTCAGCAGCATGGACTTTCCCGAGAAGAAGCGAAGGTGCTCGGCGGCCTCATCGCGGCTTCGTGGCTTGTCGAACAGGCGCCCATCAACACCGACCACGCTGTCGCTGCCGATCACCCAATCTTCGCCGGCGACGCTGCATGCCTTTGCGGCCGCAAGTTCGGAGGCAATCTCCGTTGCGTCGGTGAGCCGCGCCTTGATCACATCCTCATCGACCACTGGTCTCACTGCCTCGTACGTGACTCCGGCGGCATCGAGCATTTGGCGGCGGATCGCACTGGTCGAGGCGAGAATGAGTGACACGAGGGCCTATTTAACAACCTTGTGGAAAAGCGCTTGTATGAAGTTGGCTAGACGCTGGGGAGGGGCTCAACGGCCAATTTCGAATGCGGCTCGGTACCGCCGTTCAACGATTCATCCACGGGGAAAAATTCGATCCCCAGGCTGTGAATCATGGGTGGGAATCGGATCGACTCGCGCCGCTCCCGAGAGGAGGCGCATTGATGCGCTTGTTGGCAATTTGGGAAAGCCTGCCTAAACCCCGCTCTCCCGCCACCAACACCATCATCAATCTTAGATTCTAAATATATAAGGAAGAGAAGAAGAGTGTTTGCCAAGCCTGCGGATCGGACCGGAACGCAGGCCGAAAAGTCCTTGCTTGCCGTGCTCGGTGGCCAGCGACGCGACCCGCCGCCGATGTGGATGATGCGCCAGGCGGGCCGCTACCTGCCCGAATATCGCCGGCTGAGGGAAGAGAAGGGAAGCTTCCTCGATCTGGTCTATGATGCGGAGGCCGCAGCTGAGATCACGCTCCAACCATTAAAGCGATTCCCCGGTCTCGATGCGGCGATCCTCTTTTCCGACATTCTCATCGTGCCGTTCGCGGTCGGTCAAAACCTGACATTCGTCACTGGCGAGGGGCCGCGCCTGACCCCGCCGTTGATCGGAGCGGGCTTAGACGATCTCTCGCCCTATCTCGCGCGGCTGGAGCCGGTTTACGAGACAGTTCGTAAGGTCAGGTCCGCGCTTGATCCAGACAAAACACTTATCGGCTTTGCCGGCAGTCCGTGGACCGTCGCCACTTACATGGTCGCTGGACAGGGTAGCCGCGAGCAGGCCGAGGCGCGGCGGCTAGCTTATGCCGACCCAGGAAGGTTTTCACAAATCATCGCGCGGATCGAAGCGGTCACGTTCGATTATCTGGTTGGGCAAATCGACGCCGGCGCGGAGGTGCTGCAACTGTTCGATAGTTGGGCCGGGAGCCTGTCGCCGGCACAATTCGAGCAGTGGGTGATCGCGCCGACCGCAAGATTGGTTTCCGCGCTACAAGAGCGTCATCCGGAGGTGCCTGTTATTGGCTTTCCAAAAGGTGCGGGGGGAAAGCTTGCCGCCTATGCGCGTGAAACCGCGGTCGACGCGATCGGCCTCGACGAAACGGTCGACCCGTACTGGGCTGCGGAAGAGCTGCCGGAAGACTTGCCCGTGCAGGGCAATCTCGACCCTCTGGCGCTGATTGCGGGCGGCGAGGAGTTGGAGATTGGCGTGAGGCGCATCCTTGACGCATTCGCCGGACGTCCTCACATCTTCAATCTGGGGCACGGCATTTTGCCAGATACTCCGATCGCGCATGTCGAGCAGCTGATCAGCTTGGTGAAGGGGGCAAAGTGATGCACTGGATCGGCTGGCTCGGGCTCGCCTACAAGTGGGTCCTGGCGGCGCATATCACCTTCGTCATCTTCTGGATGGCCGGCCTGTTCCTGCTGCCCCGGTTATACGTCTATCATCAGGAAACGACGGTCGGTTCGCCCGAGGACCGCGCCTGGATCGAACGCGAAGCGAGGGTTCGCTCGATCATCCTCAATCCCGCGATGATTCTCGTTTGGCTCCTCGGTCTGATGCTCGCCTTCAACATCGGCGCATTCCACTACGGTTGGTTCATGGCCAAGTTCGCGCTGGTGATCGCCCTCTCGGGCTATCAGGGCTGGCTTAGCGTCTATGGCAAGAAGCTGGCGCGAGGCGAGCGGCCGCTGTCGGGCAAGGCCGTGCGAATGATCAACGAGATCCCCGGAATCGCAGCGGCCCTGATCGTCGTGCTTGTGATCGTCCGGCCTTTCTGAACATTTCGCCGCGAGTCTCGGCTGAGGCTGATTGACACAGCCAGTCGTCAGACATACCTCGACTCCTGAGCGGCCCCGGCCAGTTTTCAAAAACAGCCGTCGCCGTTTTCATCTCCAAGCGGCGTCCTGCCGCCTCTCAGCTTTCGGCCATTTTTGACGAGCTCGAGCACCACTCCCCAAGAAAAGACTATTTCCATGCATTTGAAAGAATTGAAAAAGAAGACCCCCGCCGACCTCGTGGCAATGTCCGAGGAGATGGGTGTCGAGGGCGCGTCGACGATGCGCAAGCAAGACCTGATGTTCTCGATCCTCAAGATCCAGGCCGAAAACGGCGTTGAGATCATGGGTTCGGGCACCATCGAGGTGCTGAATGACGGCTTTGGTTTCCTCAGGTCGCCAGAGGCGAATTATCTCGCCGGACCAGACGACATTTATGTCCAACCGTCGATGGTCCGCCGTTTCGGGCTGCGCACCGGCGACACAGTCGAAGGAGAGATCCGCGGCCCCAAGGAAGGCGAGCGTTATTTCGCGCTGACCCGTGTGATCACGATTAACTTCGATGATCCGGACCAGGTTCGCCACCGCGTCAATTTCGACAATCTGACGCCGCTCTATCCCGACGAGAAGCTCAAGCTCGATACGCTCGACCCGACCATTAAGGACAAGTCGGCGCGGGTGATCGACATCGTCTCGCCGCTCGGCAAGGGCCAGCGCGCTTTGATCGTCGCGCCGCCGCGCACCGGCAAGACCGTGCTTCTGCAGAACATTGCGCGAGCGATCACCGATAATAATCCCGAGGTGATCCTTATCGTGCTGCTGATCGACGAGCGGCCCGAGGAAGTCACCGACATGCAGCGCTCGGTCAACGGCGAGGTCATTTCCTCGACCTTCGACGAGCCTGCGTCGCGCCACGTCCAGGTCGCCGAGATGGTGATCGAAAAGGCCAAGCGCCTGGTCGAG
>JAZKBB010000004.1:61275-79496 GCA_040388865.1 Pseudomonadota bacterium | reverse complement strand
GAACCTGCGAATGCCGGTACCAAAAACCGGTGCCTTACCACTTGGCGACGCCCCACCAGGCGCATCCGCATGTCTGCGGGAGAGGGCGGGCTTATAACCGAGGCATCCACGAAGGGAAGCCGCTCGACGGCGTCGCGACAGTGCGCGCGCGCATCTGAAGATCAATCGTTCGGGATGCGCCCGCGGACCACGTCGTCATAATCCTTGATCAGCTGGCGCGTCAGGTCCCCGACTTCGAAATTCCACGGACCGGCCGATTTCACCGGAGTGACCTCGACCGCAGTGCCGGTCAGGAACATCTGCTCGAACGTCTCCAGCTCCTCGGGCCAGATCGCACGCTCCTTGATTGCGACTCCCCGACGCTCGGCGAGGTCCATGACCGTGCGCCTCGTGATCCCGTCGAGGAAGCAGTCGGGCGTCGGCGTGTGCAGCTCATTGTCGCGGACGAAGAACACGTTCGCCCCCGTCGCCTCGGCGACGCGGCCGCGCCAATCGAACATCAACGCGTCGTTGTAGCCGCGCGCCTCGGCATGCTGCTTCGACATCGTGCAGATCATATACAGGCCCGATGCCTTTGACGCGGTAGGCGCGGTGTAGGGTGCCGGCCGCCGCCACGGGGCGATATCCAGCCTTATCCCGTCGGCCGACTGGCGCTCTTCATAATATTTACCCCATTGCCAGGCCGCGATCGCGAGATGCGGCTTGGTCTTGCCCGGCGCCACGCCCATCGATTCCGAGCCGCGCCACGCGACCGGGCGCATATAAGCGTCGGTAAAGCCGTTGACCTTGAGCACTTCGTTGCAGGCTGCGCTGATCTCCTCAACGCTCCACGGCAGTTCGAAGCCGAGCAAGCGCGCGCTGTTGTGCAGCCGTTCCGTATGCTCGTTCAGCTTGAAGATCTGGCCATTGTAAGCGCGCTGCCCCTCGAACACGCTGCTCGCATAATGGAGCGCATGGGTGAGCACGTGGACGCGCGCGTCGCGCCACGGCACCATCTCGCCGTCCTGCCATATCCAGCCGTCGCGGTCGTCGAACGTGCCCTGAAGCTCAGCCATTACCCTGTCCTGTTACCGCGCCTGAACGCGCCTAGTGCAGGCTGGGTGCCCCGGCAAGCGAACGAGCTTCGAGCGCGAGCTCGGCGCCGCGGCGGAAGGCCGCGTTGATCGTGGCCGCGATCAGGTCGTTCAGCACATTCTCGGTGTCGAGGATCGCAAGTCCGGCCTGGGTTGTGCCTTTGGGGCTGGCGACGCGATGCGCGATCGAGTCCATATCCTCGCCGGTGGTCGCGGCAAGCCATGCCGTGCCGAGCACCGTCTCGCGGGCGATCACGGCGGCAATCTCTTCGCTGAGGCCGCGCTGCTGCCCCGCCTTGGTCAGCGCGCCGATAAAGCGGGCGACATAAGCTGGCCCAGCCCCGGCGACGGCGCCAAGCGCGGCGAGCTTCGCCTCGTCCGCCATCCACATCGCGAAGCCGAGGGCCGAGAAAAGTGCGCCCACCTCGTCGCGGGTGGCGTCGTCCGCGTCACTGCTGAACAGCCCGGTGACGCCGCGCCGGACCGCGGCGGGAAGGTTCGGGATCGCCCGAATGATCGCGGCGGCGCCGGGGAAGCGCTGCCTCAAGCTCGCGGTCTCGACTCCGGCCAGCAACGAGACGACCACAGTCTTTGCGCTCAGCCGCTGCCGCAAATCCTGCGCGATGGCCTCCAGCTGCTGCGGCTTGAACCCGAGCACGACCAGCCGCGGCGGCGGGCCGGCATCTGCGATGCTGGTGACGGTCTTCGTTCCTTCGACCGCCTTGCCGCTGGGGCGAACGACGGTGACCGCGCCAAGATCGATATCCGCGAGGCGCCAGCCATCGAGGATCGCCCCGCCCATGTTGCCGCAGCCGACGAACCAGGTCGGCGTAGTCAGTTGCAGTTTGTCGGTCATGCTTCTCCGTGCGTTTCTATCAATGCCGCGGCGATTGCCTCGCCCGGCGATTTCCCGCCCCACAGCACGAACTGGAACACCGGGTAGAAGCGCTCGCACTCCTCGACCGCTGCCTCGGCGATGGCTTCGGCCTGCTCGATGCTGAGCCCTTCACCCTCGCGCGCGTCGAGGATCGTCGAATGGCGGAATACCACCAGGCCAGACCCCGACCACATTTCGAAATGGCCGAGCCACAATTGCTCGTTGATCAGGCTCAAAGCCTCGAAGATCGCGGTGCGTTTTTCGGGGCCGACCTTGATATCGGGGAAAGCGAGGAACTGCAGCACCTGGTCCTCGGGGCGCCATACTCCGCGCAGTTCATATTGTGCCCAGCTGCCGGTCGCCGAAGCGACGATCTCACCCTCGGCCGTCCGTTCGCAGGCCCACCCCCGCGCCTCGAAATATTGTTCGAGGATTTCGATCGGGGCGCCGTCGTCGCGCTCTTCGTGGACTTCCTCTTCGCTCAGGATCACGCTCCCGGCTTCGCTTTCGGAGTACGCTTCGCACCCGCGGCAGGTCCTGCGACCTTGGCTTCAAGGGCGGCCACCCGCGCTTTCAGGATTTCATTCTCGTCGCGGGCTGCCGCGGCCATCGCTTTCACCGCCTCGAACTCATCGCGGCCGACGAAGTCGCTTCCGGCCATCCACTCGCGCATCTTCTCGCGCGCGCTGGACTCGGCCTCGCGGCCCATGCCGGCGAAGGTCCCGGCGAGCCCGTTCACCATCTTGACCATGTCGTCGAACATCCTGTTCTCGGACTGCATCGGAAGTCTCCCTTTCGGCGCGGAAATAGGGAGTTGGAGGGCATTTCGCCAGCCTGCGGGCGAAACCTATCCCCAAGTCCCTCAGCTATCCCCAGATTTATGGGCTTCAGCTTTTATGAGCGCCGAGCAGGAACTCGACGTTACCTTCAGGCCCGGTGATCGGGCTCGGCGTCACCCCCAAGACGGTCCAGCCCTGCGATTCAACCCAGGCTTTGGCCGCGGCACAGACGCGCTCGTGCACTGCCGCATCGCGGACGACCCCGCCCTTGCCTACTTCCTCGCGTCCCGCCTCGAACTGCGGTTTGATCAGCGCGACCAACTTTGCGCCTGACTTTGCCAGCCTCAGCGGCGCTTGGAGCACCTTGGCGAGGCCGATGAAGCTCGCGTCGCAGACGACGATGTCGACCGGTTCGGGGACAATGCTCTCGTCCAGCGTCCGCGCATTGGTCTGCTCGTGGACGACCACGCGCGGGTCCTGCCGCAGCTTCCATGCCAACTGGTTGGTGCCGACATCAACCGCATAGACCTTGGCGGCGCCCCGGCTGAGCAGCACGTCGGTGAAGCCGCCCGTCGAGCTGCCGACGTCGAGCGCGACCGCGCCAGCCACATCGAACCCGAAATGCGTCAGGCCGTGATCGAGCTTGATGCCACCGCGCGACACCCAGGGATGGTCCTTGCCCCGGACCTCCAGCGGCGCGTCCTCGGCGAGCATGTCGCCGGCCTTCGACAGCTTCCTCTCACCCGAGAATACCGCGCCGGCCATGATCAGCGCCTGCGCCCGCGTCCGGCTCTCGGCCAGCCCCCGGCTCACGAGTAGTTGGTCTGCTCGGAATTTGGTCACTTCACGCGAAGACGCGAAGGCGCGAAGAGGAACCAGGAATGGTTCACCCGGAGACGCGGAGACGCCCAGAAATCCAACGGAGCGGCCATTGGCCGCTCAATCCCTCTCGACAAGCGTAAGCGACAGGTCCGAACTACTTCGCGCCTTTGCGCCTTCGCGTGAAAACACCTTCTGTTCTGCACGTCTCCGCGTCTCCGCGTGAACAGAATCAGGCCCGCACCTCTTCGACACCGGCGCTGTTGATCCGCAGCGCCTTGAGCACCGTCTCGACGATGTGCGGCGCGTTCAAGCGCGCCTCGTCATACTGCTTCTTCGGATTGTCATGCTCCAGGAAGGCGTCGGGCAAGCGCATGGTGCGGATCTTGAGGCCCCCGTCGATCAGCCCCTCGTCGCTCGCCAGCGTCAGGACATGCGCTCCGAGGCCGCCGATCGACGCTTCCTCGACCGTCACTACGACTTCGTGCGTGGTCATCAGCTTGCGGATCAGCGCACTGTCGAGCGGCTTGGCGAAGCGCAAGTCGGCGACGGTCGTCGAAAGACCCTTGGCTTCGAGTTCGTCGGCCGCTTTCTCCGCCTCCTCCAGCCGTGTACCGAGTGAGAGGATCGCGACCGTCTTGCCGTCGCGGACGATGCGTCCCTTACCGATCTCGAGCTGCTGGGGTTCGATCGGCAGCGGCACGCCCCTGCCCTCGCCGCGCGGGTAACGAACTGCGCTCGGCCCGCTGTCGTGCAGCGCCATGGTGTGGACCATGTGGCAGAGCTCGGCCTCGTCGGCGGCGGCCATCACCACGAAATTGGGCAGCGTGCACAAATAAGCGAGGTCGAAGCTTCCAGCATGAGTGGCTCCGTCGGCGCCGACCAGCCCGGCCCGGTCCATCGCGAAGCGCACCGGCAGATTCTGGATGGCGACGTCGTGGACCACCTGGTCGTAGGCGCGCTGCAGGAAGGTCGAGTAAATGGTCGCGAACGGCCGGTAGCCCTGCGCCGCCAGGCCGGCGGCGAAGGTCACGGCATGCTGCTCGGCAATGCCAACGTCGAATACGCGTTCGGGAAAGGCCTCCGCGACCTTGTCGAGGCCGGTGCCCGCCGGCATCGCGGCGGTGATCGCCACGACCTTGTCGTCGCGCGCCATCTCCGTGCCGAGTGCCTTGGCATAAACGGCGGTGTAGCTGGGTGCTCCGGGCGCCGGCTTGGCCTGGATGCCCGAGACGACGTCGAACTTGACCACGCCATGATATTTGTCGGCGGCATCCTCCGCCGGCGCATAGCCCTTGCCCTTCTTGGTCACGACATGGACCAGCATCGGACCGACTTCGGCGTCGCGGACATTCTCGAGCACTTCGACCAGCGCCCGCACATCATGGCCGTCGACCGGCCCGACATAATAGAAGCCCAACTCCTCGAAGAGCGTGCCTCCGGTCAGCCACCCGCGGGTATATTCCTCCATCCGCCGCAATGAGCTGTGGAGCGGGTCGGGCATCGCCCGGGCGAGCTTCTGCGCGAGCTTGCGCGGCGTCAGATACTTGCCCGAACTGACCAACCGCGCGAGCGCATTCCTCAGTGATCCCACCGGCGGCGCGATCGACATGTCATTGTCGTTGAGGATCACGATCAGCCGGTTACCGGCCGAAGCGGCATTGTTCATCGCCTCATAGGCCATGCCGGCGCTAAGCGCCCCATCGCCAATTACGGCGACCGCTTTACCCGGCGCATCCGCCAGCTTGTTGGCGATTGCAAAGCCGAGCGCGGCTGAGATGGACGTCGAGCTGTGCGCCGCCCCGAACGGATCGTACTCGCTCTCCGCGCGGCGGGTGAAACCGCTGAGTCCCCCGCCCTGCCGAAGCGTACGGATGCGGTCGCGGCGGCCGGTGACGATCTTGTGCGGATAGGCCTGGTGCCCGACGTCCCAGATCAATTTGTCGTTGGGCGTGTTGAACACATAATGGAGCGCAACGGTCAGCTCGATCACACCCAAAGCCGAACCGAGATGGCCACCCGTCACCGAGACCGCCGAAATCACTTCCTGGCGAAGCTCGTCGGCAACCTGCGGCAGCTGCTCCTTGCTCAATCCGCGCAGATCCGCGGGGAGCTGCACAGTATCGAGCAGCGGCGTTACGGGACGGTCACTCATCGATTGAAGGACTTAGGCGGAGCCGCCCTCGAAGTCACCAACCTCTGACGATTTCACCGATTCCTCAGAAAATGGTCACAGGACGCCGTTCAGAAGGAAGACGAGGCCGGTCTCGCCGAAATCGCTCAGCGAATGGGCGACGATCGCCGGCACGAGGCTTCTCGAATGCTCGCGAAGCCATGCGTAGATGACGCCGAGAGCGATGGCGTAAAGCTGCTGCGAAAACGCCTCGAAGAACGGCCGTGTCGCGAAATTCCCGGCATGGGCGAGAGCGAACAGGAGCGCGATCGTGATTCCCGCGGTGCTGATCTCGGTTCCGAAAATCCGCACTCTCGAAGGCGACAGGGCTGTGAGCACCCCGAGCAGCAGGCCGCGGAACAGCGTCTCCTCGCAGATGCCGACCCACAGCAGCTCAAACCCAAGCCAGCCGGCGATGTTAAGCGGAGTCGCCGCTTCTGGCACCTGTGGAGGTGCGAGGTGAGTGATCGTCGGCCATTGATCCGGGACGAACATGATCAACGCAAAGGCAAGTCCCCAGAATGCCGCCCAGCCGAGATACGTCCGTCCCGGCGGCCATCTGAGACCGAAATCCGCTTGCGGAAGCAGGCGTTTGGCAATCGCGATTCCGAGCAGCGCCAGCATAAGCTCGAAGGCCTCGGCGAGGATCAGCTTCAGCCAGACCGGCCATTGCACGCCCGGCGAGGCGGCATGGGCAATCGAATGCTGCGCCAGGAACGCCAGCTGCAGTACGCCCCATCCGAGAGCGAGAACCACGATTATCGGAAGCAACCGGAGGCGAGGCCCAGCCCACATTCCACTTTCGGCAGCTGCATTCATGGCGGCTCTCTAGCCGGTGATGCCGCCGCCCTCTTGAACGGATTTGACGTTGCGTAGCTGGGCAGGAGTGGCGCCGGTTGCCGCCTTCAGCGCCCGGGTCATATGCGATTGGTCGGCAAAGCCGTTCGATGCCGCCACGTCGGCGAGGCCGGCTTCTCCGGCCGTAAGCGAAGCCACCGCGCCCTTGATCCGGACGCCGGTCCGGTAAGCTGCCGGAGTGACGCCATAAGCTCGCGCAAAGCCTCGGCTGACGGTCTCGCGCCGAAGTCCATGCGCAGCGGCCCAATCCCCGATGGAAAGGCTGGAATTCTCGCGCAAGACCGCCGCGAGCCGGTCCGGCCAGTCCGTCTCTCCCGCGACAGCAGCCAGCGCGGTGGACTCGATCCATCCATCGCCCTCCAGGATCGATCTCGCTAGCGCGTCGGCATCGCCGCACATGTACACTCCGGCCGCGATCTTGGACGGGAGAACGAAGTCGATCAGCTCGGTTGCTCGGTCGCCGAACCAATCGGCATGCGCCTCACCTGCGGCATGGACGACGACCATTCCGGGCTCGACCCGCCAGCGTCCGGATTCACCCGCCTCGCGATAGCCTCCAGCAAGGATCAAGGTCGCGTAGGAAGACAGATGGCGGTGCGATCCGATCCGGCTGAATGGAGCGTGCCGCTGGCGAACGGCGCCGCCGCAGCTCAATCGCAATCGCCGCACTTGCCGCGTACTTCGATCACCGGCCGCGGCGCCGAGAATCCGGCGGCTTTGGCCGCATCGCGCACGCCTTTGGTCAGGCTGTCGTCGTCGATGTGAACCGCCTGCCCGCACGTGTCACAAATGAGGAAGATGCAGTCGTGCAGGCAGCCGGGGTGCTGATTGGCAACATAGGCATTGGCGCTCTCGACCCGCCGGGCGAGATTGGCGCCGACGAACAGGTCGAGGATGCGATAGACGCTGTTCGCCGCGACGCGACGCCCTTCTGCCTTCGACACCTGCTCGGCGATGTCATAAGCGCTGGCAGGTTTGTCGAAACCCGCGAGCGCCTCGAACACGGCGGCCCGCATTCCGGTCCATTGCTCGCCCTGCAGGGTCAGCCGGGCGCGCGCCGCTTCGGTCAGCGAGTCGCCCTGGTGAAGTTGGTGATCGTGCCGGGTCATGATCGGTTCGAAACAAATAGTCCTTAGCCGCTGGAGGGGCAAGGAATCAGGCGCGGCGCGCGGCCGCCTGCATGTTAAGGCGGTGCCCAAAGGCCAGGACCGTGACTCCGGCGATCGTCACAAACGGCTCGTAGCCGCTCTCGTGCAGCGTCATCGCATAAGCCATGGTCGCAAGCCCGACGACGCCGACGGCGGCCGGCATGACGAGGCCATGGTCGCGGACCCCACGGCCGAGCGCGATGGCGCCGATGATCATCGCCAGCGTCAAGCCAACCTCATGGATGATCGGCTTGCCCAGGATGCCACCGGCCGATGCGACCAGGCCCAGCAGCACGGCCGTAGCGACGCAGTGCACCGCGCACAGGCCGGACAGGCCCATTGCAAAACGGTCGAGGCGCGAGCCCGCTGTGATTCGCTGCGTCATGGTCGCCTGACATAGCTGCGGTTCTTTTAAGATACAATATATCATGCTCGTGATTTCCGGCCTTGCCGCTCGGCTCGCCGCACGCATAGAGGATCCTGACGATGACCGCCCCCGACCTTTCGCTCGCGACGGCCGAGCCACGCTCCAGGCCACGCGCGATCTCGCGCTTCCTGTTCGCAGTGGCGGGGCTAGTGTTTGCGATGGTCGTCGTCGGCGGCATCACACGCCTGACTGAAAGCGGCCTTTCCATCACCCAATGGAATCTTGTGAGCGGCGCGATCCCGCCGATCACCCAGGCGGACTGGCAGCACGAGTTCGACCTGTACCGGCAGACCCCGCAGTTCCTCCAGGTCGCCGGGCCCGCCGGCATGACGCTCGCCGGCTTCAAGTTCATCTTCTTCTGGGAGTGGGTCCACCGGTTGCTCGGCCGGGTTCTCGGACTGGTCTTTTTCGCCGGCGTCGCCTGGTTCGCGCTCAGGCGTGAGATCCCGCGCGGCTATGGCTGGCGTTTAGCCGCGCTGTTCGTGCTCGGCGGCCTGCAGGGCGCGGTCGGCTGGTTCATGGTTATGTCGGGCCTCGAGGGCCGGACCGAGGTCAGCCCCTACCGCCTGTCGGCGCATTTGCTGTTCGCCTTGTTCCTGTTCTCGGCGTTGATCTGGACCGCGCTCGACCTCCGCAACCGCGCCGCGCGCCCGGCTCGGCTCACCGGCTGGGGTGCGCTGGCGCTTGGCACGCTCGCCATCCAGCTGATGCTCGGCGCCTGGGTCGCCGGCTTCCGCGCCGGCTATGTGTCGAGCAGCTGGCCCGACATGAACGGACACTTCGTGCCGCAGGGGATCGACTGGTCGCGCGGGGCCGCCTTCGCAATGACCCACGATCTCTATCTGCTTAACTTCATTCACCGCTGGTGGGCGTGGGTCGTCGTCGCGGTGCTGGTGCTGTTCGCCCGGCAGGTGCGGCGTGTCGAGGGCGCGCGCGCGGCCTCGATTGCCATCCACTCGGCGTTCGGTACGCAGATCATCCTCGGCATCCTGACGGTCCTGTCCGGCATCGCCATCTGGCTCGCGGTGCTTCACCAGGCGACGGGAACGCTGCTCCTCGCCGCCACCGTGTGGGGAGCGCACGAGCTCGGAACCCGGCGGCCATGAGCGTCATCTCAGTCTATGCGATTTTCGCCGACGCCGATGAAGCCGGGCGCATCGGCCGAATGGTGGTGGAAGAGCGCCTCGCTGCCTGCATCAACATTCTCGGACCGGTGCGGTCGATCTATCGCTGGAAAGGCGCGGTCGAGACCGCCGACGAGGTCGCCGCGATCTTCAAGACCAGCGAGGAGCGCGCCGGGCCGCTGATCACCCGCATCGCCGCGCTCCACAGTTACGACGTGCCATGCATCACCGCCTGGCCGATCGCAAAGATCCTCGGGGCCTATGCCGATTGGGTCGAGGACAGCGTCGGCTAATCGACAGCAGACCGCGCCGGCGGGCCTAGCGCTTCTTCGCCCGGTCTCGCGCGAACGGCACGTGGTCGAGCCGGCGGCGCAAATCCTCGATGCTCCCGCCATCGTCGCCGGCTGAATATTTCGACTCGAGCTCGACCTCTTCGGGCGTCTGCTCGCGGAAATAGGTGATCGTCAGCCGCCGCCCGAATACCTCGTCGCCTCGGATCCTGAGCTCGGCCTGATGTTCGGGCGGCAGATTGTCGCGGATCGTCTCAAGGTAGCGGACGAGGTCGTCGAGCGAGGTATATTCGCTGATGTCGATGAAGTCCTTGACGCGTCGTGCCACGGGCTACTTTCCGAAGTGGAATCGGTTGCGGCGGCGGTGACTAGAACTGGGCGGCACTTGAGGCAACGCCGGTGTCGCCCGATTTGATCCTCAATTACGACGATTGAGACTGCAGCACCCGCGGATCGCTTTACCGAGCCGCGGGTGCCGGGCGCAGTCTCGGCCGCGCCTAAATCGGCTGTTCGCTGCTGCCTAAATGACGCCGAGCAGCCACAGGATAAGGATCAGGATCAATATACCGCCGAGACCTATATACATGACGACCTCCCGTTATTCGTGTTGCTGCTGGAACGAGGAGGACGGGCTCGCCGTTCCACTTGTTACGTGGTCGTGACGAGCAGCGTCGCCGCCCTCACCTGCGCATGGTGCGGCGCATCAGAATCGCTCCAAGCCCGAGCGGGAGCCAAAGCGCGAAACCGCGATAGAGCAAGGTCGCGGACAGCGCCGCCTCGAACGGCACCCCCATCAATCGCAAGGTGGCGATGCTCGTCGCCTCAAACGAGCCGAGCCCGAGCGGAACCGCGCCCAGGAGAGTCACGATCGCGGCCATGGTGAAGGCGACGAACGCGGCATCGAATGGCGCATGCTGACCAAGCGCGAAGAGGCAGGCGAGCAACGTCAAGGCATCGGCGGCGAATACCGCGAAATTGAGGAGCCCCAGTTCGGCGATCAGCTTGGGATCGCGCACCAGCTCGCGCGGCGCTTCGCCGACCATCTCAAACATTTCGCGGACGCTCTCCCGCCGCCGCAGCCAGTTCGGCAAGGCGTTGTCGCCCTTGTCTCGAAGCCACAAGATCGCGGCCGGGATCGCGGTCGCGACAGTAAGCAGCAGGGCCGCAACCGCCAGGGGCAGCAAACTGAGCTTTCCCCGCAGCGCGAGCATGGCAACCGCGATCACCGTCGCCGCAGCGTAGGACAGATAATAAGCGATGATCGCCAGGATGATCGCCGCCATCGCATGCTCGCGCGGGACTCCGATGGACTTCAATCGGTCGACCAGCAGCACGTTGCCGCTCACCCCCGCTGTCGGCACCACCTGGTCTGCGAATAATTTGGTGATGGTGAGCGGCAGAAGTTTTGCGATCGGCTTGCCGCTCCCGGCATTGCGCAGGACAAGCCACCATTGCGCGGAGAGCGAGACATAGGTCGAAACCTGGAGCAGGAGCGCTGCGCCGAGCCACGCCGGATGCGCCTTGGTGGTGAGCTCAGCGAATTTCTTGACGTCGCCCCAGTGCAGCGCCCCCACGACGAGCCCACCGACGATCAGTGCCGCCAGCAGCCAGCGCCGCCAGCCGCCCCTCGTGCCACCCTTGGCGGCTTCGGGCGGACGGGCCTGCTTGTCGCTGTTCCTGGGCATGCGACAGGTTCAACGCGGCGTACGTCATGCCGTGCCAATGCCCTCGATTGCCGCGAATGGTATCATTTTACCCGTCGGGAACATGCCGGATTTGCTTGACTTTTCGCCGCTCAGCCGCAAATAGCCGCGCTGACGGCGGCACCCCGGTGTGCCGCTTTTCTCGTTTGGAAAGAGGTTATCAGCCATGAAGGCGCTGATGAAGACGACCAAGTCGGCCAAGCCGGCCGAGGTCGAAAAGAAATGGCACCTGGTCGACGCCGATGGCCTCGTCGTGGGCCGCCTGGCGACGATCGTCGCCAATATCCTGCGCGGCAAGCACAAGCCGAGCTTCACCCCGCACGTCGACTGCGGCGACCATGTCGTGATCGTCAACGCCGGCAAGGTCCGCTTCACCGGCCGCAAGCTCGAGAAGAAGATCTATTACAAGCACACCGGCTATATCGGCGGGATCAAGGAGATCACCGCGGGCAAGGTGCTCGAGGGCCGCTTCCCCGAGCGCGTGCTTGAAAAGGCGATCGAGCGCATGATTCCGCGCGGCCCGCTCGGCCGCGACCAGATGCGCGCCCTTCACCTCTACAATGGCACCGAGCATCCGCACGCTGGCCAGAATCCTCAAGTCCTCGACGTCGCGTCGATGAACCGCAAGAACAAGGTGGGCGCATAATGGCCGACAAGAAGTCCCTTTCCGATCTGGGCGAACTCACGAACCCGAAGCCGGAGGTTCCCGAGGCTCCCGCAGCTCAGGAAACCAGCCCTGTCGCTGCCGCTGCCGAAACACCTGCGGAAACGTCGCGCCCGCGCTCGGATGGCAATGGCCGTCGTGGCCGCGAAGAAGTCGTCGACGATCATGGCGTTTCGACTCAGGGGCCGCAGATCGCCGCGGTGCTGCGCGAGCAGCAACTCGACAAGCACGGCCGCGCTTATGCGACCGGCCGCCGCAAGGACGCGATTGCACGCGTCTGGCTGAAGCCGGGCTCGGGCAAGATCGTCATCAACGGGCGCGAGCAGGAAGTCTATTTCGCGCGCCCGACGCTGCGCCTGGTGATCAACCAGCCGTTCGGCGTTGCCGGACGCGAGGGCCAGTATGATGTCGTCGCAACCGTCGTCGGCGGCGGGCTTTCGGGCCAGGCCGGCGCGGTCTTGCACGGCATCGCCCAGGCGCTGACCCGCTACGAGCCGGCGCTGCGCACCACGGTCAAACAGGCCGGCTTCCTGACCCGCGACCCGCGCGCCGTCGAGCGCAAGAAGTACGGCCGAGCCAAGGCCCGCCGCAGCTTCCAGTTCAGCAAACGCTAATCGTCATCGCGAGGCGCTCGGCGCCGCGGCGCCGCGGCGATCCAGTTGGATTGCTTCGCTCTGCTCGCAATGACCGAAATGAAAAGGGCGGTTGGGATACTCCCAGCCGCCCTTTTGCGAACGAACGACACTGTTATGCAGCGGCTCGGTAGGCCTGTCCTTCAACAAGCCAGTCTGAGACCTTGCGACCAAAACGAGCGATCGCGTGCATGTTGAAGAAGTGCATGCCGCCAAGAACGATCACCGCCAACCCGACCTTGCCGCTCAAGAAGCGGATCATTTCCGGCCATGTGTGAGGTTCGGTTCCGGTGCTGAGGGTCAACGTGATGAAACCAATGTTCACAAGGTAGAAGCCGACCACCAGTAGATGGTTCGTCGACCGCGCTAGCTCCGCATTGTGACCAAAGCATTGGACGAGGAAAACTTCGCCATTCGTCGATAAGGTGTGCGCAACCCAGATAGTCATCGCGAGCGAGATCGCGAGGTAAAGCCCGTAAGCAAGTTCAATCATATGTACCTCCTGTTAGTTCTGAAATTACAGAAATGGTCTCTCACAGTTGATTGATCGCAAAAACCCTCCTTGCCGCTTAGGCTGCTTTGTTTTTGGAACCTGGAATGAACTGAGCGACCCGAGCGCCCAGCTTCATAAGTGTAACCAGCGTCGGCTTGGGAAGACGCCGTACCTGGTCGTACCAACCCGTTAGGGTGCTGATGAACTCGTGCATTCGCGCGATGCGCTCACGCACATGCAAAGGCACATCCTTCCGCTCGTCCATCCTGCTCTTCAGGTGGGCGAGAAGTTCGATGGTCGGGTCGATCTCGCGCCGCTTCCGCTCTGCCGAAATCCGCATCAGCAACTCCCACAGGTCGGGCTCCGCGACGAAGTGATCGCGGCGGTCACCCGAAACATGTTGCCGCCGGACGATGCCGTAGGACTGCAGTTCCTTGACTGCGGTCGAGACATTAGACCGCGCCAGCTTCAGCGACCCGCTGATCTCCTCCGCGTTGAGTGGCCGGTCGGATAGGTAAAGCAGTGCGTGTATTTGTGCGACCGACCGGTTAACGCCCCAGTTGCTGCCCATCTCCCCCCAATGGAGGATGAAGGCCTCAGCTTCGGGAATGTCCGTGAGTCGCGTCATTCGTCATTTCTGTAATTTCAGAAATGTCAGGCGTCAACCCACGGCCGCCCTTTTCTTACAACGCCCCATATTCGTCGTGCCGCTTCCACCAAGGCCCAGTCGGCTCGTTGCGGCCAAGCGGCGTGCGGTCGAGCCATTGGTACATGCCCCACAGCGCGTCGAGCCCGCGCGCATAGGCCGAGTAGGTGTGATAGACGCTGCCGTCTTCGTCACGGGCGAAGGCGCTCATGCCCGGCAACTCCTTCAGGTAGGTCCGAAGATCCACGCCGCACATCGCGGCGTGGCCGCTGGGGGCGCCTTGAGCATCGGCGGGTATGGGAGGCCTTGTCCTGGAAATTGTAGCGATATCCGCGGTCCTGCTGCGCCTCGGTCAGTCCGACCGCATAATCATAGTTGAAGTCGCTGCCGAACGACGACGCCCAGGGAAAGGTCCATCCCATCCGCTGCTTGTAAGCCGCGAGCTTGGCATATGGCGCGCGGGAAACCGCCCAGAGCATCACGTCGTGGTTGGCGAGATGCTGCCAGATGCCGTTGAAACCATCGGCAATCGCAGAACAGGACGGGCAGCCCGCTTCGTAATCTGGGCCAAACATAAAATGATAGACGAGCAGTTGCGAACGGCCGCGGAATAGATCGGTGAGGCTCGCGGGTCCCTGGTCGGTATCGAAATGATAGTCCTTGTCGACCTTGACCCAGGGCAGTGCCTGCCGCTGCCGCGCGACCTCATCGCTCCGCCGGGTCAATTCCTTCTCGGCCTTGAGCAGGTCCAGCCGTTTGGCGAGCCATTCCTCACGCGTCGCCGTCGGATGCGTCATTGCCATCGTCGCCATCGTCTCCTCCTTTCAAGTTCAATCCGATCAGCACCGCGGCAAGGGTGCTTGCAGAGCTGCCGCCGAACGCGAGCCAAGCCATGGTCGAAAGGCACAGCGGGCACATCGCTTCAGACCTCCAGCGCCTTGTGCACCGCCTCGCGCGATTGGGCATGAAGCGCCCAGAAGTCCCGGACGGCACGGCCCGCCAGCCGCTCCTGCAGCACCGTCATGTGCGAGTTCCAGCCGGTACCGAAATCCTGCGCGCCGGCGCCGCTGGTGATCCCGCGATGGGTCAGGACGAGGCGGGTTTTGTCGCCTTTAGGGAATAGCTCGTACGTCACGACGCCGTTCTTGCCCCCCTGGAATGTTGTCTCCAGCAACCGCGGCGGGTCAAACCTGAGCACCTTCTCGGTCCAGACGGCGCCTTTGAACGCGGCGTAGCTCTCCGGATAGGGAACGTCATCGGTCGACAGCTTGTCATGGTCGACGACGAGGTCGAACTCGCCGACGCCGGTGGCATCGCTGCCGCCCATGAACCATTGCTGCCGCAGCTCGGCCTCGGTCAGATAGCGCCACACCGTCTCTGGGGGCGCATCGAGCAGCCGTTCGAGCCGGATGGCATCGGGGGCGACGCGCTCGATCGGCGCGCTGATCAGGATTGCTGCTTCAGTCATTCGAGTTCTCCTTCTTGTCGCGTTCGATCAACGCCTCGAGGCGGTCGAGGCGCTTGTTCCAGAACTTCTCCCACTGGCGCATCCAGCGCTCGGCTTCCTCGAGTGGCTTGGCATCGATGCTGATGAGGTGCGTCCGGCCCTGCTTGCGGCGCGCGATCAGCCCGGCGTCCTCGAGCACCTTCACGTGCTTCGAAGCGCCGGCAAAGCTCATCGCGAATGGTTCGGCGAGTTCGCCGATCGATTTCTCGCCGAGCGCGAGATTGGCGAGCATTCCGCGCCGAGTCGGATCGGCCAAAGCGCGGAAGGTGGAGTCGAGTCGTTCTTCAACCATATGGTTGAATTACGTCTCGCCGGTCCAATTGTCAACCGGTTGGTTTAACGACCGTGCTAATGTCTACTTTCGGGTGGAAAGCGGACACGCCAACCGTGTGTGGCAGGCTTTTCTGCGCGCATACGTTAGGCGCAGATCGGTTCTTCATGTTCGGCGATGCGAACCTCCAGAAGCCCCAACTTGTATCGCAGCGTTGAAAGCACGGCTGGGTCAATGCAGTCGCCCTTTTTGAGAATGCTGATCTGGATACTTAGATCGTCTCTCGCCCCGCGCAGATCAATCAGGGCCCGGTCTGTCTTCACGCGGCCCGGTGTTTCAAAATATCGCATAGGTGCTCCGATCCTTCTCCTAAGCATATGGGAGGCCGGGCCATCAAAGCTTAGGGGTCAAGTCGGAACATCGTGTCCAAATGTCCGCATTGGGTGGAAAGCGAACATAAGCGGACTTTGCAGAACTGATCGGAAATCGTCATGCGTTGGCCGTTCGGGAACCGGCTTCCTTTCCTCCAAACGAGAATGCGGCCATCGCTGAAAATCCACGTCGCAGCCGCATCAGCGGCGATCCCAGCTAAATGTTTTTTTGCGCAAACTGGCGCCTGGTTTTCTGCTACGGTTCCATATGGTTAGGCTGCAGGGATGGATATGGAAGAAGATAAGGACTCCGAGGATGTCGCACAGCTACTTGCGACGCCCGGCCTTGCCGATGCTCTGGAGAGCGACCGGTTCAAGCAGTTTCTCGATCACGTGCCGGTGGCGATCGCCGTGTCCGAAGTGGGCCCGTCCGAGGCGATCACTTATTGCAATTTAGAATTCGAACGCCTGACCGGCCAGCCCGCAGCGAAGATCCAGGGCAATGATTGGAGAGTCCTGCCAGGCGTGGCGGCACCGCGTGGTGACGACACTTCGCTGGGCGAGGCCGTTCAGAACGATCAAGAATATATCGGGGCGTTCACCATCGATCGCGACGGCAACCGCGTCGATGTCGATGCGTGGTCGAACACGATCGAGAGCGACGAAGGCGTCCCGATGTTCCGCCTCGTGGCGTTGGCGAGCACCGGGCAACGTGACCGAGCGCCTGGCGAGGAATATGACCAGCTATTGCGCGACAAGGACGTCCAGCTTCGCGAATTGCAGCACCGCGTAAAAAACAACCTTCAAATGATAACGGCCTTGATCCGGATCGAGGCTCGCAATGTCCCGGACGGTCAAACTGGTGAGCCGTTCGATCGCCTCGCGGGCAGAGTTCAAGCTCTCGCAATCCTATATGACCTGTTGGCTGGAGAAGGTGCGGACGATGGCATCGACCTCGGCGTGTATCTAAGCCAAGTCGCTTCGTCGGTCATGCAGGCCCATGCAGTCGAGGGCATCCGTCTGAACCTGAAGGTCGACACCTGGCCGGTTTCGATCAATGTTGCCATGCCGGCCGGCCTCGTTGTCAACGAGCTTATGACAAACGCACTCAAGCACGCCTTCGTCGGGCGCGACGGCGGGACCATCGAGGTATCAAGTCTGGTCACCGAGACCGGCTGCCGCGTCGTCGTTTCCGATGACGGTGTTGGCCTGCCGGAAGGCGAAACGTGGCCTCAATCTGGCAAGCTCAGCGCTGTGATTGCTCAATCATTGAGACAGAATGCCAAGGCTCAACTGGAAGTCCATTCCGCGCCAAACGAGGGATTGCGTGTCTCCATCTTTTTCGCGCGCGAAGCTGCCGAGCCGGACGCCGTCTAGTATTTAGGGGCCACGCGACTCGGTAACCAGGCTAATGTCTGCTTTGGGTGGAAGGAGCCATCACGAAACTGATACGGCTCGAGGGTGCGCTACTGTCTGGGCCTGCCTGCATGGATCCCCGATCCCACCGGCCGCGGCCGCTAAGCCAAGAGAGCGCCAGCCCGTCACACGCCCATGATGTGCCGAGCCGTCGCGTGCCACCCTGGCGTATCCCACAAATGGTTCATCAGCAGCGCCGTCGGCAGAAAGATGGCTAACCACACGAGATAGGCCTCGTGCACCCGCTTGTTCCTGATCACGTCCCAAGCGAACAGCGGTGCCACCATCAGCAGGATGTAGCCGTCGGTGCTCAAGGTGCCCCCCGGGAAGGTATTCGGCAGCCACCACATGCGGTCAATCGAGGCTGCAATCGGGACCGCCGTCGCCAGCAAGATCATCCGCTTGTGAAACCCGCTGTTCCAGTTCCGCGCCAGCAGGGCCATGGTGATGAACACGCCGAACAAAATGCCGGCCACCAGCTGCAGCAGCAGGATATTCTCCTGGATCGAGAGCAACTCCTGCAATTGCCCGCGCGCCGCGGCCGGAGCCGCCTGCAGCGCATTCCACGTCTGATAGTACATCGTCGGCGCAAGCATGACGCCGACCGCGATCAGCGCGGCGGCAAGCACCATCCCGACAATTCCGACCTGCTTGTGGAGCTCGGATCGTCCGGTCGCCACCATGATCGTCTGCGCAAGAAGGAGCAGCAGGAACGATCCCATCAGCACTGCGTGCACGTGCATGATCGGCGGGAACGGCGGCCGTAGCCCGGCCCGAACCATTTCCACTTTCATCACTGCGTCGGGAACGAAGCCGATCAGCACGATCGCGATGAACCAGGCCGCCATGAAGACGAATATCCACCGGTCAATCGAATGCGCGCGCGGCGTGCCTGACAGCAGGTCTGGCCGCTGGTCCCTGGATGAAAATGTCCCCGCTAAAGTCGCCAT
>JAZKBB010000004.1:47232-61265 GCA_040388865.1 Pseudomonadota bacterium | reverse complement strand
GGCTGTCGACAAGGCGACACTGCTACACCGCCGGCGCCCACAGGCAAATAGCAATTACAAGCGCCACACCCGCGGCAGTTTCCACTTGCTCTCCGTCACCCCGACGCCGCCAATCGGATGCACGGATAGTAGAGGCGAACCGCGCGTTTTGGCCAATGGCAGGTTTGGGTCGAAAGCGGCCATTCCGCTAAAGGAAGCAATAGCCGTCGAAAGTGGACTTAGGGCCGTTCGTTCTCAGGCGCGATGAAGCCGTGCGAACGACAGAAGTTGATTGTTCCGGAATCCTCCAACCATTTCCGCCGATCGGCATTGCTCGGCGTGTAACCAAGGTCGCGGATCATCTTCATCATTTGCCTGGATATTGAGGCAAACGCCTGGTTGCGGTGCCGCTCCTGTTCAATCACCCGAACGAAGCTCGACTTTGTCTGAGCATCGAGCGGGAGCGGTTTCCACAGCGCAGCGAGGTCGCCAACTGCGGCATTTTCTTCGGTATTGAGCAAGTCGAGACGCGTCATTTCCGAATAATGCACCGGCAACCACTTCCGCTCGTCCGGTTTCAGGTGTGCCAAAAGCCCTTCGGCAATCACGCTTTGCCACGCGCTGTCGGGCCAAATTCGGGAAGGCGTGCGAAATACATAGGCGATATTTGCCTCGCCGCTTTCACGATACAGTGGCAGCGACCTCATCGAGGTTCCGGAAGCAAGGACCGCATCTTCGATCTTGCCCAGCTGCTCGTCGATGCACTGCTCGGTCGCGACCCGCTCTTCAGCCACCACGAAAGCGTGGCCGACTTCCGCGCGGAGCCTCTCGCGACCTTCGTCGGCTCGCCGGTGCCACTGCCAACTCTGAAACAACGCCTCCGCGCCAAGCGCAATCAGCACGCCGAGAACAATGATCCCCACCTCGCCGGCAAACTCGCGCCAGCCGTGTAGCGGTTTCGGCAAGTCAAAGTGCATGCGGCACACCCCTTAGCGCGCGAGACTATCAGACGGGCTTAGGTCCGCAATGGTCGAAAGCTGACATTCGCGCGGACGCGCAAATCCCTCTTTCCTACTCACCCATTTCTGTGGTCCACATCGGGAATGACCAACCCCTCCTCCGCCATCACCTCTCGCACCAATGAGCCGACTTCACGCGCACGCGCGCGTAAGGCCACGAACTTTGTGAACTTTCGCGCGCTTGCCGCTCTGTTGCTCAGCCTCTGCGCCGCCGCGCCGGCGTTCGCCGATACCCTCCTCCTGCGTCCCGCGCGCGTGTTCGACGGGGTCAATCCGGCACCGCATGTCGGCTGGTCGGTGCTGGTCGAGGGCGACAAGATCGCCGCGGTCGGCCCGAACCCCGCCGCTCCCGCCGGCGCGCGCACCATCGACCTTCCGGGCACGACCCTCATCCCCGGCATGATCGAGGGCCATTCGCACCTGTTCCTTCACCCGTACAATGAGGCCAAGTGGGACGATCAGGTGCTCCACGAGCCCCTCGCGCTGCGCACCGCCCGCGCGGTGGTCCAGGCCGGGCGCACGCTCGACGCGGGCTTCACCACCGAGCGCGATCTCGGCACCGAGGGCGCGGGCTATGCCGACGTCGGCCTGAAGCAGGCGATCGACAAAGGGATCGTGCCCGGACCTCGGCTGCTCGTGTCGACCAAGGCCAATGTCGCCCGCGGCGCGTACGGGCCGAAGGGCTTCGAGCCTGGCGTTCACGTGCCCCAGGGCGCCGAGGAAGTCAGCGGCGCCGAGGAGATGACCAGGGCCGCGCGCGACCAGATCGCCGCGGGCGCCGACGTCATCAAGATGTACGCCGATTACCATTACTTACCCGGCGAGCCGAGCCGCCCGACCATGACTCAGGCGGAGATGGCGGCGGGCGTCGCCGTCGCGCATGACGCGGGGCGAATCGCTGCCGCCCACGCGACCACCGCCGAGGGGATGCGCCGCGCGATCCTCGCCGGCGTCGACACCGTCGAGCACGGCTATGGCGGCACGCCTGAAGTCTTCAAGCTGATGCATGACCGCGGCACCGCTTTGTGCCCGACGCTTGGAGCGTCGGAAGCCTATGCCCGCTACTTCCAGGGGTGGAACGGTCAGGAGCCGGCGCCGGAGAGCGTCCAGGAGAATCGCCGGTCGTTCCAGATGGCGATGAAGGCCGGCGTCCCGATCTGCATGGGCGGCGACGTCGGCGTCTTTCCGCATGGGCAAAACTGGCTCGAGATGGAAGCGATGCAGCGCGCCGGAATGTCGGCCGCGCAGGTGATGATCGCCACGACATCGGGCAATGCCCGCATCTTCCACCTCAAGGACCGCGGTGAGGTGAAGCCGGGCCTGCTCGCCGACCTCGTCGCCGTCGACGGCGATCCGACCCGCGACGTCTCGGCGGTCGAGCACGTGCGCCTGGTGATGAAGGGCGGCCAGATCGTCAGAGGACGGTAGCGTGGAACGACGGACCTTTCTCGCCAGCGGCATCGCCCTCCTCGTGGGCTCGGCGGCTGCACAATCGGGCCCGACTCCGGCGGCCGGCGCCCCCGACGCGCCGTTCTTCCCGCCGCGCGAGCGGTTCCCGCTGTGGCCGGGCAAGCCGCCAGGCGCTCCCACAAAGCCGATCGCTCCCAACTGGACGATGAACAATTCGCCGCCGAACCGGGAGCTATGGATCCGCGGCGTTCCCTTCCCCGAAGTCCATGTCTATCGCCCGGCGCGGGCCGACGGCTCGTCGCTGCTGGTCCTGCCCGGCGGAGGCTATGAATTCCTGTCGGTCCAGAACGAGGGCCTCGATCCCGCCGAGCGCTTCAACGCCGAGCGGACGACGGTCTTCGTGCTAACCTACCGACTGCCCGTCGAGGGCTGGAGCAATCGTTCGCTGGTCTCGCTGCAGGACGCGCAGCGAGCTATGCGGCTGATCCGGTCGGGGGCAAGAGAGTTCGAGATCGATCCCGAGCGTTTGGGCGTGCTCGGATTCTCGGCGGGTGGGCATCTCGCGGCGGACCTTGCCGTTTCGCATGCCGACCGGGTCTACACTGCGGTCGACGCCGCCGATCGGCTCTCGGCGCGGCCGGCGTTCGTCGGGCTCGTCTATCCGGTGATCAGCCTCGACACGAAGATCTCCGAAGGCGCCTCGAGCCCGAACCTGCTCGGCCCGCACCCCTCGCCCGAGCTCATTGCCGCGCGGTCGCCGGCGCTCCACGTGACCTCGCTCACCCCGCCCAGTTTCATCGTCGCCGCGTTCGACGATGGCCTGGTCCACATCGACAACAGCCTCATGTGGATCGACGCAGTCCGCCGCGCGAAAGGCGCATCCGTGGAAGCGCACCTGTTGGCACAGGGCGGCCATGGCTTCGGGCTGCACCTGTCGCGCGACAATCCCGGGTCACGCTGGCCCGACCTATTCGCGCTGTGGATGAAGCAGCACGGCGGCTAGCAGCTCGCCGCGCTAGGCGAGCAGCGCCTCGGCCTGGTCCAGGACCTTGCTGAAGCTGTCGACGATCAGGCGGTACGGCTCGGGCGTAGCCATATCGAGGCCACCCTTCTTGAGGAGGTTATAGCCATAGTCCGATCCGCCCGAACGAAGCACCGTGAGATAGCGCTCGCGGTCCGCCGGAGTGCCGTGCATCAGCTTCTGGGCGAAGAAGTTTGCCGCCGTGACGGAGGTCGCGTACTGCCAGACGTAGAAGCCAAAGTAGAAGTGCGGGATGTAGGCCCACTCGGCGCCATAGACCGGCTCGATCTGGACCTTGGGGCCATGGTAGCGCTTGAGGATGTCGAGATAGATGGCCGTCATCTTCTCGCCCGACAGCCCCTCGCCCTTGGTCGCGAGATCGTTGATCGCCAGCTGGAACTCGGCGAGCATCGCCTGGCGGAAGAAGGTGCCACGATAGTTTTCCATGATCTGGCCGAGGTAGAACAATTTGTCCTGCTTCGATTGCGCCCGCTCGACCATCATGTTCGCGAGAAGCAATTCATGGTTGGTCGACGCGACTTCGGCGGTGAAGGTCGGATAGTTCGACAGCTCATAGGGTTGCGCCGCATTCGCGAGCAGTGTGTGCATCGCATGGCCCCACTCGTGGGCATAAGTCGTCAGCCCGTCATATTTGTCGCTGAGATTGAGCAGCAGATAGGGATGAACGTCGTACGCCCCAGGGTTCATGTAGGCGCCCGACGCTTTTCCGGGCCGCGGCAGCGGGTCCATCCAGCGCTTGGCTGTAACATCCGAGAACTGCCGCACATAATCGGGACCGAGCGGCTTCACCGCCTCAATCGTCAGCGCCCGCATCTCGGCGAGGCTGTAGGTCCGGTCGGACTTCACCAGCGGCGGGTAGATATCCCAATAGCCTAGATCGGGCAGGCCAAGCATCCGGCGCCGAAGCTCGAAATAGCGGTGAAGGACTGGAAGCCCGCGGTTCGTCTCCGCAATCAGCGAACGATATACCGGCTCGGGCACGTTGCCGCCGTCGAGCGCGGCTTGGAGCCCGCTACCGTAATGGCGCGCCTTGGCGGTGAACAAGGCGCCTTTAATCTGCGACCCGAGCGCAGCGCCGAGCGAACTCTCGAATGCCTTGTAGCTCGCCCAGAATTTATCGAAGACCATCTTGCGGTCGGCCCGGTTGGGCGCTTGGCGGGCGATCGTGTAGCCTTGGTCGTCGAGCCGGATTTCCTTTCCATCGCTGAGCTTCACCGTCGGTCGCGGTATGTCGGAGGAAGCGAGCTGGTCGCGAATGTCCTGCGGCCCCGCGAGCGGCGTTCCGGCCGCGGCGAGCAGCTGCTCCTCGGTCGATGACAATGTATGCGGAGCAAGCCGCAGCACATCGCGCAGCCCGAACGCGAAGCGCTTCTTCAAGACCGGATTGGCGGCGATGAACGCATTGACCTTCTTCGGACCGATCGCCACCACTTCGGGGTTGGTCCAGGCGGTCGCTTCGCCGAGTGCGGTGAACACATCCTGCGCCTGCTGCTTACGCTCCTGGTTAGCCGCGACGCGCCGGTCCTCGTCGGCTTTGAGGGAGGCGTAGGTGAACAGGCGCGATGCGCGCTTATTGGCGTCGGACTGGGCCTCGAGCGCTGTGCGCATTGCCGCCGCGCTCGTGCCGAGCGAACCTTTCTGCGCTTTCAGCCGCGGCATGACTTTTGTCAGAGACTGCCGCTCGGCCTCCCAAGCAGAATCGCTAGGATAGAGGTCGGACAGATCCCACGCCGCCGACGCCGCAGCTTCGGCCAAGGCAATGGCGGGCACTCCGCCGGCAAGCGCTGCCGCGGCTGCCGCCGAAATCATCATCTCGCGACGCGATACTTCGATCATGCAAGCCCCCATTCCCGCTTCCAACGGTCAAGGAATTGCACGGTTATTTTCGCCGCGCCAGCGGATACTCGACCAACGGCGGCAAGCAGTGACTAACGGTTCACCGTCTCCATCCCGCGCTCGTGGTAGCGCTGCCCGGCGGCGGCGCCCGGCGGGAGGATCTCGTCTAGACGCTTCAAGTCCGCATCCGTCAGCTTGACGTCGAGCGCGCCGATATTCTCGTCGAGGTAGCGGACGTGCTTGGTGCCGGGGATCGGCACGATGTCCTCGCCCTGCGCCAACACCCAGGCCAGCGCGAGCTGGGCGGTGGTGCAGCCCTTCTCTTTGGCCATCCCCTCGACCTCGCGGACCAGCGCGATGTTCTTGGCGAAATTCTCGCCCTGGAAACGCGGGTGGAACTTGCGGAAATCGTCGTCGGGGAAATCATCCGGCGACTTGATCTGGCCGGTGAGGAACCCGCGGCCCAGCGGGGAATAAGCGACATAGCCGATGCCGAGCTCGCGCACCGTCGGCAGCACCTCAGCTTCCGCGTCGCGGCTCCACAGCGACAGCTCGGTCTGGACGGCGGTGATCTTCGTGACCGCGACAGCGCGACGGATGGTATTGGGCGCCGCTTCGCTCAAGCCCAGGAAGCGGACTTTCCCTTCCTCTTTCAGCCGCAGCATGGCGCCGACCGTATCCTCGATCGGAACGTTGGGGTCGACGCGGTGCTGGTAATAAAGATCGATTACCTCGACGCCGAGCCGCTTGAGGCTCGCCTCGCACGCCGAGCGGACATAATCGGGATCGCCCTTGACGCCGAGGAACTCGCCGGCCGGTCCGCGGACGTTCCCGAACTTGGTGGCGAGAAACACGCGGTCGCGGCGGTCGGCGATGGCGCGGCCGACCAGTTCCTCGTTGCGCCCGACGCCGTACATGTCGGCGGTGTCGAGGAAGCTAACGCCGCGGTCGATCGCATGATGGATCGTCGCGATCGATTCCTGCTCGTTCCCGGAGCCGTAGAATTCGCTCATTCCCATGCACCCAAGCCCGATGGCGGAAACCTTGGGGCCATCGCGGCCGAGCCGTCTCTTGCCGATCTCGAACATGCTTTTCTCCCTTTACTTGGCGAGCCGCCCCCGCGCCTTCGCCACATCAAATGGGATCGCGATCCGCTTGTGACGAGATGCCGCGCCCGAAATTATCGCCAGTTCGGAACGGCTGACCCGAAGAGCTTTGGCGAGCAGCGTCACGATGGCCTCGTTGGCGGCACCATCCGCGGGGGCCTCCGCGACCCGCACCTCCAGCACCTCGCGCCCGTCTGCTCCCGCTCGCCAACTGCCGATCCCCGGCTTCGCCGAGCGCGGCGTCACGCGGATCGCGAGGACGTGACTCAATCCATCGCCGCGTGCTGCGGCGGGCCAGCGCCAACCTTGTTGCCGCGTTGCATGAACAGCAGCAGCGGAAGCACCGCGAAGGTGACGATCATCATCAGTTTGAAATCGTCGAGATAGGCGATGAACAGGGCCTGCTTGGTGATGAGTGCATTGATATAGGCGAGCGCCGCCGGGCCGGCGACCGGGATCGCCGTCTGCAGCATCGTCGGGTCGGCCGTCGGGATGGTCTGCTGGGTGATCTGCGCCGCCATGTCGGCATGCGCGACCTGGGTCATTCTCACCAGCTGCGTGCTGACCACCGAAATGCCGATCGACCCGCCGATATTGCGCGACAGGTTGAGTAACGCCGCGCCAGTCGTCCGCATGCGCGGCGCCAGCGTCTCGAATGCGAGCGTCTGGAGGGGGACGAAGATCAGGCCAAGCCCAAGCCCCTGGACGACACCGCTGACGATCACGGGACGCGACGGCTGGTCGATCGCGAACCCGGTCATCATGTAAAGCGAAATGCCCATGAACATAACGCCGATGCCGACCAGCAACCGGGCATCGATCTTGCCGGTTGCCCGTCCGGCGATCAGCATCGAGAACAATGTCCCGACCCCGCGCGGCGCGGTCAGAAAGCCCGACTGGAGCACCGAATAGCCATACATGGTCTGCAGGAGCGGGGGCAGCAGCGCGAGACCTGCGAGCAAGAGAACGCCGGTCACAGCCATGAACAACAGACTGGTCGCGAAATTGCGGTCCATGAACATCGCTCGTTCAAACAGGGGGTGCTTGGCGGTCACCATGTGCACAACGAACATCCACCCGGCGCCGAGGGCGAGACCCGCCTCGAGGATCGTTTCCCAGCTCTGGAACCAGTCGTTCTGCTCGCCACGGTCAAGACAGAACTGAAGCGCGCCCAGCGCAATCGCGAGCAGCGCGAAACCGAACATGTCGAACTTGCGCTGGTGCGTTTCCGTCTTGGGCATGAAGCGCAGCATGACGAGGATGCAGAGGATGCCGACGGGCAGATTGACCAGGAACACCCAGCGCCAGTTGTAATTATCGGTCAGCCAGCCGCCGAGCACCGGCCCGAGGATCGGGCCGATCATCACGCCACCGCCGAACAGCGCCATCGCCTGGCCGTGCTTTTCACGCGGGTTGATGTCGAACAATGTCGCCTGGGCGAGCGGAACGATGAACGCGCCGCCAACGCCCTGAAGCGCGCGGAACATGACCATCTCCGGCAGCGACGTCGCGGTCGCGCACAGCACCGATGCGGCGGTGAACAGCACCACCGAAATCAGCAGCAACCGCTTGCGGCCGACCTTGTCGGCGAGCCAGCCGCTGATCGGAAGCGCAATCGCCGAGGCGACGATATAGCTCGTCAGAACCCAGTTGATCGTATCCTGCGTCGCGCTGAGGCTCGCCTGCATGTGCGGCAGCGCAACGTTGGCGATGGTGGTGTCGAGCACCTGCAGCAGCACCGCCATCATGACCCCGACGGTGACGATCAAGCGCACGCCCGTGGGAAGCGGGTGTGTTGCGATGTGGGCCGGAGTTTCCTGCGCCATCGGGCTCAGGCCTTACTTTTTGGCTTGGTCGAAATAAACGGTGGCGGTGACCGACAGTCCGGCAATCAGCGGCTTCGATGGGATACCGTTGAACGCGATCCGGATCGGCACGCGCTGCGTTACCTTGACCCAATTGCCATTCGCGTTTTGCGCCGGGAGCAGCGAGAATTCGCTTCCGGTGCCCGCTCCGATGCTCTGGATATGGGCCGGGAATTTCTGTCCGCCGTAAGCGTCCACCTGGATCTGCGCGCGCTGACCCGGGACCATCCGGCCGACGTCCTTCTCCTTGAAGTTCGCCTCGACCCAAGCAGTCGTGCTGTGGACCAGACTCACCATCCCGAGGCCGAGCACCGCCATCTGCCCGACCTGGAGCTTGTCGGCATTTTCAATGACCCCGTCCATCGGCGCCCGGATGTCAGTGCGCGACAGGTCGAGCTTGGCCTTGTCGACGGCGGCCTGCGCCTGCGCGATCTGCGGCTGCTGACCCGGAGCGACCGCGGCGCTGGCATTCGCAGCGCGGGCTTGGGCATCGGCCAATTGCGCTTCGGCGGAACGCACGTCGTTGAAGGCGGTGTCATAATCAGTCCGGGTTGTGAAACCTTGCTTCAGCAGCGCCTGCTGCCGAGCGAACGCGTTGCGCTTGACCGCGAGGTTCGCTTCGGCGCCCGTGATGTCGCCGCCGGTGCCGGCCGCGGTGGTGCGTAGCACGTGCGTCTGCAACTCGGCGGACGCGAGCGTCGCTTGTGCCTGCTCGAGCGCTACTCGGTAAGGCTGCGGATCGATGCGGAACAACAAATCGCCGCGCTTCACGCGCGCACCGTTGCGGACGAAGACCTGGACAACCTGCCCGTTCACCTGGGGACTGACGGACACGATGTCCTGGCGGATCTGCGCGTCGTCGGTCGACACACTGCCGCCGCTGGTCAGCCACATATAGGCGCCGCCGATAATCAGCAGCGCCGGCACGATCAGCATCAGAATCGTCCGCGTCCAGTTGCGGCCGCCATCGGGATTGCGCTTGCGGCCTTCCTTGGGGGCCTCCGCCACGTCGGCGGGCGCGATCGGCTCGGTCTGCATTTTATTCATTGGTTCGAAACCCTGTTCATGGGAGCGGCGGCGGAAGCGTTCTCGCGAACGCGCCCCAACACCGATCTCGTGACTGCAATGTGTTCCGGGTCTATCCCGGCAAACGCTTCAGCGATCATCTCGTCCGCCACACAGCGCAGCTTCGCGATAAGCGGCTGTGCCCGTGCGGTGACGTGAAGCCGCCATGCGCGGCGGTCGGCCGGATCGGCGACCCGTTCGACCAGCGTCGCCTCCTCAAGCCGGTCGATGATCCGCGACAGAGTAATGGGCTCGATATCGAGCATGTCGGCGAGCTCGATCTGCCTCATTCCGGGCTGGCGCTGGAGGCGAAAAAGCACCTTCCACTGCGCGCGCGTCACCCCCATGCCGACTGCGCGGCGGTCGAAGGCCTTGCGCAGCGCATGGGCCGTTTCGGCAATCTCGAAGGGAAGGGTTTCCATCGGCGATGGATATAGTAAGCCTGCTTATATTAAGCAACGACTAAAGCGCGACGAGGTTCCCCGGCCAATCGACTTTTTCATGTTGCGCACGCGCGAATCCTGATGTTGAGGCACTCGCATAACGGGAGATTGGCATAACGGGAGATTGGCCATGCTGTTTGTCTGGATGGGTTTCCTCAAGTCCTCGGACCCGATCGATCCGGCTCTCCAGCAGCAGATCGGCAGCTTTCTCGAGCAGCCGTATCTGCCGATCAAGTCGGCTGGCGTGCTACGCAACGGCACTGGCGACCGCGCCGGCTATCTAATGACTTTCGAAGCCCAGGACTGGGCGGCGGCCGAGGCCCTGGTCCACGAAAGCCCCTTGCGCGCCGCCGGGCTCTACAGGGAATTCCACTTGTTCGAATATCAGGACGAGGTGGGTTAAGGTCGCGCGTTGACGCTCTTTGCGACGCAACCTAACTGAAGCCCAGCGCGGGTATGATGTAATGGTAGCCTGTCAGCTTCCCAAGCTGAACGCGCGGGTTCGATTCCCGCTACCCGCTCCAATTTCGTGAGCTGCCGGGGCAGCTTCGAACTTGGAGCGCGCCGAACGACCGTGAGGCGGCGACTAACCCCCGGTCACCGACATGTGCCGTTCGACCGCGGGCTGCGCCGCGGCAATGTCGAATCCGTGGCGTTGCGGCTTGGCGGCGATCAGGATGTCGAGCGCAGCATCCGCGGCGGCAAGGTCGCCCGACCGAAGCACATCGCGAAGCTCCACTTTCTGGTCATGACCGAGGCAGCCGTAAATCGTCCCCGTTGCCGTCACCCGGATGCGGTTGCAGCCGGCGCAAAAATTCTCGCTGATCGGCGTGATCAGCCCGAGCCGTACTCCGAGCTCCGCGACGTCAAAATAGCGCGCCGGCCCACCAGTACGCACCAAGGTCGGCAGTAGAGTGAAGCGCTCCATCAAAGCACGCTTGAGCTCGTCGAGCGGCAGGAAATGCGCGGCGCGGTCCTCTTCGACATCTCCGAGCGGCATTGTCTCGATCAACGTCAGGTCAAAGCCTTGGCTCGCGCACCAGCGAAGCATGCGCTCGATCTCGTCCTCGTTGAAGCCGCGCAGAGCGACCATGTTGATCTTGACCTTCAGCCCCGCCGCCTTGGCAGCGGCTACGCCATCCAGAACCTGATCGAGCCGCCCGCGTCGCGTGATGAACGCGAAGCGCTCCGGGTCGAGGCTGTCTAGGCTGACATTGATCCGCCTGACGCCGCTCGCGGCCAGGCTCTCCGCCGCCCCAGCGAGCTGGCTGCCGTTGGTGGTCAGGGTCAGCTCGTCGAGTCCGCTGCCAAGCCGCGTACCCAAACGCTCAACCAAATCCAGGATGCCGCGCCGCACCAGCGGTTCGCCGCCGGTTAGCCTGAGCTTGGTCACTCCACGGCCAATAAGGAGGTCGACCAATGTTTCGATTTCGCCGAAGCTCAGCAAGTCATCGGACGGCCGGAACTGCATGTTTTCGCCCATGCAATAGCGGCAGCGGAAGTCGCAGCGGTCGGTGACCGACAGCCGCACGTAGCTGATCCGCCGTCCAAATCCGTCGATCAATTCGCGCGCCATGGGAGGGCTTATAGCCCACCCTCGACCGGTTCGTAGCCCGCTTCGCGAAGCTTCGACGACAATTCGTCGCCCGTCCGCTTGGCCAGCTCGCCGTCCTCCGAGCGGATGACGAAATTGGCGCCGTATCTGCCGTCCTTGAAGAATGGATAGCTGCCGATCGCAACGCCGGGGTTCGCCGCCTCCGTTTCCCGCAGCAAATCGGCGACGTCGCTTTCCGGCGCCCGCGCCCCGACCGTGACCGAAACGACCGGCAGCCCACCCTCGAGCTTGCCGGTCAGCGCGTCGAGCATGCTTGCCGTGATCCCCGGCACACCCGCCATGACGTAGACGTTTTCGATCTTGATCCCCGGCGCGCCCGAGCTGGGGTTCGGGATCAATTCGGCGCCTTGCGGTACCCGCGCCATCCTCAGGCGCGCCTCGGTCAGGCCTCCGGGCCGGCCGCGGTAATAATCCTCCAGGATCTTGCGCGCCTCGGGGTGAACGATGACCGGTACGCCAAACGCTCCCGCCATCGCATCGACGGTGATGTCGTCATGGGTTGGGCCGATCCCGCCGGTGGTGAACAGATAGTCGTGCGCCGCGCGAAGTTCGTTCACCGCCTCGGCGATACGGCCCATGTCATCGGGCACGATCCTGACCTCGGCGAGTCGGATGCCATGCTGGTTCAGCCACAGCGCGACTTGCGCGACATTCTTGTCCTGGGTGCGGCCCGACAGGATCTCGTCGCCGATCACGACCAGGGCTGCGGTCCAAGTTCGCGCTTCGGCCATCCCGTCTCCGTTCGTCCTGAGCTTGTCGAAGGACTGTCCCCTTGTGTGCGTCCTAAGAGAAAAAGCAGCCCTTCGACAGGCTCAGGGCAAACGGGTTTATAGAAAGCTCGCCTCGACCTATATGCGCATAATGACTCAATACATCACTGTCGCCGCTGACGATCGCGCCGAAGCCAAGAACGGAATCATCAAGCTCCACGGGCCGGAGGGCTTCGAAGGAATGCGCCGCGCGGGTCGCCTCGCCGCCGAGATCCTCGATGCGCTCGCGCCGCACGTCGTGCCCGGAGTTTCGACGCAGGAGCTGGACGACATCGTCCACAGCATGACGCTCGACGCAGGCGCTCTGCCGGCAACGCTCGGCTATCGCGGCTACACCAAGAGCAGCTGCATCTCGATCAACCATGTCGTCTGCCACGGAATCCCGAGCGACAAGACGCTCAAGGACGGCGACATCGTCAACATCGACGTCACTCCCATTGTCGACGGCTGGCATGGCGATTCGAGCCGGATGTATCTCGTCGGCGACGTTCCGCTACGGGCGAAGAAGCTGGTCGACGTCACCTACGAATGCCTCATGCTCGGCCTCGAGCAGGCCAAGCCCGGCAATCACCTCGGCGACATTTCCCACGCGATCCAGCGCCATGCCGAGGCCCATCGCTACAGCGTCGTCCGCGACTTCTGCGGCCATGGCGTCGGCCGCATCTTCCACGACAGCCCCGAAGTCGTCCACGCCGGCCGCCCGGGCACCGGGCCCGAGCTCAAGCCGGGCATGTTCTTCACTGTCGAGCCGATGATCAATCTCGGGCGGGCTGACGTGAAGGTACTCGACGATGGCTGGACGGCGGTCACCCGCGACCGCTCGCTGTCGGCCCAATTCGAACATTCGATCGGAATCACCGACACCGGCTGCGAGATTTTTACCAAGAGCCCGACAGGCCGCGACAAGCCGCCTTACGCCTGAGGCCACCACCGTTTGTCGGCCCGTCGAAAAGCCGGGTTGCTTCGGCGCCCCCGTATTACTACCCCAATACGCGCCGAACCGGGGGAATCGCGCATGCTCGAAATCGCCAATCTTTCGCACACTTATGCCAACGGCACGGTCGCGCTGGATGATGTGAGCCTGTCGATCCCCAAGGGCATGTACGGTCTGCTCGGGCCCAATGGCGCGGGCAAGTCGACGCTGATGCGGACCGTGGCAACGCTGCAGGCGCCGACGGCTGGCACGATCTTCTTCGGCGATATCGACGTCCTCGCCCAGCCCGACCGGCTGCGCCGGACGCTCGGCTATCTCCCGCAGGACTTCGGTGTTTATCCCCGAGTCTCCGCCTATGCGATGCTCGAACATCTGGCGGTGATGAAGGGGATCACCGGCTCGGAGCGTCGCTCCGTGGTCGAGACCCTGCTCGAGCAGACCAATCTCTGGGCTGTGCGCAACAAATCGATCGCGGGCTTTTCCGGCGGCATGCGCCAGCGCTTTGGCATTGCCCAGGCGCTGATCGGCAATCCCGAGCTGATCATCGTCGACGAGCCGACCGCCGGCCTCGATCCCGAAGAACGCAACCGCTTCCTCAACCTGCTCGCCGCTATCGGCGACAATGTCGTCGTTATCCTCTCGACTCACATCGTCGACGACGTCGCCGATCTCTGCCCGCGCATGGCGGTTCTGGCCAACGGCAGGTTGCAGCTCGAGGGGAAGCCTTCAGACCTCATCGAGGCGACCCGTGGAAGGATCTGGAAGAAGACCATCAGCCGGACCAAGCTCGAAGATTATCAGTCCAGATTTGAGGTCATCTCGACGCGTCTGGTCGCCGGCAATTCCGTGATCCACATCCTCTCCGACGCCAAGCCGCAGGGTTTCGAGCCGGTCGAGGGCGGCCTCGAGGATGTCTATTTCTCGACGCTTTCGATCCTTCGCCGCGCGG
>JAZKBB010000004.1:15471-47222 GCA_040388865.1 Pseudomonadota bacterium | reverse complement strand
TCGCTTCGAACTTAGCTACCAACTCAAGAACCCGGTGTTCTGGGTGGCGGTTGCCATCTTCTTCCTGATGGGATTCGGGATCACCTCGAGCGAGAATGTCAGCATCGGAACGCCCGGTGGCGTTCATGAAAACGCGCCCAACGCGATTGCCATCGCGACGGCTGTCTTTTCGCTCTTCTACGTGTTCGTGATCACTGCATTCGTCGCCAACGCAATCATTCGCGACGACGCGAGCGGCTTCGCTCCGATCGTCCGCGCGACATCGGCCAAGGCGCACCAGATCGTCATCGGCCGCTTTCTTGGCGGGCTGATCGTCGCGTGGCTGGGGTATCTCGCGCTGCCGGTCGGTATGTGGGCGGGATCGATCATGCCGTGGGTTGATCCCGAAACTGTGGGTCCGCAATTTTTCTCTTATTATTCCTGGCCGTTCCTGGTCTTCGCGATCCCCAACATCTTCCTTTTGTGCGCGGTGCTGTTCGCGCTCGCGACCTTGCTGCGTTCGATGCTGGCGGCCTACATCGGCGCAATCGTGCTGGTGATGGGATACCTGATCACCAGCAGCGTCGTTGGCCAGAAAATCGAATATCGCGAAACGGCCGCGAGGTGGGAACCACTCGGAACCGGGGCTCTGAAGGAAGCGACCCGTTACTGGACCCAGAGCGAACTCAACAGCCGCCTGATCGACCTTTCGGGCACTATGCTGTTCAACCGCGCCCTCGCGATCCTCCTTGGCTTGCTGTTCCTCGGCCTAACCCTTTGGCGTTTCTCAATGACCGAGCGGGCCCCGTCGCGCCGCCGCTTGCGCCGGCTCGCGCGACGCCAGGAACGCGAAGCCAGAACCGCGGCGATGCCTGCGGAACTTGGCGGCGCCAGCGTCATCGGCCGCGAGGGTACGCCGTCGCACGGAACGCAGTTCCTCGCTCGTTTGCGCGTCGAAGTTAGACAGGTCCTTACCAGTCCCGGTCTGATCGTCCTTATGCTGCTGGCAGTCACCTTCACCGGGCTCGTCTTGTGGATCGCGCGGTCCGCCTACGGGACACCCGATCACCCCACCATCTCGGCAACGGTCACCGCGGTAAGAGGCGGTTCGGGGCTATTCCTGATCATGATCGCTGCATTCTACGGCGGCGAGCTCGTCTGGAGAGAACGGGACCGCAAGATCAACGAGCTGATCGATTCCACCGCGGTTCCAAGCTGGGTGATGACGGTTCCCAAGATCCTCGCGATCTTCCTCATCCTGCTGATCGTGAACCTGGCCGCTGCGCTCACCGGCATGGTCTATCAGCTGGTCGAGGGCGCTCGCTCTCTCAACTTTTTGGATTACCTCGGCTGGTTCATCGTGCCGGCAGCGGTCAGCGGGCTGCTCATCGCTATCCTTGCGGTGTTCTTCCAGGTGCTCAGCCCCAATAAATATGTCGGTTGGGGCATTCTCTTCGTCTGGTTCGTGCTCGGCATATTCCTCGGCAACATGGGCTACGGTAACCCCCTCTATAATTACGGCGACGGGCAAAGTGTCCCGCTGAGCGATTTCGTCGGCGCGGGTAGCTTCTGGAAGGGCGCGGCCGTCTTCCATTTCTATTGGCTGTGCTTCGCGGTGATTCTGTGCGTCGTCGCGCACTTGCTGTGGCCGCGCGGCACCGATCTCGCGCTGAGGAGCCGCCTGCGCCGTTTGCCGCGCCTCGCAAGCGCTCCGGCGCTGGCGATTATCGCCGTTGCCGCGGTCGCAATGGCCGCCACTGGTGCCTACGCTTATTACAACATCAAGGTCCTCAACCATTATCAGACCAGCGACGAGCAGGAGAAGTTCAGGGCCGATTACGAGCGCAAATATCTCAAATTCGAGCACCTGCCGCAGCCGTCGATCACCGCCGTAACGCTCAACGTCCAGCTCTTCCCCAAGCAGCGCTTGCTGCTCACCAACGGCCGATATGAGCTCGCCAACAAGACCAGCGCGCCGCTCAGCCAAATCCACGTCCGCGCGGTCGACCAGGACGTTCAATTCCTGAAGCTCGACGTCGCAGGCGCGCACCTGGTCTCTGACGATAAAAAGTTCGGCTATCGCATCTACCGCTTCGATACGCCGCTGGCGCCTGGCGCGAGGACGTCGCTGACCTTCACGTCGCGGCTGTGGCGCCGCGGTTTCAAGGCTTTCACGCCGGACACCGACATCATTGAAAACGGCACATTCGTGAACAACTCGCAGTTCGCGCCGGCGATCGGCATGAACCAGCGGGGCCTGCTCGAGGATCGGGCGAAGCGTCGCCGCCAGCATCTCCCGCCCGAGCTGCGTCCCGCCAAGCTCGAGGACATGTCCGCCACCAACCAGAACTACATCGGGTCGGACTGGGTGACCTCCGACATCACACTCACCACCGACGCCGGCCAGACTCCGATTGCTCCGGGTGCGCGCGTGTCAGACGTGACTCGAAACGGGCGGCGAACGGCGCATTTCGTCAGCACGGCGCCGATCCTCAACTTCTTTTCGATCCAGTCGGCCGATTATCGGGTCGCCTCGATCGTCCACAACGGTGTGCGGGAATCGGTTTACTATCACGCGGGCCACGACTGGAACGTGCGGAAGATGCTGCGCGCGATCAGCGCCGCGCTCGATTATTACCGGGCGCACTACGGCCCTTACCAATTCCCCTATGCGCGGATCGTCGAATTCCCCGGCTACGCCAGCTTCGCCCAGGCCTTCGCCGGCACCATGCCTTATTCGGAATCGATCGGCTTCAACGCGAGGACCGACGACCCGAAGAAGATCGACTTTACGACCTATGTCGTCGCCCATGAGATGTCGCACCAATATTGGGCGCACCAGGTAGTCGGCGCGAACATGCAGGGCATGACCATGACCAGCGAGACGCTCGCCCAATATTCGGCGCTAATGGTCATGAAGCACCTCTATGGGCCCGACCAGATCCGCCGTTTCCTCAAATATGAGCTCGATAATTACCTGCGCAGCCGACAGGGCGAGACCGTCGAGGAAGTCCCGCTCGAGCGGGTCGAGAACCAGCAGTACATCCATTATAACAAGGGCTCGGTCGTGATGTACTTGCTACAGCAGCGGCTGGGCGAGGATGCGGTCGACCGCGCGCTTGCCCGGTTCGACGCCAAATGGCGCTTCAAGGGCCCGCCCTACCCGCGCTCGCTCGACCTGATCGCCGAGTTTCGCAAGGAAGCGAAGACGCCCGAGCAGCAGCAACTGATCGACGATCTGTTCACCCGCATTACCCTCTACGATCTAAAGGTCAGCGATGCGTCGACCAGGAAGGACGCGACCGGCTGGACCACGACCCTGACTGTCAAAGCGGACAAATATTACGCCAACGGCAAGGGCGTGGAGACCAAGGCGAAGCTCGCCGAGCCGATCGAAATCGGCCTGTTCACGGCACGGCCGGGTCTCGGCGACTTCTCGTCGGCGAACGTACTGATGATGGAGCAGCGGCCGATCGCCAGCGGCACGCAGCGGATCACCATCCACACCGCGCGCAAACCGACCTTCGCCGGCGTCGACCCCTATAATTTCTACATCGACCGCAACAGCGACGACAATGTGAAGGAAATCACTGCGAGCTGATATCGGACAGCACCTGACGGGGGATCGAGCCATTCACGTTGCGGGATGGTCGATGGGCCAAGCCGAAGCTATGGGAAGCCTCGAATCTGACGAGGTGATCCCGCGTGAAGAAGATCGAAGCGATCATCAAGCCCTTCAAACTCGACGACGTGAAGGACGCGTTGCACGACGTCGGAGTCTCCGGAATCACCGTCACCGAGGTCAAGGGCTTTGGCCGGCAGAAGGGCCATACCGAGCTCTACCGCGGGGCTGAATATGTGATCGACTTCCTGCCCAAGGTGAAGATCGAGGTCGTGGTGGAGGACAGCCTTGCCGACAATGTCGTCGAAGCGATCGAGAATGCCGCGCGCACCGGCCGCATCGGTGACGGCAAAATCTTCGTCTTCGACGTCGAGCAGGCAATCCGAATCCGTACCGGAGACCGGGGAGCCGACGCGATTTAGATGACCGACGTCCGCGAAAACCGCGAAATGCTGGCGTCGATGTCGCCCGACGAGCTGCGCTCGTCGATGCGCACGCTCGGTTACCGCACCCAGAACGACCTTGCCCAGGCGATCGGCGTCTCGCGCTCGGCGGTCAGCCTGTGGCTCGAGGGCAAGGTCGGCGTGCCCCGCCCCGTCGCCATGCTCTTACGCATGCTCGTGAACGCGCAGCGCCGAATTTACTGAGGGGTGGCCGGCTGGGCTGTCCCAAGGGTTGCGCCCTTGCCCTGCCGCTGCGCCCGTAGCTGCTCACGCTCGGCGGCCGTGACAGTTCCATCGTGGTTGAGGTCCTGGGCGTCGAACCGCGCCAGCACCTGCGCCTCTAGCTGAGCCTGGGTCAGCGACTGGGCCGTTCCAAACGCCTGGTCGAGCATGCGCTGCATCCGTCCCGCCCCGCGGCCGCCCTGGTCGCCGCCGCCGCGCGCCGCCTGGAACTGAGCGAGCGCCGCATCGGCTTCGGCCTTGGTCACCGTTCCGTCCTTGTTGGTATCGAGCATCTGGAACATCATGTCCGCGCGCTGCTGCGCCTCGGCGCGGGTCTGGTCGCGCTGCATGTTGCCTCCGGCACCGCCGGGTGCTTGCGCCAGGGCCGGCGTGGCAATGAACGCGGCGCCGAGCGCGATGGTGATGATCAGTTTCTGCATGTGCCTGGAATCCTTTGCTTTGCCCCTCGAACTGGCGAAGCCCTGCCCGTCACGCCGTGAACGGCTGATTTATGCCGAGATTACAATGCTGTCATAAGCGGCCTTGCGTAGGACGCCCGGCACCGCAAAGAGACAGCCATGATCGAGCTGGACGACCAGCAACAGGCTACCCGCGACTGGTTCGAAGCCCTGCGCGACCGCATTTGCGCGTCCTTTGAGGAAATCGAGCGCGAAGCGGGCTCCGGCGCGTCCTTCACTTTCACGCCGTGGGACCGGACCGATGCGAGTGGCGAACCCGGCGGTGGCGGCATGCGCGGGCTGATGACCGGCAAGATCTTCGAAAAGGTCGGCGTCAACGTCTCGACGGTGGGCGGGGCATTTAGCCCGGAGTTCGCAAAATCGATTCCGGGGGCGGAAGAGGACCCGAGCTTTTTTGCGACCGGCATCAGCCTCGTCGCGCACATGGCCAACCCGCACGTCCCCGCGGTGCATATGAACACGCGCTTCCTGGCCACGACGAAGCGCTGGTTCGGCGGCGGCGCCGACCTCAATCCCGCCATTCCTTACGAGGAAGACACCGAAGCCTTCCACGCGCGGCTTCGCGCCGCCTGCGCGGCTCACGACCCGACCTTCTATCCGCGCTTTTCGAAATGGGCCGATGAGTATTTCTGGCTTCCGCACCGGGGCGTGCCGCGGGGCGTCGGCGGCATATTCTACGACCATCTCGACGGCCATTTCGACGAGCATTTCGCCTTCACTCGCGACGTCGGTGAAGCGTTCCTCGACATATTCCCGCAGATCGTGCGCAAGCGGATGAACACGCCCTTCGACGATGCCGACATGGACCAGCTGCTGACCTTCCGCGGCCGCTACGTCGAGTTCAACCTGCTCTATGACCGCGGGACGTTGTTCGGCCTCAAGACCGGCGGCAATATCGACGCGATCCTGATGAGCCTGCCGCCGCTGGCGAAGTGGGCGTGACATCCTCCCCTCGATTTCGAGGAGAAGGGGACCGCACAAAGTGCGGTGGAGGGGTTCTGTTCGCAGCCAAGGACCCCTCCACCAGCTACGCTGGTTCCCCTCCCCGGCAAACGCCGGGAAGGATGAGATGAGCTGCGAATCCATCCCGAATGAAAAATTGGCGGCGGTCGTCACCTACCTCGAAATGTGCGCCCGCCCCGAGATCGAAGTTCCCCCTTCACCGCTTTCGCTGAAGCGCATCGATTCGCCGAAGCTCGATGCCTACCGGACGCTGTTCCGGCTGGTGGGCGCGCCTTGGCTATGGTTCTCGCGGCTGGTCATGGACGATGCGACGCTTGCCGCAATCATCCAGCACCCGAACGTGGAACTTCACGCGGTGAGCGACGAAGAGGGCCAGGACGCCGGCATGCTGGAGCTCGACTTTCGCAAGCCGCACGAATGCGAGCTATCGTTTGTCGGCCTGGTTCCGGAACTGTCCGGCAAAGGCCATGGCCGCTGGCTTTTCGCCGAGGCCCTCCAACGCGCCTGGCGCGAAAGTGTGAGCCGCGTGCACGTCCACACCTGCTCGCTCGATCATCCGGCGGCACTTGCCGCTTATCGTCGCGCCGGGTTCGTGCCGTTCAGGCGCGCGGTCGAGCGCTTCCCCGACCCGCGCCTGCTTGGCATCCTGCCGAAGGACTGCGCCCCTCAGGTTCCGCTGCTCGGCACCGACGCCTGAGCTTCGCCGGGACCAGCCAACTGCACGTAGATCCGGGCCATCATCAGCGCCGTCACAATGGTGAAACAGGCCTGGACGATGCCCGAAATGATCCCCAGCGTGAGCGCGGAGACGCTTCCCGGCACTGGCTTGCCCAAAGCCAGCAAAATCACGCTGCCCAGCCCCATTACCGTTGCCCCAACGACCAGCGACAGCCCGACGAAGATGATCACGACAAAGGCCAGCAGCCGCAGATAATTATGCCGCGACAATTCCCAGGCCCGCGCGACGAGGCGGAGGGGATTGCCGGTTTCGACTGCAGCCAATGGGAAGATCAGCACAAAAATCGCGAACAGCAGCGTGACGAGGACAAGCAACAGCAACAGCAGCGAAGGCGGAGCCTGGCCAGCCGAGGGCATGGTCATGAGGTGGGTCGAAGTCAGAATCATCACGAGCACAATGGCGACGACCATCACCGCGATGGCCGCGAGCAAGCCGACCGCCGCAACGGACGGGAGCCGCTTGAACCCGGTCGCGATTGCCGATCCGACGGTCACGGAAGGCCCGATGGCCAGCCGGTTCAAGGCGATCTGGGCAGCGCAGCCGAGCAGGATCACCACAAAATAGGCGATCAGCGACAAGCCCGAATATTGTGGACCGACAGGCGCCCCGATGACTGCAAAAATGGTCTGGGGAAGAACGATGAGCGCGAGGGCCACCGTGCCGAGCAATTGCCCATCGTGAAGAAGGATTGACCTCGTCTCGTCCCAGGCCCGCGACAACGACAGGCTGCTCATTCTTCGAATCCTTCCCGCTTTTGCCGCTTATGCGGAGGCGCCGTGCATCGTGCAACGCTTGCCCTGTGCGGCGGCTCTCGCCATCTCTCCGCGCGTGGATGAAGTTCCGGCCGAGATCGAATGGCGCGTCAGCGATGCGCTGGTGGATTATGACGAGGCGCTCGCCTTCATGGAGGAGCGCGCGGCGGCTATTCGCGCCAGAACGGCGAACGAGTGCATCTGGCTGCTCGAACATCCGCCCTTATTCACCGCGGGGACCAGCGCCGACGCTGCCGAGCTGTCGAATCCCCTTGGCTTTCCGGTGTACCAGGCAGGCCGCGGCGGCCGTTATACCTATCACGGGCCGGGCCAGCGCGTCGTTTACGTAATGCTCGATCTCGACCGGCGCGGGAGGGACATCCGCTGCTTTGTCCAAGCGCTCGAAGGATGGATGATCGACGCGCTCGCTGAACTCGGGGTCTTGGCGCATCGGGCCGAAGGGCGCATCGGCATCTGGGTCGGCGAGGGTGCCGGAGAGCAGAAAATCGGGGCCCTCGGCGTGCGAGTAAAACGGTGGGTGACGCTTCACGGCTTCGCGTTGAACGTCGCTCCGGACCTGGAGCATTTCGGCGGCATCATCCCGTGCGGCATCGCCGAATTTGGGGTCACCAGCCTGTCGAAACTGGGGAAACAAATCGCCGTGACGGGGGTTGATGCGTGCTTGAAGCGTAGTTTCCATCCGTTTCTCAATAGTTTGGGGCGTCAGTGCAAAGAGTCTTGATGGATGCTGGCGCTTCAGACTATTGTCCGCGCGATTTGCGGGACGGGAAACCGCTCTCAGATCGCAATAAATAGGGAGTCTTGAATGCGTGCTCTTATCCTGGTCGCTGGTGCGGCCCTGGCAGTTGCCGCTTGCAGCAGCAACGACAACGCCAACAACACCATGAACGTCGACGAGAATCTCACGACGACTGACATGAATGCGACGACGACGGACATGAACGCGACGGACATGAATGCAACCATGAACGCCACGGACATGAACGCGACGACGAACACGACGACGAACACCACGACCAACAACGCGATGTAATCGTCTCGACGCCCCCGCACTGGGGGCGTTGGCTTTTAAGGGGGCTGCCGGTACTTGCCGGCAGCCTCTTTTTTTGGCCTAGCGGAGTGACCTCGATGCGAGCCCTTCTCCTCATTGCCGGCGCCGCGCTTGCCCTGACGGCGTGCAAGAACAACGACCAGACCGACAAGACCCAGAACTTCGACGAGAATCTCACGGCCGAGAACATCGTGTCCAACGACGTCACCGCGATCGACGCGGTGACCGGCGACGCCTCCAACATGGCCGCCGACGTCGACACAAATTACGGCGATCTGGACAATAGCGCGCTCGAGTCGAACGGCATGACCAGGCCCTCAAAGCCTGCGCCGAAGCAGCCGCGCGAGGGAACACTCGGCGCGGCACCCGCCCCGCAGACCAATAGCGCGACGAATAGCGAGTAAAGCTAGGGCAGGCCGACGACCTTGTGCGCCTGCAGCGACAGGCGCCACTTCGGCCGTTCCATCGCGAGGCCGATCGCCGCTTCGAGGGCCGCTTCGCGCTCGTCGCAGTCCATCGGCTGGACCAGGAAATGATCGAACGCCCAGCCTTCGAGCTCAGCCGGATCGATTCCCGCCTGCGGCCACACCAGCTTCAGCTCATTCCCAGTTCGTTGCACGACGTCGGTCCCCGCCTTGGGACTGACACAGATCCAGTCGAGTCCGGCGACCGCCGGCAGCGTGCCGTTGGTCTCCACAGCGACGCGAAAACCGCGCGCGTGCAGCGCCCCGACCAAAGCGTCGTCGAGCTGAAGCATCGGCTCCCCGCCGGTAATCACCGCCAGCCGCCCATCGCGGCCATCGCCCCATGTGGCTTCGACCTTCCCGGCAAGCCCCTCCGCTGACGCGAACTTCCCCCCGCCCTCGCCGTCGGTGCCGACGAAGTCGGTGTCGCAGAAGCTGCACTGAGCAGTCGCGCGATCCTGCTCCCGTCCCGACCACAAATTGCAGCCGGCAAAGCGCAGGAACACCGCTCTAGCGCCCGACTGCACACCCTCGCCCTGCAGCGTCAGGAAGCATTCCTTGACCGTATACGTCATGCGTAGACCGTCGGATCCGCGATCCCCGCCTCGGCGAAGCCCTTCGCGCGCAGCCGGCAGGCGTCGCATTCGCCGCACGCGCGCCCATCCGGCGACGGATCGTAGCAGCTGTGGCTCAGGGCCGCGTCAAGCCCGAGCCGCGCCGCCTCGCGCGCGATGTCGGCCTTCGTCATGTGCTGCAGCGGCGCGTGGAGTTTGAAGGCGTCGCCTTCGACACCAGCCTTCGTCGCAATATTCGCAAGCTTCTCGAACGCGGCGACGAAATCGGGGCGGCAATCGGGATAGCCCGAATAATCGAGCGCGTTGACGCCGATGAAGATGTCGCGGGCGCCGCTCGCCTCCGCCAGCCCAAGTGCGAGGCTCAGGAAGATCGTGTTGCGTGCCGGAACATAGGTGACGGGAATGCCCTCGCCCACGCCGTCCTTAGGCACGTCAATGTCGCTGGTCAGCGCCGATCCGCCGAAGGCGGTGAGGTCCAGCGGCAGGACGATGTGGCGGTCGGCCAGATCGGCCGCGATGCCCCGCGCGGCCTCAATCTCGACCCGGTGGCGCTGGTTGTAGTCGATCGTCAGCGCGACGACAGAATATCCGGCCTCGCGCGCGAGACCTGCGCAGACCATCGAATCGAGTCCGCCGGAAAGAAGAACGACCGCCGTCTTCACAGCTTGATGCCGAGCCTTGGCGCCGCCCAGAACATCAGTGCGTAAGCGCCAAGCGTCACCCCGACGGCGACCGCCATGCTGACCCAGAAGCCGAAACCGGATCGCAGCAGCACCGGCAGAAGGATGAACAGCGGCAGCGACGCAAGAACGAACCAGATGATGCTCGTCGACAGGCCGGCGATGCGCGCCGGATCGCCCGTGTCACGCCAAAGCCAGATCATGGCCAGCAGTGACGTCAGCGGCAGCGAGGCGACCAGCCCGCCCCAGCCCGGGTAGCGCCGCGCGATTTCCGACACGGCGGCGACGATCATGCCCGACAGCGCGGCCTTGATGATGAGGTACAGCATGGCGCGGCGCCTTAAGCGTTCGCCGCAGACAAAAGAAGGGCCGCCGGTCCTTGTCGGAGGGGCGGCCCAGTTAACCGGACATCGCTGCCCGATTGGGAGGAAAGCGTGCCAAATCCGGCACAAAGACGCGATAGCTCAGAATGGCTAAACGAGGCCTTAATGACGTGGCGCGGGCGCGCATTCGTCGATGCGCCGTGCCTGGAGCACATAATTGAACGGCAATCCATCCGAGATTCCCTGGGTCGCGATCCGCAGCGACCGGGGCGTGAGCAGGGTCACCTGGCTGTGCCCGAACCCCGTCGGCCCACAATTGTAATCCACCTCTCCGGTGATGCCCGTATCGCGGACAATTCTCAGGCTGCAATTTTTCGCCCGATGCTCGAACCGCGCCAGCTGCGCCATGTCGGCAACGCACTGGCGGACCGGCGCGGCGGTCCCTGGAAGCCCGCTAATCTCCCACAGGCCCGGCTGCGCCTGGGCAAGGCCGGAGGGCAGCTGCGTCGCGCCGATGAGCGCGAATGCCACCGCTCCTGCCGCAAGGGCAAAAGCGAGATTGCGAGTCACGCGGGCGACATATCACGGCGAAGTTAACCGCCGTAGATTATCGTTCGTAAAGCTCGGCTAGAGGCTCTGCGGTTCGATCGGGAAGCTCGACGAGCAGAATGCGCAATCGACCCGGATCAGGCCGTCCTCGCCGACCATCGCCTCGCGCTCGTCGGCGGGAAACTTGGCGATGACTGAGCGCACATAATCGGGATCGCAGCGGCAGCCGCGGCTGAGCGCCGCCGTGCCGAGCGTGCGAACTTCCTCCTCGTCGTGGAACAGCCGCCAGATCAAATCGTCCAGCGGCAGCTCGGGATCGGTCAGCTCGTCGGCCTTCACCGATCCGCCGAGAATGGCGACGTGTGGCCAGTCCGGATGGTCGAGCCGCGTGTGCAGCCGGTCGCGGCCTTCCTCGCCCTCGGGCAGATGCTGGAGCAGCAAGCCGCCCGCAAACCAGCGGTCGCCGCGCTTCTCGGCCGCCAGCCGCACCAGGCTGGGGATCTGCTCCGACTGGGCGAAATAGCTTTGCGCCGCCTCGCCCAAATTCTTGCCGTCGAGCGGGACGATGCCCTGGTAGCGCTCCTTGGCCAGCGGCTGGTCGAAGGTGATCGCGAGATAGCCCTTGCCGAACAAATCGGGGAGCGTCGGCTCTGCCGGTAGGCCCGCCAACAGCTCTGGGTCGTGCCGCACGTAGCCGCGCAGCTCGCCGCCGAGATAATCGCACACCATCAGGTCGATCGGCCCACCCTCGGTCTGCGCCTGAAGCGTCAGCTGCCCTTGCGGCTCCTTGAGCAGCGAACCCAGCAGCGCGGTCAACGTCAACGCCTCGGCGAGCAATTTCTCGATGACCGGCGGATAATTGTGGCTGGCGAGGATCGCATCGAGCACCGGCCCCAGGCGCGCGATGCGGCCGCGCGCGTTGCGCGACGGGATCGCAACGCCGAGCGCGACGTCGGAGTTAAGCTGGACTGACGGCATGGGATTTAGATAGGGAAGCGCGCGTGGGGCGACAACTGCGCGCCGTCACCCCTGCGGATCGCTACTCGCTAATGTCCGCAATGGGTGGAAGACGGTCATTACGACAGCACGTCTGCGGGGCTGTCGCTAATGCAATTTGCCGTTTGTCTTGAGCCTAAGGAACCGTGCCGCGTTATTGTAGAGAATGTCACGCTTCTGCTGTGGCGTGAGGAATTTGGCGCTGGTGATCCCCTCAATCGCGGCATCGACCGCCTGCGGCCAATTCATCTGGTCAGATCCAAACATGATGCGGTTTTCGAACCCCGCATCCACCAGCCGCTTTAGATAAGCATGGAACTCAGCACGCGGAAACGCATAGTCGATGATGCCGGTGTCCACGTAGACTTGGGGGTGCGCGTACATGAGCGCGATCATTCGGTCGGCCATCGGCCATCCAGCGTGCATGACGTCGATGCGCAGCTTTGGATGGCGAACGAGCACGTCTTCGAGCGCAAGCGGGTCCGACAATCGCATCCGATATTTTGCCGATAGATAATATGGTGCCCCGGGCGGCCCGGGCCCAACGTGAATGGCAACAGGAATGTCCAGCTCTTCGGCGAGCGCATAGTAGGGCTCGATCTGCGGATCGTCCGGCGCAATTCCAGAATATTGAAACACAAGTTCGCCAAGGACCTGGAGGCGCCCCTCCGCATGAAGCTGCCGCAGCTGCGCAATCGTTGGCAACTTGCCGAAGCCGAACATTATCCCCGGAATGATCCGGTCGGGCGCGTGCTCGCGAAAATCTTCTACCCGATCGGCAGGACCGCTGGTGACGGCGAGGATGTTGCGGTGCTTTAGGACGGCCAGGCTTTGGTCGCGAAGTTCCGCGTCGGTCTGCGGTGACTTGAACCTCCGCTTGCACTTTGGATCGCCCGTGAAGTCGTGGAGAAATGCCGTGATGGGCTTCGCAGAATCTCTAATCGCCCACTCGTCGAACGGAGCACAGATATAGCCGCCCGGCGGCCCATTCCAATCAGCGGTCAGCGCATGAAAATGCATGTCGATGATCGGGGCTGGCTGAACGATCGCAGCCGTCGCTGGTGCTGCCATTGACGTGAGCACCGCGGCGAAAAGCAGCCCCTTCATAGGCAAAGGCCTCCCAGAATCGCCGTGTCGCAGTAGCTTAACCTGACTTCCCGATCAGCCGTTCTACCTCCCGGCTGCTAATGTCCGCAATGGGTCGGAAGCGGACGCGAAACGATCCGCTGCCTGCCGGCCCGCCTACCGCCGCCCAAAGTCGAACGAAATCCCGCGCTGGTCGCCCGCGGCCCAGGCCACCCGGCCGGACAGCGAACGCTCGCCGACTTTCACTTCGACGTCCTGGCCCAGCATCGGCAGCCCGAAGCCGCGCAACCTCGCGCCGGTCAGCGACAGATTCTCGATCAGGACGGCGGTGACGCCATCGCCGAAGACCGCGGATGCCGCGGTGCGGACCCACTTGCGCCTGAGCCAACGGCGGCCGCCGGGGCCGTCCACGCGCTTGCCGAAACTAGCCAAATCCGAACTCCTTCAGGTCCGGACCAATGTGCATGATCGAGGCCACCGCTCAACCGCGCCCTCGCCTCCTGTTCGATAGCGGGACAGAGCTATTCGCCTCCCCTCCCTGGAAGGGAGGGGCCGGGGGTGGGTGCGCAAAGCGCGCCTTTCCATGTTGGCCGAATGTCGCGGCGGGTGGCGAAGGCTCGTTCAGCAATAGTGCGCTGCCAGCGTCTGCATGGGGCCGAAAGCGGACATTCGTCTCTGCGGCGGGTTCGTGGTAGCGGCGTGACGCATGGCATCGGCGATTGATCGGGCGTTTGAACTGGCCAAATCGGGTCAATACCGCAGCGTTGCTGAGGTCTTCCGTCATCTCCAGCCGGAAGACCGGCCCATCGTCGAAACGCACCTCTCAAAGCCGGATGCGCGGCGGCAACTGATCCTGCTCTGCAGCAGCGCCTGGCTAGCCACGCAGTAGCGGCTCTTAGGCCGCCGCGGCGGGGACCTCATACTCGCCCGCAGCCGCCGACAAGGTCTCGACGAACTCGCGGATGTGGCTTTCCTCGATCGTCAGCGGCGGCAGCACGCGCATCACATTGTCGCCGGCCGCGACGGTCAGCAGGCCCTTGGTCCGAAGATAATTCACGAACGATCGGCTGTCGGTCTTCATCTTGATGCCGAGCATCAGTCCGACGCCGCGCACGCTCTCGAAAATATGGTCGTGGTTGGGGATCATCTGCTCGAGCGCGCTGCGCAGCCGCTCGCCTTTCTGGCGCACGTCGGCGAGGAATTCCTCGTTGGCGACCACGTCGAACACCGCCTGCCCGGCGGCCATCGCCATCGGGTTGCCGCCAAATGTCGATCCGTGCGTGCCGACGACCATCCCCGCCGCAGCCTTTTCGCTCGCCAGGCACGCGCCCATCGGGAAGCCGCCGCCGATGCCCTTGGCGCTTGCCATGATGTCCGGCTCAACGCCGTAATGCTGGTAGGCGTAGAGCTGGCCCGTCCGCGCGACACCGCACTGAACCTCGTCGAACACCAGCATCAGGTCATGCTCGTCGCACGCGGCGCGAAGGCCCGACAGGAATTCGTGCGTGCCGGGGCGGATACCGCCCTCGCCCTGGATCGGCTCCAGCAGGAAGCCGGCGGTATTCTCGTCGATGGCGGCGAGCGCGGCATCGAGGTTGTTGAACTCGACAACCTTGAATCCCGGCAGCAGCGGCGCGAACCCGTCGATCATCTTGGCCTGATCGGTCGCGCTGATCGTCGCCATCGTGCGCCCGTGGAAGGCGTTCGAGAAACTGATCAGATCATGCTTGTGCGAATTGCCCTTGGCGTAATGGTAGCGGCGCGCGGTCTTGATCGCGCATTCGACCGCCTCGACCCCCGAATTGGTGAAGAACACCGTGTCGGCGAACGTCAGGTCGGTCAGCCGCTTGGCAAACGCCTCGCCTTGCGGTGAGCCGTAGAGGTTGGAGACGTGCATCAACGTTGCCGCCTGCTCCTGGATCGTCTTGGTCAGATACGGGTGGCCGTGGCCGAGGATGTTGACCGCGATCCCCGCGGCGAAATCGAGGTAGCGCTCGCCCTCCTCGCCGTAGAGGTAGACACCCTCGCCGCGGACCGGCCGAACGGGCGAACGCGGGTAGACGGGCATGAGCGGCGTGATGGCCAAGGCAGGCTCCCTTTGACGATGATGTTGCGGTTCTCGCGCCTATAGCCAGCGGTCCCGCAAAGGGCAAAAAGAGAGGCGCTCCGAGCTGGCCCGGAGCGCCTCCCCTGAAGCCGAAGCTAGCGATTACTAGCGGCGGCGATTGGGCCGGTTGTTCCAGTCGGTCGCTTCGCGCTGCACGCGGAATTCCAGATTACGGATCTGGTTTTCGAGCCTGCGGGCCTCGTTCAGCTGGATTCCGTTGCGCGACGCGCGGAAAATCCGTGTCTGAAGGTTAGCGGCCTGGCGTTCCAGGCTCCGCGCCTCCATCCGCGAAAGGATGCGCCGCGCCTGCATCACGCGGATGTCGGCACGAATGCGCTGCACGCGCACCTGCATTGATCGCGCGAACGCATGATAGCTGAAGCCGTGGCCGTAGTTGTACGGCTGATAGTGATAGACCGGCGGCGCCCACTGCGCCGTCGCGGGAGCCGCGACTGCAAGGGCCGAAGCTGTGGCGACGATCGGAATCAGGAACTTACGCATTTTCGCTCTCCTTTTTGTTGAGCAACTGGCGAAGTGTTTCGCACGGTGCATCTGTGACGGTGCTGAATGCGGGAGTTAACGAAGGTTAAGGCTCAAGGTGCCCAAAAAAAGGCGCCCCGAGGTTCCCCCGGAGCGCCTTCCTTACGCACACTTACGCAACAATTTAGTCGCGATGACCCCAGCGGTCGTCACGGTCGCCCCAGCGGCCGCCGCGGTCGTTGAGCGCGATCTGCACCTGCTGCTCGAGCCGCTGGATGCGATACTGGATGTCGCCAGCCTCGCGCGGGTCGAGCCCGCCACGAGCGTGGTCGCGCAGCCGGCGCTCGATCTTGTTGGCGTCGTTGAGCAGGCGGTCGGCGCTACGGCCGCGGATCACGTCGCGACGGTCGAGCCGGGCGATCTGCCGCTCGACATTGTCGATCCGCGCCTGGAGCGCGCGCACCTCGCCCCAATTACCTCGGAACCCATTGTTGTAACCGTTGCCGTTATAGCCGTTGTTATAGCCATAAAGCGTGGGCTGCTGCGGCTGCGGATAATATTGCGCCGCGGCGGGGCTGGCGGCGATGAGGGCGGCGCCGGCGGCGGCGATTGAAAGAATGATCTTACGCATCTTGGCTCTCCTTGGTTGAGCACTTGTCGATGCGTGGCTTGTGGGCCGGTTCGGTTGATGCAGGTCTGAACGCGTCCGTTATGAGCCGTTCAACTTGATTAACGCGCTTCGCCGTTCGTGAACCGGATGTCGTCGAGATAGATGACGCCCTGTTTGGCGGTCACGGTCGTGTCCTCGATCACGATCACGAACTGCGTGAGCCTGCGAGCGTTCGCCATGCCCTGAAAATCGCTCAGGGGAATGACGACATCCTGCCATTGCTCCGTCACGTCTCTCACATAATGATCGCTGGCCTGGTCGACAGCGTCTTTGAGTTCGACCTTGAGCACCTTGGTATAACCCATGGCTGGATCGCCGCGCACGCGAAACGCGAGGGCGTTGAAGCGCGATGCGTCAAGGTTCGGCAATCGCATCCAAAGCCCGCCAAATGCGGGCTTCTTGGAGGCCACGCTGTAGATCAGCCGCAGCGCATATCCTTTGTTGCCATAGCGGTTCTTGGCGTCGAAGGATTCGATGCAGCCCTGCATCGGGTCGTTGGGATCCTTGATCCAGCAGCCGAAATCGCCGCCGAGATTGTTGGGCTTCGCGCCGGAATTGAAGTCCGCGACCATGAGGTCGGCCGATACTGCCAAAGTCAGGAGCCAAAGCGCGGGCATGGTCAGTTCTTGATCATCCTGCCGCTCTGCTCAACTCCAAACTCGCGCGTGCGGGTTGATTTACACCCTCGAGCGTCAGGTTACGATCCGCAAGGCTCTCCGGCGTTTCGCGCGCAGGGCACCGCCCACCGCTCCCATCCCGATGAGCATCATTGCCCAGGTCGACGGCTCGGGAACAGACGCAGTCTCAGCCGTTAACACGAAATTTCCACCATCCACACCAGCATTACTCAAATACAGTTCGTACTGAGACAATGTCGTGTTGTAATAAATGTTCATGTAGCAGCCTGACGGAAAAGGGCACGGATCGCTTCCAACTCCGCCTACTGAAAACACTATTCCCTGGCTGTCCAGAAATGGCGATGCAGGTGCTGGAAAAATCAGGTTGTCGCCGCCAATGTCGCTGAGACTGGCATACGACTGACCAGGAGTGAGCAGGCCTAGAATATTTCGAGGTTGACTGTCGGAAACCGACCCTGAAATCGAACTGACCAGATACTGTCCTCCGATTTCGTCCGCGGTGAGGGTACCGCTGCCTTGGGAGAACTCGCCCGAGAAGGTCCAATCGAAAGTTGTTGTGGCGTTAGCCGAATCAATTGCCGGCATAAGCAGGCAGGCAGCAGCCAAGCATTTAAAGAGCATGATTGAATCCCCCTTGCGCGAACGTCGAGGTCGACCGCTTGCGGCGGCGGAGCTGCCAGCCGATCGCCCCAAATCCGATGAGCATCATTGCCCAGGTCGACGGCTCCGGGACCGCGGTGATTGTAACGCTGTTGGCCTGGTTGATGATGCCATTGGTATCGTAGGAAAGACCGGCTGACTGGGAAATGATGGTCGGAACAAACTCGAAGGCAAAATCATCGGCCGGAATGACTCCAGCTTGCCCGATGTTATAAACGCCACCGTTCGCGAGGCCGCCAATTTCCAGGAAATCCGGACGACCGATGTCGGCTAAGGAAATAAGCCCCGAGTTCGACGTATCGAAGGCGACGGAACTTCCCGCAAGAGTGAGGTTGAGCGCGCTCAGCGAGTAGGCGGACGTGCTGTCATCGAAAGCGAGCGCGAACGTGCCTGACACAACGGGCCCCGTTACGGTGAAGTTCGTGATCGTCACCGCCGCCTGAGCAGGAGTTGCTAACGAGAGGGCCACAGCTGCGGCAACAGCGGCCGCTGGCACGCGAAACTCGGACATACGCAACCCCCCTTACAGCTACGCGAAACCCCCATTACAGCCACGCGAACGATCAACTTTATATAGTTAACTTTGGATAAGCAAGAATTCCTTTAACGGAGGGTTGCTTGTTGGCTGTCCCAAATCGGGACTTTTCGCGCCCGGCTCAGTTCTTGATCTTCCACCCGCTCTTGAGCAGCGAATAGCAAAGCGCCCACAAGGCGACGTTGAGCACCAGCAGGCCGATCGCCCCGACCCACAAGGGCGAATCGCTCGCCCCCGGCCCGAGGAAGCCCGAGCGGAAGCCCGAGATGATGTAGAAGAAGGGGTTGGCGTGGCTGACCTTCTGGAAGGCCGGCGCCAGTTGCTTGATTGAATAGAAGGTGCCGCTGAGCAGCGACAGCGGCGTCACCACGAAATTGCTGACCGCGGCGGCATGGTCGAACTTCTCGGCCCAGATCGACGTCAGCAGCCCAAGGAACGAGAGCAGCAAAGCGCCCATCAGCCCGAACCACAGCACCAGGTCTGGCCGGCTGACCGCGACCGACACGCCGGGCCAAAGCAGCATCACGACCCACACCGCACCGCCGACGAAGAACGCCCGCGTCACCGATGCTCCGACCAGGCCAGCGACGAGCTCGCCGGTCGACAGCGGCGGCATCAGATAATCGACGATATTGCCCTGGATCTTGCCGACCAGCAGCGAGAAGCTCGCATTGGCGAAGGCGTTCTGGATCATCGCCATGACGATTAGGCCCGGCGCGATGAAATTGGCGAACGGCACGCCCATCACGGTCTTGCCGCCGCGGCCCAGCGCCACGGTAAAAATCGCCAGATACAGCAGCGTCGTGATCGCCGGCGCCCACACGGTCTGCATCTGGACCTTGAAGAACCGCCGCACCTCCTTGATATAGAGGGTCCTGAGGCCTCCCCAATTGACGCCCTTAAGCACCGGTTGGCCGGGTGCGAAGCGCACCCAATTGCTGGCTTGGTCGTTCACAGGTGAGGCGCCTATCGGCTGCTTGGCGGCCGCACAAGTTTGGAAGCGAGTGATTTAAGTATGTCGTGGACCGAAGAGCGCATCGAGCGCCTGAAGAAGATGTGGCATGATGGCGCCACTGCAAGCCAGATCGCCGACGAGCTCGGCGGGGTCAGCCGCAACGCGGTGATCGGCAAGGCGCACCGGCTCGGGCTCGAACAGCGCCCCTCACCCGTCAAGGCGGGCGAGGAAAAGGACGCCAAGAAGCCTGCGCCTGCCGCTGCAGCCCCGAAGGCCGCCGCGCCCAAGGCCGAAGCTCCCAGAGCCAGCGCTGCTGCTCCCGCTTCCGCGGCGCCTCAGGCGGGCCATCCAACGCCGCCGCCGCAGCGTGAAATCCAGTATCGTTCGATTGGCCCCGGCGGGTTCATCCGCCAGGGTCCGGGCGACCAGCAGGCGCCCATCCCGCCGGCGCCGCCGCGCCGCCTGGTGCCCGCGAAGCCGAGTCCCGAGGTCGCCGACAAGACCAGCCTGCTCGATCTGAACGACCGCATCTGCAAATGGCCGATGGGTCATCCCGGCGAGCCCGACTTTCACTTCTGCGGGCAGCCATCCAACCCCGGCTTCCCTTATTGCGTCGCGCATTGCGGAGTCGCCTATCAAGCGCAGCTGCCGCGCCGCGACCGGCGGCCTCCGCCTCCCCTGCCGTTCGGCGGGCCGCGGGTTCGCTAGCAAAAAGGGCTCCGGGAAATCGGAGCCCTTCTTTTTTGCGTCTGGCGAGCGCGCCTCAGGCGTGCTGCGCTTCGGCGTTTACGGCCTGCTTGGACGCAGGCTGCTCGCTTCCGATCTGATCGTGCTGCGGCTGTCCCTGCGACGCGCCGATGTTGATCTTCCTGGGCTTCATTTCCTCCGGGATCTCGCGCTTGAGATCGACCGAGAGCAGGCCGTCCTTCAAGTCCGCGCCCTTGACCTTGATATGGTCGGCAAGCGCGAAGCGGCGCTCGAACGAGCGCGTCGCGATCCCGCGATAGACGTAGTCGTTGCCGTTCTGCTCGTCCTCGTCCTTCTTGCGGCCGGTGACGAGCAGCACATTCTGCTGGGCGGTGATGTCGATCTCGTCGGGCTTGAACCCCGCGACCGCCAGCTCGATCCGATAGTCGTTATCGCCGAGCTTGATCAGGTCGAACGGCGGATAATTCTCCTGACCCTGCCCGAGCGTCGAATTCTCGAGCATGTCGAATAAGCGGTCGAAACCGACGGTGGAGCGCCGGAACGGCGCAAAGTCGAAAGCACTACGCATGATCTTGTCCTCCAAGTTGAGCGACTGGCGGAGCGACACGCTGCGTGTGGAGCGGGCGCCCCGTCGCGGACCCGTCAGGCGTCCGCGTCGCTGATTTGGAAAGAACGTTCTGCATTTCAAGAGGACGCTCGGTCGGTCGTAAAACGCCTATCGATGAGCGGATTTCGGCCACATCCCCAGCCAGATTACCGTTTCGGTGGCTGCGCGCACGGCAGGTGCCAGGACGCGATCCATCGGATGCGGTTTAACGAGTTTCTCGGCGGACCGATCACGATGCTCCTGTTCGTCAGAAACTATCCGATGGATCACGGCCGCTGCAGTAGGATCGGCGCTGAATAACCTGGCAAGCTGTTGCTCTAAGTGCCGTAGGACAACGCTCTCGACGGCCTCCGTTGTGAGCGCGATTGCTCTTCGCCCGATGAGGCCCGTCAGGAGCCCAAGGATCAGCCCGCCAAGCCCGCACAGGTGATAGCTCCGGCAACGTCGCACACCTCGCCTACCCAGCTCCGCTGCGAACAACGCGCGGTGACGTCGCTCGTGCCCAATGAAATCCTCAATCTCAGGCAAAAGCGATGGCGCGCGCAGTCGCGCTATCCAGTGCTGACCTCGATAGATGCAAACCGCGCCATGCTCGCCGGCATGATCCACCTTGAGCATGACTTCGCCGGCGCTTCGGGCTGGTCTGAGACGCCGATGATTCACGGCTGCGCTTAATCCTTCGGCATTTTGCCGCGCGCGGCTGCTCGCTTCCGTGCCAAACTCTTTTCGACATCGAGATCGGGATATTGATCCCCCAGAGCCAATGCCCGCAAGGCGACCCAATCCTTTTTCATGATCTCCAGCGCGATGGCCATCTGCCGCTCAAATTCGTCAGTGGTCGTGTTGAGCGTCCCCCGCAGCTTCATCTTCCTCGCCATCAGTCCAGCATACCACAGATCGTAGCGGTAGCTGTGGAAAAGCCCGGTACCTCCGCTTGGCACGTCTTAAATCCGCGCCCTATAGCTCTTCTCAAATGGCCGACCTGTTCTCGACTTCCGCATCTTCCGCGCCCGACAGCTACGACGCGTCCGCGATCGAGGTGCTCGAGGGGCTGGAGCCGGTCCGCCGCCGCCCCGGCATGTACATCGGCGGCACCGACGAGCGCGCGCTCCACCACCTCGCCGCCGAGGTCATCGACAATAGTATGGACGAGGCCGTCGCCGGCTTCGCCACCCGCATCGAGGTCACGCTCGAGCCCGGCAACCGCCTGACGGTCAGCGACAACGGCCGCGGCATCCCGGTCGACCCGCACCCCAAGTTCCCCACCAAGTCCGCCGTTGAAGTCATTATGACGACTCTCCACTCGGGCGGGAAATTCGACGGCAAGGCTTATTCCACTTCGGGCGGACTCCACGGGGTCGGGGTCAGCGTCGTCACCGCATTGTCGAGCGAGACCATCGTCGAGGTCGCGCGCGACAGGATGCTCTACCGCCAGAGCTTCTCGCGCGGCGTTGCCACCTCGCCACTGGAGACTCTCGGGCCGACGCCCAACCGTCGCGGCACGTCGACCGTCTTCGTTCCCGACCCGGAGATCTTCGGCGCCGACGCCCACTTCAGCGCCGAGCGCATCTATAAGCTCGCCCGCTCCAAGGCTTATCTCTTCGCCGGGGTCGAAATCCGCTGGCGCTGCGATCCCTCGCTCGCCAGCCCCGAAGTCCCCGAGACCGCGGTCTTCCAGTTCGCCAACGGCCTCGCCGACCATCTCGCCGAGCAACTCGGCGACCGCCCCACCGTCACCAACCTGCCCTTCACCGGCCGCCAGGATTTCCCGAACGACCAGGGCGCCGCCGAATGGGCCGTCGCCTGGCCGCTCTTCAGCGACGGTTCCGAATCCTATTACTGCAACACCATCCCCACCCCCGATGGCGGCACCCATGAAGCGGGCCTGCGCGCCGCTCTGACCAAGGGTATCCGCGCGTTCGGCGAGCTCGTCGGCAACAAGAAGGCCAAGGACATCACCGCCGACGACGTCATGAGCGGCGTCGAGCTGATGCTCTCGATCTTCATCCGCAACCCCCATTTCCAGAGCCAGACCAAGGACCGCCTGACCAGCCTCGAGGCGGCGCGCTTCGTCGAGGCCGCCGTCCGCGACCATTTCGACCATTATCTCGCCGACAATATGGAGCGCGGCCGCGCCCTCCTGGGCTCGATCGTCGAGCGCGCCGAAGACCGTCTCCGCCGCCGCGCCGAGCGCGAGGTCCAGCGCAAGACCGCCACCTCGGCCCGCAAGCTCCGCCTCCCCGGCAAGCTCACCGACTGCAGTAGCGACGACCCCGAAGGCACCGAGCTCTTCATCGTCGAGGGCGACAGCGCCGGCGGCTCGGCCAAGATGGCGCGCAACCGCAAGACGCAGGCGATCTTGCCCATCCGCGGCAAGATCCTCAACGTCGCCTCGGCCAGCGCTGACAAGATCCGCGCCAACAGCGAGATCGCCGACCTCGGCCTCGCATTGGGCTGCGGCATGCGCGACAAGTGGAACGAGGATGCGCTGCGCTACGAGCGCATTATCATCATGACCGACGCCGACGTCGACGGTGCCCACATCGCGACCCTGCTGATGACCTTCTTCTTCCAGGAAATGCCCGAGCTCGTCCGCCGCGGCCACCTGTTCCTCGCCCAGCCCCCGCTCTATCGCCTGACCAGCGGCGCCAGGACCCTCTACGCGAGAGACGACGCCCACCGCGCAGAGCTCGAGGCGACCGAGTTCAAGGGCAAGAAGGTCGAGGTCAGCCGCTTCAAGGGCTTGGGCGAAATGAACCCCAACCAGCTCAAGGAAACCACCATGGACCCGGCAACCCGGTCCATGCTCAAGGTCACGCTGCCGTCAGCCTATGAGGACCGCCAGCCGATCAAGGATCTGGTCGAGCGGCTGATGGGCCGCGATCCCGCGCACCGGTTCGAGTTTATCCAGAACAGCGCCGCGTCGGTCGACGAGGATGCAATCGACGCCTAGCACCTGGTAACAAGCGAGGAGACGGAATTGCGCCGAAGGACATTTCTCGCGTCGGGCGCGGCGGCGGCCGCCACTGGTTTCGTCTGGCCGGGACAGGCGATTTCCCGCGCGAAAGCGGTTGTCGACTGGAGTTCACTCCGGCGCGCGATCGGCACGCGCCTCATCGACCTGCACTCGCCGCTCGTCGAATGTGCACGCAACGGCGGCGCTGGGGCGGACGCGCTCTTCGCCAGATTGAAGAACCCCTATTACCTCGGCGACGATCCGTCGCTGACGCAGACGCTCGGCTGGACCGACGCATGGACCAGCCGCCCGAGCCTCAAGGCCGTGGCGGCAGAATCGGCCGCCGATGTTGCCGCTGCGGTGAACTTCGCCCGCCGGACGAGCGTGCCGCTCGTCGTCAAGGGCGGCGGCCACAGCTATTTCGGCAATTCCAACCGCGCCGGCTCGGTGCTGGTCTGGACCCATCGCCTGCGCAACATCCACCTCCACGACGGCTTCGTGCCGAGTGGCGCGCCCGCGGCCACCAAGGCCACGCCCGCGGTCTCTGTGGGCGCCGGAACTCTCTGGGGGGAGGTCTACCGGAAAGTCGCGGTGGAGAGCGGGCGCTATGTTCAGGGGGGCGGCTGCCTGACGGTCGGCACGGCAGGCCTCGTCCAGGGCGGCGGGTTCGGCTCGCTCTCAAAGCAGTTCGGGACAGGCGCGGCCAATCTGCTCGAAGCCGAGGTCGTCACCCCCGACGGCCGCATCCGCACGGTCAACCGCTGGCGCGACCCCGAGCTATTCTTCGCACTTCGCGGAGGTGGTGGCGGGACGTTCGGCATCGTGACGCACCTCACCCTGCGCACCTACGATCTGCCAAGCACGATCGGCGCGGCCATGCTCGACATCAGGGCGAAGGACGAGGCGAGCTGGCGAGATCTCGTCGCGCGAATGATGGGCTTCTACGCCGAGGCGCTGTTCAATCCCCGATGGGGCGAGCAGATCAGCTTCGGCCCCGACCGGCGCCTGCGCGTGATCATGGTGTGCCATGGCCTCGGGCAAGAGGACATAATTCGAACATGGGCTCCGTTCGTCGGCTGGGTCAAAAGCCGGCCGGCGAGCTTCGACTTCGCTGCCGACCCCATCTTCATCGCCCTTCCGGCACGCGCCTTCTGGGATCCGGCAACGCTGACGAAAATCCCTGGCCTGGTGCTTCGGGACGATCGTTCGGGCGCCCCGGCCGAGAACATTTACTGGGCCAGCAATCGCGGCGAAGCGGCGCAGGTGCTTCACGGCTATCATTCCGCCTGGCTGTCGAAAGGCCTCCTTGCTCCCGCCCGTCAGCGGGAGCTGGTGGATGCGCTGGTTCGGGCTGCTGCGATCTGGAGCGTCACGCTCCATACCAACAAGGGCCTGGCGGGCGGCTCGCCCGAAGCTCTCGCTCTGACCCGCGAGACCGCCACCAATCCGGAGGTTCTCGACGCTTTCGCACTGTTGATCTGCGCCGCGGAGGAGCAGCCCGCCTATCCCGGAATCCCCGGCCATGAGCCGAACCTCGCCGCGGGCCGCCGCGACGCCGCGGAAATCAGCCGCGCAATGCGCGAAATCTATCGGATCGCGCCGAACGCAGGGGCCTACATGTCCGAGTGCGACTATTTCCTGAAAGATTGGAAACGCGCGCACTGGGGCCCGAATTATCCGCGGCTCGCGACCGCCAAGCGGAGATATGATCCGGACTGGCTGCTCCGCGGCCACCATTGCGTCGAACCGGTTTGAAGCGCGGTCGCGTCTGTCGATGAGGATGCGATCAACGCGTAACCTAATTCGTCATTCCCGCGCACCCTCTTCGTCATTCCCGCGAAAGCGGGAACCCAGCGTAGCAAAAATCAACTGAGCGGAGCGAAGCCGAAATCTTCCGCGAGATCCCGCCACTCGGGGTTCGCATCTTCGATCAGTTGCAGCTTCCAGGCTCGGTTCCATTTCTTGATCCGCTTCTCGCGCGTGATCGCCGATTCCATCGACCCATGCTGCTCGAACCAGACGAGCAACTTCACGGCGTGATCGCGCGCGAAACCGCGGACGTAACCTTCGCGATGCTGATGGATGCGGGCGAGCAAATTGGAGGTCACGCCGGTGTAGAGTGTGCCGTTGCGCCTCGATGCGAGCAGGTACACGGTTGGAGAGAAGTCGGAATGGACGTTGTTTGTTTAGCTGGGTTCCCGCTTTCGCGGGAATGACGAGTTTGGCAGCGAACGACCAGAATCGCGAACGCGAGCGGCCGTGGCGGAGCAGCGGCCAAATTGGGCGAACGCGGTCGAGGATGATGCGATCGATGCGTAGCCGTCGCGCCAAGTCTCAAGCTATTCTTTCAGGGTTGAACCCATTCGGCATACACATGGCCGTCTCTGCCGCCCTGAATAGAAAAGCGACGGATGTCAGCAGAGACAACGCATTCATGCATAAGCCGCTCTGAGTGACGCTCGAAAGTCGCAGGCGCGAGGCCCTCGCCGCAGGCAATTGCATGGCCAGGCGAATAGGCCTGGATTGTGCCCTCAACGACCGGCTTTAGGTTCGGCGTGACCGCGCGCGCAACTACCGACTCCATTGGTACCGCTTTCACAAGATCATTATCTTCGAGATCGTCTGGAAAGAGTTTCGGCGAAAAACTTTCCTCGTACTTTCCTACAGAGAGCGATGTTCCAAGATACTGGTCGACGTTGATTGTGGCTCCGAAGGCGTTTCCTCCCACAGCCTTTCCCAAGTAACGTCCCTGCGCCGTCACTACGAACATTGGCGAACATTCGCGCCTTTCTCTCCTCCCTGGCAGGGAGGGGCCAGGGGTGGGTGCGAGCGCCAGTGAGCTGTGTACGCCGGCGTTCGGCCACCCACCGCCCGCGCGACCCTAGATTTTGATCATCCAGTTCCTGCGGCGCAGATAGTCCATGCACGCCCAGCTGAACGCCATGAACAGCAGGACCGGAACGAATGCGGCGACTTCCGGCACGAATATGGATCGTGCCTGCCGATAAGGAGCGAGCAACAGGTCCCATCCCAACATGCTTCCGGCAACCTCGTGCAAAACGTAAGCGGCGATTGCGTTCATTCCGAAGGGCAGGAGGAGGATGGTGACGGCCTTTCGCCAGCCGGTGATCGGTTGACCTTGGTCGAACGCCGCGAGCAATCCGGCGAGGAGGAGCGTCGTGATGCCGCAAGTCACAAGCACGAAGCTGCTCGACCAGATGTCCTTCACGACCGGAAACACCAGCGACCACAATCCGCCCACAAGCAGCATCGCCAATCCTGCAACGGCCAATGGCCGTAGCCGTGTTTGCTGGCCGCGGCGCAGGAACTCACCGACCGCAACGCCAATGAGCCCCTGCGCAATTGCCGGCAACGTGCCCAGCAGGCCTTCGGGATCATAGCCTTCGGGCCCCTTCACATAATTGTGAACGCCAAGGAGAACCCGATCCACCGACCCGACGAAATTGTGACCGCGCATCCAGATGTCGTTGGGGAGGCCATCCAGGGACGGCAGCAGCGAAAGCGGCCAGTAAAGGACAAGCAGCGCGGCGATGATCAGCAGCCGCGTTCTTGGTGCGCAGAGGAGGAAGAGGACGGCGCAGGCGCCGTAAACAAGTCCGATCCGTTGCAGCACGCCGAACAGCCGCCACGGCGTCGCGCTGAAATGTGACAACCACCAGAGGTTCGACAGGATGAATCCAACCGCAATCAGCCGCACCGTGCGCCAGGCGATGCGTCTTGCCTGGTTGTTCCCGAGGCCGGCTGGCTCGTTACGGCCGCCGAAGGACAGCGGCACCGACACGCCCATCATCATCAGAAACGCGGGGAACACCACATCGGCAATGGTCAGGCCGTCCCACCTCGAATGCAGCAACGTGGAATAGACGGGTCCCTTCGACACCATTCCCGCCATCTCGTTCACCAGGATCATGCCGGCGACCGCGAGCCCCCGGAGAAGATCCAGCGAGACAAGCCGATTGTGTTTGCCGCCGCCAGCCGGCGTGATTGATGTTTGGGTTGCAGACGCGGTCATCAGGTCAGACTACCAACCGCCTCAATGTCCGCAATGGGTGGAAAGCTCCAACATGACTGCCGTTCGAAGCTCAGCCGGTCCCCGCCAGGCAAAAGGCCTGCGCCAGTTCCTGAGTGCCGAGCAGCAACGCGCGTGGATGGATGGCGAGCTCCTCCCCGACGCTGACGAGCGCACCGAACATCTCGAACAGCGCTTCAAATATATCCACCGCTTCGAGAAGCTGCTGCGCCGCACGCAGGCCCACGACGTCCTCGACATCCTCCGCCTCTACGCTGCGACTTGCATCCCCATCCCGCGCACGACCGAGCGCTATTATTGGTCCGTTTCCTGCCTTCCCGGCAGCCCCGACAAGCCGCTAGTGCGGGTCAGTGCGTCATTCATGGAATTATTCGCCCTCCACGCCGATAATGATGACCTGCGCGCGCGCTTCATCCTCCATTTGTCGGACTTCACCACCGACGGATCGTCGGAGCCCGATCATCTCGACCACAGCTTCCTTGAGAGCTGCGTCGAACAGCCCGAGGACCTCAGCCACTCGATCTGGAGGAACGGCAAGGGCATCCTCATCGCCAAGGTCCGCGGCGCCGCCTCGATCCGCTCATTCCTCGCGCATCCCCGCGCGCGCCGCGCCATCCGCAACTTCAACCTCACCCACATGAACCGCGGCCGCAACGCCTATCAGGCGAGCCATTGCTACAGCCTGGCGGATGCGATGTTGGGGGACTGAGGTCCGGAACGGCTATCCATTCTTCTTCGACGGCGACTGCCAGGCGATGACGGACCAATGGACCCGCCACATGCCGTCGGGATCGCCGCGGAAGGCGGCCACGTAATTGCCCTTGTGCGTGTAGGGCACGTCGTCGCGGTCTCCGCGCCGAGCGCGATCAGAACACCGACCACGATGATCCCGACCTCGGCGGCAAACGCGCGCCAGCACGGGCTTCTCTACGGCTCCCCGAACGGATCGTTGAGACGCTTCAGGGCGTCCGAGCGCGGCTCCATCAGCGGCAGGCAGATGGTGTGGAGAGCGGGCGCTACCGGCTTGTCCAGAAGGCCGATCCGGTGGGCCATTTCAAGGGCATTGGTGCCGCCATAATGCAGATCCCAGGAAAGATACTTGGCTTGTTGCAGCGCCTGGGCATACGCGAGCCGCGCCTGCGGGCCGAGGGGTCCATGCCACCATTCGAGGGCTCGCAGTTCCGACCACACGGTTTGCTCGCGGGCCTGGTCGTTATCGTACTCACTGAAAACACGGTAGAGGATGCCGAAGCGCGCCTGCTCCTCGGCCGTAAAGAGGCTGTTGCGCCCGCTGGCTGTTGCCGCCTCCCATCGTCCGAAGAAGAACGGCCAGGTCGGCGGTCGCGAGACCCACGTGGGCTGAGGCGAGAGCGCACCTTCGCCCGATCGCGAGAGCAACGCCTGAAGTTCGCCGATCCGTCGGTCGATGCATGGCTGGACGGTCAGGCGGTCGCGTATGAATCCAAGGTCAGTCGCCGCCTCGGCCCGCACATTCTTTCTTGCTTCGCCCGCCACGTTGCGTTCGTGGACCTTCTCCACCACCTGCTCGGCGCCGAGTGCGATCAGCACGCCGACGACGATGATGCCGACCTCGCCCGCGAACGCGCGCCAGCCGTGGAGCGGTTTGGGGAGGTGGAAATGCATCTAGTGCGGGCGCTGCGGGTTGATGCCGCCAAGCGGCAAATGGTGAGCTCGGCAGAACTTGAGCGTGCCCGAACCGTCGGCGCGAAGGTTCGCGGGGCTGGACGTAAACTTCATCGATTGAGCGGCCTCGATGAGCTGGTTGGCGGCGAGCGCCATGAGGCCATAGATGCCGCGTGCCTGCTCGATGTCCGCGAGCAGCGCGACCCGCGTCGCCGCGTCCGGCTGGATCGGCCGCGCCAAGACGCGCAGCTTCCATTGCAGCGATTCGGCGACTGCATTCTCCTCACGCATGTCGTTGGCATTGGCATAATAACTCGCGAGGCCCTGGCGCAGCGCCGGATCGAAATGGGCTGCGGTGCCATCACTTTTGGCCGATTGCCACAGGTCATCCGACCACGGGCGCGACGGAGCGCGGAAGGTAAACTCGAGCGAGCCTTCGGTGAACGACGGCACCGGGCGATAGGCGCCGGGGACCAGCAGGGCCTGTTCGAGCGACTGCAGCTGGCGGTCGATACAGGGCTGGGCGATAGCCAGCTCCGCTGCGTCGAAATAGTCCTGATCGATCTGTCCGCCGATGGCGTCGCGCGCAGCGGCAGCCTCGTGCCGCCAGTGGAGCGTCTCCACCACCTGCTGAGCGCCGAGCGCGATCAGCACGCCGACGACGATGATGCCCACCTCGCCGGCGAACTCGCGCCAGCCGTGAAGCGGTTTGGGTAGGTGGACGTGCACTCACGGTTCTCCCACTGTGAAGGCGCTTTGCCCAACCGCGATCTGGCGCGGAGTGGACATCGGCAAGCACACCGAGCGCGACGCGGGGAAGTCGTTCTTCAGCCGAGCAAGGTGGAGCACCCGCGCCTGATCGAGCAGCTGCCCGGTTTCCAGGTTCACTCGCCAAGCGCGGTAGCGCGCGTCCTGAACAACGGCGTTGAGATCGATCACCGCTTGGGGGGTCAGCCGCCGCAGATGCTCAAGCTCGCGCAGATGCGCCCAGTCGGTCTGCTCGGTGCCCATTTCGGTCCCCAGATCCGCCATCCAGCCGTACATCAGGCCGTAGGCGCCGAGTTCGCCGCGCGACAAAAGCGCCGCCTCACCCGCCCTTGACGACGCGTCCCAGCGCGCGGTCTGCATCGTCCAGAGCTGCGGTCGCCCGATCCACGCCGGAGTCTTGATGGCACCGCTTTCTCCGACGCCGTCGAGCAGCGCCTGGATGTCCGCCAATCGCCGGTCGACGCACGACCGGATGTCCGCACGCGACGAGAGCCGGGCGAGATTGAATTCGAGTTCGCGCCGAACCGCCTCCCTCCCATCGCGCGCTTGCGTCGCCTGATGCACACTTCCGACGACCTGTTCCGCGCCGAGCGCGATCAACACGCCGAAGACGATAATGCCGACCTCGCCCGCGAACGCGCGCCAGCCGTGCAGCGGTTTGGGCAAATGGAAATGCATGAGAACCGGCCCCCCAGCGGCGGGAGCCTAACAGAAGGCGGTCGCTTGGCAATCGTGGTTAATATCGGACTTTAATGACGAAAGGCGACGACCAGCCCAATCAGGATTCCGAGCAGCAGGAGCATGAAGACGCGGCGCCAGGTCATGCGTGCGGCTTAGTCGATGGCGCGGCAATCCGCCACGGTGCGCCTCAGTTGGGGCCCGGAAGACTGACGGGATTGTCGTTATACGCCTTGGCGAGGCTGATCGGGCCTTTGGCGATCGTCTGCCAGTGGTGATCCTCGAGCCAGCTCGCGCCCAGCAGGCCGCAGCCGAACCAGAATAACAGGGCGAAGCCGACTAACCATTTCATGGCGACACCTCCCGGTGGGAGTTCAAGCAATCACGCTTCGGGCGATTAGTCAAAGCGCATCTCGGTTGTCGGCGACGGTTTTGAACCCCGGCGCGGGCGTGCGCGGCGGCGGAAGCCTGACAGTGACCGACGACTGCGACGGCCGCTGCGGCATCCAGTCGCAAGCGCCGGCGAGAAGCACCAGGACCACCAGGCCGACGAAACTTGGAGAAAGCAGCTGGTTCAAACGCGGTTACTCGCTCTTCTCAGTCTCGGGCACGAGTTGCGGACGAACGCGATAGCGGCTGGCTATCGACGTCAGCCGAAGGTCGCGGGCCCGGTCCTCCTCGGACTGGGCGGATGGGTTGGCCTTGAACAGTCTCATCGGCGGTGTCCCCCTTCATGGGACCACTCGCCACGCCGCCTGAGATTTTACCCGCCGATTGGTTGACGAAAAGGAAACGGCGAAATCATGCTAGTGGCTGCCGCGATGGCGCCGGCGACCCACCAAGAGACCCCTGTCCTCCCCGCCCGTTCGCTCGCGGTCGCGGCCTTCTCGACCATCGTCGAATGGTATGATTTCACGCTCTACCTCTATTTCGCGACGGTCCTGGCGCGGGTGTTTTACGGCGGCGGTAGCGGTTCGCTACTGCTGACGCTCGGCGGCTTTGCCATCGCTTATCTGATGCGGCCGTTGGGTGCGGTCGCGTTCAGCCACATCGGCGACAAATACGGGCGGCGGCGGATGTTGCTGATCTCCGTCGCGCTGATGACCGCGGCGATGCTGGCGACGGCATTGCTGCCGACGCGGGCGACCGTAGGCCCGGCGGCGGGCTGGCTGCTGCTCGCTTTGCGCTGCGTCATGGGCTTCTCGGTCGGCGGCGAATATACCGGCGTGGTCGCTTATCTGCTCGAAGGTGCGCCGCTGCGGCGGCGGGGCTTGATCACCTCCTCGGCATCGGCGGCAAGCGAAGTGGGCGCGCTTCTCGCGGTCGGGATCTCGGCGCTGACGGTCAGCC
>JAZKBB010000004.1:9663-15461 GCA_040388865.1 Pseudomonadota bacterium | reverse complement strand
AATGCCCCCGACCTCGACCGCTGGGGCTGGCGCATCCCCTTCTTCGTCGGCGCCGCGCTCGCCGCCTCGGTGTGGATCGCCCGCTCGACCATGCACGAAAGCCCCGAGTTCCGCCGCCAGCAGGCCGAAGCGACGGTTCCCGAGATCCCGCTTCGCCACGCGCTCGCCAACCACCGCGGCGGCATCGCCCGAGGCTTCGCGATCTCCGCGCTGGGGTCGATCACTTATTATGTCGGGATCACCTACGTCCCGTCGTTCCTGACCTCCGTTGGGAAGTTCAGCGAAGGTCAGGCCCTGTGGCTGTCGACCCTCGCCGCGGTCGCGGTGATCCTCGTCACCCCGCTAACCGGCATGCTGAGCGACCGCATCGGCCGCAAGCCGGTGCTGATCGCCTTGTGCCTGGGCAGCGCCGCGCTCCCCATCACCATGTTCAGCCTGATGACGAGCGGGTCCGCGCTCGTTGGCGCGGTGATCCTCGCCCTCCTTGCCGGAGCCGTCAGCGCGGTCGGCGCCGTCGCCACGGCCGAGCAATTCCCCGGCGAAGGCCGCATCACCGGCCTCGCGCTCGGCGCAACCATGGCCACCGCGATCTTCGGCGGCCTGACGCCCTACGCGGCGCAGTGGCTGGTCGAGCGCACTGGCTGGTCGACCGCTCCCGGCATCATGATTGCGGCGGTCGGGTTGTGCGCGCTGCCGGTCATGCTGATGCTGCGCGAAACCGCGCCGGCGTTGACTCGTGGGGCGGAACAGCCGGAGAAGCTGCGGGATCGGCAAAAGGGGGAGTGAAATGGCTGAGCAAGAGGTGGTCGTCGTTCCGGTAGCCAATCCGGCGGCACTGGGGCTGGTCGCGTTTGGGCTGACGACGGTGCTGTTGAGCCTGGTCAATGCGGGCGTGCTCCCTGCCGGCGGCGAGCCGGTCGTGATCCCGCTTGCGCTGGCATTCGGCGGCCTGATGCAGGTCTTCGCCGGCGCGTTCGAATTCAAGCTCGGCAACACCTTCGGCATGACGGCATTCCTGAGTTACGGCGCCTTCTGGTGGTGGTTCGCTCTCCTGCTGCTCTTCGGCCACAACCACTTGATCGACCTGTCGCAGGCTGGTCCGACGGTCGGCGTCGCGCTGCTGCTATGGGGCGTGCTGACACTCTACTTGTGGATCAGCACATTCCGGTTGCCCAAGATCCTGTTCCTGATCTTCCTGACCTTGTGGGTGACGTTCCTGTTGCTCGGAGTCGGTGCGATCCAGGCAAATCCGGGGCTGAGCCGCGCCGGCGGCTGGCTCGGCATCCTCTGCGGCTCGCTCGCGATCTACGGTAGCTTCGGGATCGTCACCAACACCGTCTTCGGTCGGACCGTGGTGCCGCTTGGCGAACGTCCGGTGCTTGGCGCCTAGCGCGAGCCGAAGCCCGTCAGCATCGTCTTGATCGTCCGGAAGAAGATCAACGCGTCGAGCCACGGCGAAAAATATTTGATGTAGTAGAAGTCGTACTGCAGCTTGCGGTGGACCTCGTCGACTTGCGCCACGTGACCCTGGTTGACCTGCGCCCAGCCCGAGATCCCCGGCTTCACCACGTGGCGGTAGCGATAGAACGGGATTTCGCTGGTGTACCACAGCGAAAGGACCTGGGCCTCGGGCCGCGGACCGATCCAGCTCATCTCCCACTTCAGAATGTTGATGATCTGCGGCAGCTCGTCGATGCGCAGCTTGCGCAGCAAATGGCCGAGGCGGGTGATGCGGCCGTCATTGTCCTGAGTCATTGCCGCGCTTCGGTCCTCGGCATCCTCGACCCGGCGCATCGTCCGGAACTTGTAGACGATGATCGAGCGGCCTGCCTGGCCGATGCGCTTCTGCCGGAACAGCACCGGGCCCTTGCTATCGAGGCGTATGGCGGCAGCAACAACAACCATCACCGGCAGCACCAGCGGCAGCAGCGCCAGGGCGAACAAACAGTCGAGCAGACCCTTCAGGTAGAAATAGCCGATCGCCGGGACCAGCGACCCGAAGCTATTCTCGGACAAATGCTCGAGCTCGACGCGCCCGGTCAGCGATTCCGACAATTGCTTGACCTGGTAGACGATGCGCCCGGCAAGCGCGGCATCGGCAAGGAACGCTTCCCATTCGTCGGGAAGCGCGGCGCTGAAATCGGCGACGATCGCGTTGCACGAGCGCGTGTCGTGCAGCTGTGGGCGCTTGAGCACGTGCCAGTCGACGGTTTCGATCTGCTCGAGGCGGTCAGTCGCGCCGAACGGCACCACCGCGATGCGCCGCCGCACTTTCCGCTCGGCGCGGATGTACAGCAGGTAGAGCCAGGCGACGTGCAGCAGGAACCCGGCGGCGAGGCCAACGCGGTCGTAGGGGAAGCGTGTGAGGACGAACCAGACGACGACAACGCCGTGGCCGGTGAGCGCCGCCGGCAGGATCACCGAACTGCGGCGGATACCGGGATAGGTTTCGATCGACAGCCGCATCCAGAACGCCAGCGTCACGGCGATCGCGTTGCCGATCAGTGTGTTGGCGGTGGCCGCTTCGAAGAAGTCGCCGGGCAGCACCCAGCCGCGAACGACCCACGGCACCAGCCCCGCAATCAGCAGCGCCCCGGCGAACTGAAACCGCTTCCGGATCAGGAACGAGGGCGCGGCGCGGACCTGATCATGTCTCATACGGCCGGCCTCACAATGTCCACCGGTCGACGCCCGAAAGCGCGCGACCGCGCCACATGCCCTTCAAGTCGGCGAGCGTCCCGTTGGATGCGACGAGCCCCGCGAGTTTGTCATCGGCGACCTCACGATAAGCGCTATGGCCGACGGCGCCGACCACCAGATCGTAGCGCCGGCCGTCAAGTTCGGTCACCTTGAGACCATATTGCCGGTGGATCTCGTCGGGCGAGGCGATCGGGTCCGCGACCTCTACGTCGTGGCCTAGCCACATCAGCCGCCGCACCAGATCGACGCTGCGGCTGTTCCTGAGGTCGGGGACATTCTCCTTGAACGTCAGCCCAAGCACCAAAGCGCTGCCGGCCTTTCGCCGCCGGTCGTGGAGGGCATCGGCGATCCACGCGCCCATGCCGTCATTCGTCTGGCGCCCGGCAAGAATCACTTGCGGATCGTGCCCGACCTGCTGCGCGAGGTGGCTCAAATAATAAGGATCGACGCCGATACAGTGGCCGCCGACCAGCCCTGGCTCGAAGCCGAGGAAGTTCCACTTGGTGCGCGCCGCGTCGAGCACATCCCACACCGACACGCCGATGCGCGAGAAGATCTGCGTCACCTCGTTGATGAAGGCGATGTTGATGTCGCGCTGCGCGTTCTCGATCGCCTTCGCCGCTTCTGCCGCCTTGATCGACGCCGCTCGGAACACGCCGCCGCTCGTCACCGCGCCGTAAATGGTGGCGAGCTGCTCGACGACTTCCGTATCCTCGCCCGCGATAACCTTGGTGATGCGGTCGACCGTGTGCTCCCTGTCGCCGGGATTGATCCGCTCGGGGCTATAGCCAAGCCGGAAGTCGCGGCCACGCTTCAGGCCGCCCACACGCTCGATCTCGGCACCGCACATCTCCTCGGTCACGCCGGGATAGACCGTGCTTTCATAGACGATGGTCGGGCGCCGCTCGGGGTCGATCAGCCCGGCCAGCATCCGCGTCGCGGCCATAACGGCGCCAAGGTCAGGGCGGTTGGCCTGGTCGACCGGCGTCGGCACGGTGACGATGTAGACGTCGGCGCCGGCACAATCTTTTGAGTTGGAGGTCAATTCGAGCGTGCTTGTGCGGAGCGCGTCTTCATCGACTTCGCGCGTCCGGTCGTGTCCGCCGCGCAGCTCGTCAACGCGCGCCTCATCGATGTCGAAACCGAGGGTTTCGAAGCGCCGGGCGAGCGCGACCGCCAGCGGCAGCCCGACGTAGCCAAGACCAATGACAGCGATACGCGGAGCCCCGGACATTGGCCCGACTATAACTGCTTAATCCGTTTCGGACACACCTCCACCGAAACGGATGAATAAAATCCCGCTAGTCTTTTTCGAAGCGCCCTCGGCCGATTCCGTAATAGGTCAGCCCCGCCTCCTCGGCATCGCTTCGATCATAGACATTGCGCAGGTCGACGAGGACCTTGCCGCGCATCGAAGCGGCAATGCGCTCGAGATCCAGCGCTCGAAACTCGTCCCACTCGGTGACGATGACGATCGCGTCGGCGCCCTCGGCCGCGACATAAGCATCATCGGCGAAGTCGACGCCGGATAGCATTTGCTCCGCCTGGTAACGCGCAACCGGGTCGAACGCCGCGACGGTCGCGCCGCGCTCGATCAGTCCCTGGACGATGGGGATCGACGGCGCCTCGCGCATATCGTCGGTGTTCGGCTTGAACGCGAGGCCGAGAATCCCGACCCGTTTTCCCGCCAGATCGCCGCCGAGAGCCCGTTCGACGCGCTCGGCCATCTTCGCCTTGCGGTCATCGTTCACCGCGACCGTGGTGCCGACGATCCGCTGCTGGACTCCCGCCAGCTCGGCTGTCTGCAGCAGCGCCAGCGTGTCCTTGGGAAAGCAACTGCCGCCATAGCCTGGGCCGGCGTGGAGAAACTTGGGCCCGATGCGATTGTCGAGGCCGATCCCGCGCGCGACATCCTGGACGTCCGCGTCCACCGCCTCGCACAAATCCGCGATCTCGTTGATGAAGCTGATCTTGACCGCAAGGAAGGCGTTGGCCGCATATTTGGTCAGCTCGGCTGTACGGCGACCGGTGATCAGGATCGGCGCGCGGTTGAGGAACAAGGGCCGGTAGATTTCCTTGAGCACCTCCTGCGCGCGATCGTCCTCGGCGCCGACCACGATCCGGTCCGGGTGCTTGAAGTCGGCGATGGCCGCGCCTTCGCGAAGGAACTCCGGGTTGGATGCGACCGATACGCCCTCTACGCCCTCCTCCTTCAGGATTGCTTCGATGCGGTCACCGGTACCGACCGGGACGGTCGACTTGGTCACTACAACCGTACCCGGCTTGATGAACCTGGCGAGCTCGCGCACCGCTTCGAACACGAAGGTCAGATCGGCGTGCCCGTCGCCGCGGCGTGCGGGAGTCCCGACCGCGATGAAAACGGCTTCGGCATTTTCCACCCCAGCCGCCACATCAGTCGTAAACGTCAGCCGACCGCGCTCGGCATTGGACTTGACCACCGCCTCGAGGCCCGGCTCCCAGATCGGCATCACGCCGGCGTTCAAGCCGTCGATCTTCGACACATCCTTGTCGACGCAGGTGACGCGGTGCCCGAAGTCGGCAAAGCAGGCCCCGGAAACGAGGCCAACATAGCCCGTGCCGATCATCGCGATACGCATGGAAACTCCTGAAGGTGACGAGTGCCCTTAGCCACGCTTTACCGCGACGAACAAGGCGATCAGCCTAACGCCTAGTTTTCGCCGCGAAAACACTATATTGGCGCGGCCCTTCCGATGAACGTCACAACTCTCCCCAAGCCCCCGCGCGTCGGGCTGGTCTCGCTCGGCTGTCCCAAGGCTTTGGTCGACAGCGAGCGGATAATGACCAAGCTGCGCGCCGACGGCTACGACATGTCGCCCGATTACGCCGGTGCAGACGTGGTGCTGGTCAACACCTGCGGCTTCCTCGACAGTGCCAAGGAAGAAAGCCTCGAAGCGATCGGCGAAGCCATTGCCGAGAACGGCCGCGTCGTCGTCACCGGCTGCATGGGCAAGGAAGCCGACGTCATCCGCGCCCGCTTCCCGCAAGTGCTCGCCGTCACCGGCCCGCAGCAAAGCCGAAGGTGATCGAGCACCACGCGGACGAGGTGCCGGGTGGCT
>JAZKBB010000004.1:0-9653 GCA_040388865.1 Pseudomonadota bacterium | reverse complement strand
CTTATCTCGATCTGGTCCCGGAATCCGGCCTCAAGCTGACCCCGCGCCACTACAGTTATTTGAAGATTTCCGAGGGCTGCAATCACCGCTGCGCCTTCTGCATCATCCCGCACCTGCGCGGCGACCTCGTCAGCCGCCGCCCCGATGCAATTCTGCGCGAGGCCGAGAAGCTGGTCGCCGCAGGCACCAGGGAGCTTCTGGTGATCAGCCAGGACACGTCGGCCTATGGCGTCGATATCCGCCACCAGCCGCGACCGTGGAAAGGCGAAGACGTCCGCGCCCACATGACCGACCTCGCCCGCGAGCTCGGCAAGCTCGGAGCCTGGGTACGCCTCCACTACGTCTACCCCTACCCACACGTCGACAACGTCATCCCGCTGATGGCCGATGGACTGGTCCTCCCCTATCTCGACATCCCCTTCCAGCATGCCAGCCCCGACGTGCTCCGCCGCATGCGCCGTCCCGCGAACGACGCCAAGGTCCTTCAGCGCATCCGCAATTGGCGCGAGCAGGTTCCCGACCTCGCCGTCCGCTCGAGCTTCGTCGTCGGCTTCCCCGGCGAGACCGAGGAGGATTTCGCTTACCTTCTCGCCTGGCTCGAGGAGGCGCGGCTCGATCGGGTCGGCGCCTTCAAGTTCGAGGCTGTCGAGGGCGCGCCGGCGACGTCGATGGACGATCAGGTGCCGGAGGATGTGAAGCAGGAGCGCTACGAGGCGGTGATGGCCCTGTCCGCGCGCATCTCGGCCGAAAAGCTCGCCGCGAAGGTCGGCTCGACCATCGACGTCCTGATCGACGCGGTCGACGCCGAGACCGGCGGCGCCACCGGCCGCTCGAAGGCCGACGCGCCCGAGATCGACGGCGAGGTCCACCTGCGCGATGCCGGCGGGCTTAAGCAGGGCGACATCGTCAGCGTTCGCGTCGAAGATTCCGACGAGCACGACCTATTCGGGGTACCGCTCTAACCTTCCGAGCGGGCTCGCCTGCCGCGACTTAGCGGTCACGCATTGCAATCCAACTGCTGATCGCAATAGTCAGCAACATCGAAGCCGGACGGTTGATGATGTTTCGCTCGCGATCACTCCGACGCCTGATGCTGACCCCCGCGCTTGCGTTGAGCCTCACCGCCTGCCCCGGCGGCGGCGGAGGTACCGGAGGGTCCCCGACCCCCACGCCGACTCCAACCCCGACGCCCGCTCTTCAGGCGGTCACGACCGCGGACCTTGGCACAGGCTGGAACCTCGGTGACTCGCTCGAAGCTTACGACGGCATCAAGGCAACCACCTCGAAGGAAACCATCTGGGGCAATCCCGTCGTCAGTCAGCAGCTGCTGAATGCCGTCGCCGCCGCCGGCTTCAAGAGCGTTCGGATCCCGGTCGCGTGGAACCAATATGCTGACGATCAGGGGAACATCAGCCCGGCGTTCATGGCGCGCGTCACCGACGTCGTGAATTACGCACGCACCGCCGGGCTCTACGTGATCATCAACGAGCATGCGGACGGCGATTGGCTGCAGCCGACCAACGCCGCCCAAACTGCCGATACGGCTCTGTTGAAAACCCTTTGGACTCAGATCGCGAACAATTTCAAAACCTTCGACAATCACTTGCTGTTCGCCGGAACCAACGAAGTCACCGTCAATTCGTCGTTCGCCCCGCCGACCACCGAAAATTGCACTGTCCAGGCCGGCTATAATCAGGCGTTCGTCGACGCGGTGCGCGCGACGGGCGGAAACAACGCCTCGCGGATGCTGATCGCGCAGGGCTACACTACCAACATCGACTATAGCATCGGCACGTGCGGCGCGAAGGTCCCGACCGACACCGCCGCCGGCCGGCTGATGATGGAATTCCATTATTACGACCCGTACGATTTCGCGCTGAACACCGGCAGTTCCATCTGGCAGTGGGGCTCGATCGCGACCGACCCCAATGCGGAGGAGGCCGCGTTCAACGAAGCCTACGTCGATGCCCAGATGCAGAAGCTGAAAACGACCTATTCCGACAAGGGTATTCCGATCATCATCGGCGAGTTCGGCGCGATCCTGCGCAGCGACGTCGATCCGACGCAAAAGTACCGCAATTATTGGGACCAATATGTCAGCGGGTCAGCCAAGCGGCACGGCTTCGCGCCCTTCTACTGGGACAACGGCTTCCTCGTTAATCACGAGCTCGGCGTCTTCGACCGCTCAACCGCGACGCAGGGCTATCCGACGACCATCAACCTGATCGTCACCGCCCAATGATCGTCCGTAGCTTTCCGGTCGGCGTCGCGGCAACAATCCCAATTGCAGCCTCCGGCAGTGGCAGCAATGGATGGAAGCAGATGTTCTGGAAAGAGCTGCTCCGCCTGTCCAAATGGGCGTAAGGAGGACGCGGGAGGGCTTCCCATGACGGTTTTTGAGTACGTCTTCTCGCTTTATAGCCTGCTGTTCGGCCTTGCTCTGGCGCAGGTGTTCGGCGGCTTCGGCAACGCCCTCCAGGAGCGGCACAAGATTCACATCGGGTGGCTGACTCCGCTGCTCGGCCTGTTCGTCATTGTCGACCTCACGTCCTTCTGGGAGATCGGCTGGGAGTTGCGGGGCATGTCCGGCCGCCCCTATTTCCTCTACCTGCTTGCCGGCGTCCTCCTGGCGGGCATCTATTATCTCGCGGCGCGGCTGGTCTTTCCCAGGAACTTCGTCGAGTGGCCCGACTTCGATGTCTATTATTTCAAGCACAAACACTGGGTGTTCGGCGGTATCCTGCTGTGCAACGTGGTTGCAAGCGTGGTCCTGCTGACGATCGGAAGTGCTTTCGTGCACCTGCCGATCGGCTTTGCGAACGATCTCGTTTATTTCGCCGTGCTGATCGCGCTGCTGACGGTTCGTAACAAGCGAGCGAACATCTCGCTGCTGATGCTGATGCTGGCCAAGGATGCAGTCGTGCCGCTGCTCACCTTCCTCCGCATTGGTGTGCACGGACGGGTGTTTTGAAGCGCGACAAAAGGAATGGCGCACTTGGCGCGGTGTAGCCAACTCACTTTGAGCTGATATCCGCTTGGGGTCGAAAGCGGCCATGCTTTCGGAAGGTAGCGCATCGGACAATGGCTATGCAGCCGCCACGACTTTGAAGTACGCACTTCGTGTGGGGGACACAGCCGATGCGATTTTGGTGCGCTGCGATCCTGCTCGGCGCCTCGGCATGCCAGCAGCAAGTCGGCCTTTCTGGCAAGGCGGCGGAACTGACATTCGACGGCGGGCATGCGGTCGGCGAAGTGGCCTTGCGGGGATGAATTTGAACGGTTGATTACGCGCGGTATTCCGACCGGCAACCGCAAGCTTAAGCCGGCCATGGCAATCGTTGCGCAAACGCGGTTCTCACGTCTGACGCCGCACGAGCGGGACGCGCTCTATGAGTATCTCAAAGCCCGCGCGGAGCACTCCTGACCTCGAGCAGCAAGCGTCCGCAATGCATCATCGCGATCGAGATTATTGAGACTTGGGAGCTGCTTTTTCCCGCTCCAAATTCCGAAGGTCTGCCACGCTGTAGTACAGGATTCGCCAAGCCGCCGCGTTCTTTCGGAGCACGAGAGTCATGTGAATGTCTCGAGGCGGCAGTTCTCGGCCGCTCTTTGGCCCACGCTGGCCCGAAAATTCGTAGAAACGATCGACAAGCGCCAGCTTGGGAGTGAGAAAATGCACGCTGAGACTTTTTTCTTCGTTCTTGGCTGTCCGGAACATGCCTGTATTGAACATGCTCTCCCAAAAGCTGTCGATCTCTTTCCGTCCCTGCGCACGGTTTCCGAATGCATTGATGATTTGTGCATCGTCGGCGAAGAGCGCCTCACGTGCGCTGGCGGACTGACCAGAGGCCGTGTCGGCGACTTGCTGCACAACCGAGCGAACTGCTCGCTCGTCGTTAGAATAAGCCGGCTGGGCACCCACTGAGCCGACGGGAATCACAGCGATAAACGCCGATAGAATATATGACTTCATGTCGCGTCGCTCCTTGCGTGCGTGAAGGTCATCTACCTCACGCCGCAGCGAGGAGCTAATGTCCTAGGCCAGGACCTCCCAGATTATCCAAAATGTCACCAGCAGCACGGCTATGCCGCCGGTGACGGCCGTACCTTCCCACCATTTGACGCGAAATGCCGCCTTGTTGTCTCGCATGAAGGCGTCGAGGTTTGGGCGGATGCCCTCGTCAGCGGTCAAAAGTCCGACATCCAGATGCCGGCCCGTACGCAGAAAGCTCAGAATCTCCTTTGCTTCTTCATCGGTGACACCAGGGTAGCGGCTCACCAGCTGCGCGACGCGTTCGCTGTTCGCCCGTTTACGGGCGACGATTTTCCCGACGTGTTGTGGGTAATGATAGCTCATTGCGAATCTCCGTTTGATTGAGTCATTGATGTGGCGCGCTCTGCGGCGGATCAGGCGAATGACGCCCTGATCTGTGGCGCTCGCGCCGCGCGGGGCCGCGCTTTGCCGACTTTTTTCAAATGCCGCTCAAGGGTCCGCACGCGCGGAAAAATGCGGCCGTCCATTGCATCGAATTGATCGTCCGATGCGTAGAAAATGAAGCCGCCAGGAATACGGACGGCAATTCCGACGGTGCGGTGGTCATACTCAACCGCAAAACGCTGCATGGTCACAGGACTTACTCCCGACGAGCAACCGCGCGCGCGGCTTGGCCGCACGTGGAATCTGCTCGCGTTGAATGAGGAAGAAGCGCTCGCTTCGAAGCGATGCGCGCTCATCTGGGGGTGACCCCAAGCGCGGCGCCGTCGCTAGGGCGACGGGACGCTCAGGGCGCTAGAGTCGTGCGGTACTGCTACCTGGGTGCAGCTGCGACCGATTAAACTGAGGATGCTCAGCCATAAGGTGGATATGGAGCCGTTGCGCAGGCAATCAAGGCTCGAACGGGAATTCGCAGCCGAAGTGAGTCATTGGCATGAACCGCCGGGGGCCACGGCGGCCGGTGGGTCGCTCGCGGGAAAACTTGCCTGGAGCGCCTCGTCGAGGGACTGTTCGCGACGTTTCACTCTTCCGGCTTCGGTTAATGGGTCAATCCTGACAGGAGCGGTCACTGGTTTGCGTTTCATGGTCACTTTCCCGGACCTATCACATGGCCGCCGGGGTCGGTCAGCAAAGCCTCGAGCTTGCCAAGCGTTTCGCCCCACATGATTGTCCTTCGATACTCGCGCTCGAAGCCATGGTAATTGATCTTCACGAGCAGGTGGCCGCCGCTTGCGCCGGGGGAGCGCAACGGGTCTTCAGGCTCGCCGCCCGACCGTAGCTTATCGATGAGCCGATCAACCTCGGCGCTGGCGGATGCCGGTAACGTGTAGGTTCGGCTTGCGTGGTCCAAACCCGGGGCACATTGCGGCGACGCTGCGCATCCATAGGAAACTTTCCAACCGCCCTCGGTGCGGCTCGCGACAATACTCAGCATGGTGCTCATGGGATCATGGCCCACGTCGATGATCTCGATCTGGCCGCGAGCGGAATCGGAAGGCAAGCCGGCCAGGCGCCTGATGTAGAGGTCGGTTGGTTCTCGAGGCTGCGCCTGTCCCAGCGCGGCAATCGTGCAGCCAAACAGCGCCATCGCGGCTGCAAGCGAGCGGCGGATATCGAGCATCTAGCGCCTCCTTTCGCCACGGCCGGAAGATAAGACAGCGCGTCTAACGTCGGCAATGGCGCTCGAAAACAGACGTTTGACGGCACCGCGCAGACTGAACGGAACGGATGTGGATCAGCTTGGTTTCAGCTTGGTGCCGATTGCCCCCAATGCGCGGCACGACTTCGAAGCGAAGGGCGGTCTCTCCGTGGGACCGCCCTATGCTTATATCACCAGGGTGGGTGGGAATGGCCGAAAAGGCGAACAAGCAGATCGAAGAAATCGAGCAAACGCAGGAAGCCCTTCGCGAGAGCATCGAGCAAGCCAAAGAGCTAGCGGAGAAGGCGCAAGAGCTGCTGCAAAATCATAAGCAGGCCATTGAGAACAGACCGCCTGACTGAGCCTTTGTCTCATGTCTTCGTGACACCAGGCGTTTGCGCTCGACTTCGCCGCTCCTCCAGCACGCGTTCGAGTTCGATTGAGGCGTGTTCGCCGCACAGGAGGGCCTCGTTGATGATTGCTCCGGCCGCACGCTGACAGCCGGCTACGGAACATCGCGGGAGAACATGCTTGGTCATTCGAGCGAGCTCGATCGGGCCACCAAAATGACGGCCCGGCAAAGGGGGCAACCAGTGCCGGACCGGAGATACGCTTCACACGATCCCGAGGGCGCTTTATCGGCTGATTGTTGCTATGCAACAATTAACATTGCACAAACTTCGACAGAGAACAGCGCTGTTAAACCTCACGTCAGTTGAGGCTGTCGAACAGAGTCACGGCACTCAGACTTCCGAATGAAAGAACGGGCTAATATGCCTACTTTGGGTCGAAAGAGGACGTTTGGCTTAACGGCAGCTTTGGGTCAAAAGCTGACGCTACCTCTCCAACGTCCGCCGTTGGCGCGTCTTAATGCTGGGTACTCGCCGCCGTGGCCGGTCCAGCGTGAGGCGGGATTGCGACATGCTTATACAGGCTGACCATCAGCAGCTGCCGCAGTGCCGTACGGTCGAGCGAAAGTGTCTGCCCTGTCGTTACGCATTGCTGAATTTCGGGGATCAGCGCGTCCGTCGCTACGCTCTCCGCAATGGATGCGATGTCTGATCGGGCGAGCGCCGCCACACCCGCGGGATCCTGCTCAACAACGCATTCGCCAAACTTCTCAACGGCCGTCCGCTCGGCATAAACGAAGGAATTCGGCTGCCGACGGCGCATATCTTCTATCTTGCTCGCGTGGGTCACGAGATATTCTGCCATTCCTGCTGCGAGCGAGGATGCATCCCAGGACATCGTGATCTCGCCGGTGTACGGACCCATGCATTCGATCTCGCTCGTTGCCAGCTCCATCGCGACTCTCTGCTGTTCGCCGCTGCCGTAACTTAACGCGAGCATCGCTACCGCCTTCCTGGGCTGCCGGCTGGCGATGCAACGGGCGAACTCGTCCAGGAATTTGCGGGCGCGGTCGTCGGTGAACGCCACCCTGGTGCGATCGGGACTGTACGGATCCGGATTGCTGGAGAGCGGGTCAGCGCAAGCGGCCGTGACCGGGATCAAGAACAAAGCAAACGCAAGCACAAGCCGATCAATCATGGCGACTCCCCCTCGGCGCAACCATGCCGCAATAATCTCCGTTCGCAAAATCGGTCATACAGGGCGGCTAGCTGGCTCAGGATCCTGACCACGCGAGGGGCGTCGCAGGTTCCGAACCGGTCGACCCTAGCTGCGCCGCAAACGGCAGCAATGGGTGGAAAGCTGCCATTACGGCAGATCACTGTGAGGAGAGGAAACGGCCGCTCTCGCTCGAAGGCTCAAGGATGCTGATTCCGAGCGAAAAGCGGCGTGCAGACGCGTGGTGCGGAAAGGCTGTAGTTCTCAACAGAATTGGGATTGGCTGCAGTGAGGTGAAGCTTGGCCGCCCATTGACGCGCACGCGTTATGCTCAGCTTCGCTCTTCGATTTTGAAAGCGCGCTTCGGCCAGCAGGACACTCAAATCGTGAACGTCGAGAGGTGTGAAGTGAGTAAGACCTTCGGCGAACCCCATCTTCGCCCAAGTATCCTCCTCCCTTGCTTGGTAGGTGCGAAACTCCTCTGTCGTGAAGTACATATTTCCTAGCAGACCCTGCTCGTCGGACGAGAACAAGCTCGCGCGGCCTGCCTCCGAGTTCGCCGTCCACCGAAGCGACGTGATCTTTGCATGAACTGGGAAGTGGACATCCCTCATCAGTGGTGTCGCCTGCCCGCGTCGAGCGCGCTCGAGCACCACGCCAACCTCGCTCAACATGCTATCGACGCACGGCTCGTAACTCTCGCGAAACTCAAGCCACCAGAGGTTTTCTCTAACTTCGGCTCTGATCGCCTCACGCGCCCGCTCGGCACTTGAGCGGTCGTGGAGAGACTCGGCCAGCTGCCCAAATGCTAGCGCGATCAGCACGCCGAGGACGATGATCCCGACCTCGCCGACGAACGTGCGCCAGCCGTGCAGCGGTTTGGGCAGGTGAAAAAGCATGCGCGCCCCCTTCGAATGCGGGACGCTATCAGATGCGCCGAGCTCCGCAAAAAATGGCGAAGCGCAAATGGCAGGAACCGGTCGAAAGCACACATTCGGCGCGTAGCTGCGGCCTGCCTGCTGTCCAACTCTCCCTTTCTCGCTTAGGCTTACTACGAGGGGGCCCCACATGCCGAAGCAATCGCCGAAGCCCTGGCACGATTGGCGAAACGATATGCGCGAGCTCGCGATCGTCGTCGGTGGCGTCCTCATTGCGCTCGTCGCCCAGCAGGTGGTGCAGAACTGGGAGTGGACGCAGAAGGTAGCGGCGGCCGAAACGTCAATGAAGCGCGAACTGCTGTGGGACGATGGGCCGCAAATCTACCAGCGGGCAATGATGCACCCCTGCATAACGCAGCGGCTGGACCAGATCCGCTCTGCGGTCGAGGCTCATGCGTCGCGGGGTCAAATTTTCGCCCTGACTGATAGCTTTCAGGTGTTACAGCTGACCTATGATGTCGTTGCTCTGCAGGCCGCGACGACCTCCGATGTTTCAAGTCATATCAGTCAGGACATGCTCGAGGAGTACATGACGCCGTACGCGGTTATGCCCGAGCTAGGGCGCACTGCGGCCGTCGAGCAGGAGCATATCGCCCGGCTGCACGCCTTAAGCCGCACCGGCGGGCCGCTGTCAGACGCCGAAGGGATGCAAGTGCTGAACGCGGTCGAGCTGCTGCGCAACGACAACCGCTTCATGTTTAGCGGTGCGCGCTGGAGCCTTCCGCAACTTAGGAACCTCGGCCCCTTCGACACACGGCGCATGCAAATAATGACCGACATCGCGCGACAGAATTATGGCGATTGCATAAAGCCGCTACGCTCGGATTTCCCCAAGAACATTCCGGTCGACCGAGATGACGTCGTAGTGGAGCAACGCTGAACCACTCTGTCGGGATTCCTCCAATGGCAGGAATGGGCCGAAAGCAGACATTAAGCTGAGCAAGAAAGGCTCTTTCCTACAGCCTCCTTTCTATGTTCCAGTTCGGTTCATGGAACAGAACGATAATTCACCAGAACCCACACCCAACCTCCCCGCCCGGACGCCGCGCCACGATGGCTGGACTCCCGACCGCATGGCCGTGTTCCTCGAAGTCCTCGCCGATAACGGGATCGTGAGCGATGCAGCCCGCGCCGCGGGGATGCACCGCGACAGCGCCTATGCGCTTCGGAACCGCGATCCCGTGATTGCGGCGGCCTGGCGCGCGGCGCAGGAACAGGCGCGCCCACAGGTCGCGGACGGCCTGCTCGAACGCAGCATCACAGGCACTGTCGAGCATTACTACCGAGACGGAGAACTGGTGGGCGAACGGCGGCACTATGAAAGCTGGCTCGGCCTTGCTGTGCTGAAACGGCTGGACAAGCAGGCACAGGAAGATCGCGACGACGGGTCATTGTCGGCGCGAATGGTAAGCAACTGGGCGGCGACACTCGAGGCGCTGCGTGACGGTGGCACTGGCGCAATTGCGCAAGCGATCGAACCCAAAGCCGACAAACCCGACACACCCCACCCCCCACC
>JAZKBB010000003.1:71064-97304 GCA_040388865.1 Pseudomonadota bacterium | reverse complement strand
TGGCGGAGAGGGTGGGATTCGAACCCACGGTACGGTTGCCCGTACGCCGCATTTCGAGTGCGGTGCTTTCGACCACTCAGCCACCTCTCCGTCTGGGTCGCGCGCGCCGGACGGAACCGGCAGGGGTCGGGACGCGGCGCTCTAGCAGCGCGCCCCCGCATTGCCTAGATAGTATGCATGACCCCTTTTGAACCATTCCAACGTTCTACCCCAATGGCACCGAACCTGGGCCACAAGATTGAAATGCCGTTGGCGCGCTTCGCCATCGGCGAGGTCGTGCGCCACCGGCTGTTCGACTTCCGCGGCGTCGTGTTCGATGTCGATCCGGAGTTCGCCAATAGCGAGGAATGGTACCAGTCCATTCCCGAAGAACTGCGTCCGTCCAAGGACCAGCCTTTCTATCATTTGCTCGCGGAGAATGCGGAAAGCACCTACGTCGCCTATGTGAGTCAGCAGAACCTGCTACCGGACGAGAGCGACGAGCCCGTCGACCATCCGGCGATCGCGACCATGTTCCAGCGCAAGGATGGGCGTTACCGGCTAAAGCCCGATCTCAGGAATTAGATCGGCGCGTTCAGCCACTTCTCCATTCGGATGAGTGGAACTTCGATTCCGTCGATGCTGGCCATGATCGGCGGCTCGGCGTCCAGATAGCCGCAGGCGCGATAGAGCGGGACGCCGGCCATCGTCGCCATCAGTGTCGCGCTTTTAAAGCCAGCGTGCCGCGCGGCATCTTCGCATAGTCTCAGCACTAGCCTGCCGACGCCCTGGCGCGTAAAATCAGGATCGGTGTACATCGCGCGGATCCGTGCCGGCTCGGCCGCCGGATCCAGCGCACGGGGTTCACGCGCCACGACGCTCTCGTCCCCGCCGTACAGCGTCGAGCGCCAGCTCCAGCCGCCGCATCCCGCAATCCTGCCGCCGCTCTCGACGACAAAATATGTGCCATCGTCGACCAGCTGCGCATCGAGCCCCATGACCTTGTGGCTGGCAGCGACCTGCTCAAGGGAAAGGAAATCGTCCTGGAGCGTCTCGATCGAGCGGCGCATCACCTCGCGCAACGCGTCGAGGTCGTCCGGTACTGCGATCCGGTGGCTGAGCTCAGTCACACGCGTCCGGATAATTGTCGTGTGCCAATGTGTCGAGGCGCGAGCCGTTGCCGACCCGCGCCTCGAATTCTTCTCTCAGATCCTAGCCGCGCTCGCCCTTCGTCGCGGGTGGCGGCGGAGGCGGAGGCGGAGGCGGCGGGGGTGGTGGCGGAGGAGCCTCAACCACCGGCGGCGGTGGCGGCGGGGGTGGAGCAAGAACCGGTGGCGGTGGCGCCACGCGGGTAGCGCCCTGACCCAGCTTGATCGCCAGCTTCGCGTAGTAGAAGCCGCCGTTCATCCCGAATGGACCGCCAAGACGCGGATAGATCTGCCCGTCTGCCGTGCTGTGGGTCAGCACGTAGATCGGATTGGCGGCCGAGTTCGCGATCTTGTCCGGATAGGTGTTGAACAGATTGTTCGCGCCGATCGTAAACGTGAACATCCTCGCAAAGGTATAGCTGACGTCTAGATCGGTCGTGAACTTCGCACCGAAGCGCTGCGCCCCAGCACCGATCGGATAGTCAACCGCATCCTCCCACCAGCCGTAATAATTTTCGCGGGCATTGATCGAGATCGGGCCATGGAGCCAGTTGGCCGACAGGGTCGCGCGATCATTAGGCGCCAGGTGGGAAACGTCGATGATCTGGGCGGCGCTGATGACGTTTGGCTTGAAGCTCGTCACCTTGGAGTGATTGTAATTGTACGCCAGGGTCCACGTCATGTTGCCGGCCAGCATTCGGCCACGGTAGGTGGCCACGACGTCGACCCCCTTTGTCGACGAATCCAAGCCGTTGGTGAAGTAATTGATGTTCCCGCCGATACCGACGGCCGCAAGCGCAGGCTGCGCGAGGATATCGGCGGCGGTCACGCCACCAACAACCGGGAAGTTTTGCGAGATGAAGATGCGGTCTTTCACATTGATGATGTAGCCGTCAGCCGTAATCGTCAGTCCGGGGATTGGCTTCAGGACAATGCCGGCGCCGTAATTGTGCGACTTCTCGGGCTTGAGGGCTGTCGCGCCGAAATATTGGGCAATCGGGCTGTCGACGGGATAAGTGCCCGTTTGCACCTGGTTGCCGGCGACGAAGTTGGTGGTCAGGATCTCGTCGTGCGACTGACCCGGCGACGGCGCATGGAAGCCGGTGCCGATCGTGCCGCGGATCGAGATTTGCGGCGTGATCTTGTAGATGCCGTTGACCTTGTAGACGAAGCTTCCGCCGAACGTGTTGTAATGCTCGTAGCGGCCGGCGACGCCCACGCTCAGCTGCTGCGTGATGTCGGCCTCGGCGTCACCATAAACGCCCCAGCTCGACTGGCTCCAGCTGCCCGCGGCTACCGGGCTGGTGCCGCCGTAGCCGCTGGCGCCCGGCGAACGGCCCGGGATCACGCAGGAAGCCGGAACCGGATTTGCGGTGGCGCTGTAGACCGGGCAGGTCGCCGCCGTGTACGGAGTTGGCGTGTAGACGCCCGGCGAAACGAGGTCGAACAGCTGCTGGGAAGCGGCATAGGGACCGGCAGCGTAGGACTGAACATCGCCCGCCGTCTGACCATAAGTTTCCTTGCGATACTCCGCGCCCCAGGCCAGCGTCAGCGGACTGAAGAAGCCGACATTGACCGGGTACGTCATGTCGAGGTTGAAGTTCAGTTCCTTCTGGCTCAGCTCGCCAAACTGGAAACTGGTCTGCGATTGCGGGCCATAGGATGCGTTCAGCGAGCTGTTCATCGACAGGTCGAGCGTGTTCTTGGCGAGCGTACCCGAGAGGTCGTAGGTGAGCCCGTTGTCGAAGTCGCCCTTCCAGCCGACGGTTCCGAAGCGCTCCTTGGTGATACCGATGAACCGAGGCGTGAATCCCGCGGGATAGATCGAGGTAAAAAGGAAGGTGTTGCTGTCGCGCACGAATCCGCCGGTGGGGCAGGTTGCAGTCGCCGCGGGGCAAGGCGTCAGATAGAACGGAGCGGTAAAGGCTCCGTTGGCGCCCAGCTTGTGGGTCGTACCGCTCAGGTCGATGGTGCGCGGGTCACTGGCGAGGGCGGTGTTCGGCGGCCGGTAATTGAAGCTTTCGTTCGCCTTGTTGTAGGCGCCAAGAACGGTCGCATACAGGTGGCTGTTCGGGGTCACATCGATCCCGGCGTTGACCATGCCCTTCCAGCCGTGCTGCGGTGAACTGCCCCAGATCTGAACCGGGAGCGGGTAATTTGGCAGCTTGCTGGCGAGCGAAGGATTGTCCTGCGCGAAAATGGCCGCGATCGGCCGCGTCGCGCCGCGGCTGGTGCCGTCGTCGTTATAATATTCCCCGGCGACGTCGATGAAGCCCGTCGCTCCGATACCTACTCCGAGGTTGCCGGCGACCTGGCGGCTGATGCCGCTGTCCAGCTTCGTGTCACCATGGTCGAAATAGCGGCCGTAGCGCGCCTCCAGCTCGAGGCCGCGGCGGTCATTGCGCAGCCCGAAGTTCATGACGCCGGCAATGGCGTCCGAACCGTATTGGGCGGTCGCGCCGTCGCGCAGCACCTGGAGGTTCTTGATGGCGATCGCGGGAATGGCGCTGATGTCGGCACCCTGCGAACCAAACGACAATCCGGTGTCGCCGCCGGTATAGACCTGCACGAGCGCCGAACGGTTGAAGCGCTTGCCGTTGATCTGGACCAGCGTTTCGTCGCCGGGCAAGCCGCGCAGCGAAGGCGCGCGGACAAAGCTCGAGGCGTCCGAGATCGAATTCTGACCCACGTAGAACGACGGGACGATGTTCTTGATCGTGTCGAGAATGTTCGCGGTCGGCTGGGTGGTCAGCTCCTGAGAGCTGATCACGTCGATTGGCGACGCCGAGTTGGTCACGGTTCGGTCGGTACGGCGGGTACCGGTGATGACGATCTCGTCGCCTTTCACATTGGTCGCCGGCGCTGCCGCCGCGACGCCTGGCTGCGCAGCGGCCTGAACCGCCTGCGGCGCGAAGAAAGCCGTGAGTGCCGTCGCCGAGGACAGCAGTGTCAACCGATATTGCCGGCTGCGATTGTTCGTCATGAAACCCCCCGAAACGAGCGCGCTTGTTGCGCTGCGGCAAGAGTCTGCCCGACGACTGAGTGAAGTCAATCAACAGCCGTGTTACTAAGCCCCTATTCTGAACTCTTGTGGCAAAAGTGCCACATCGACATTGGATAGGGTCTTACGCCTGCTTCAGCCCGGAGCGGCTCCGCAAACGTCGTGGCGCGGTTGACACTGCGGGGCCGCTGCCATAGGCGGCGCGCTTTCCCGCGCTAGTCCCGGCGTTTGCGCCCATGCCCGCGTGGGAACCGAAATTTCTTGTGGAAGAGAAGAGCCAATGTTCGCAGTCGTGCGCACGGGCGGCAAGCAATATCGCGTCGCCCCCGGAGACAAGATCGTCGTCGAGAAGCTCGACGGCAATGCCGGTGACAAGATCACTTTGGGTGAAGTCCTGCTCGCTGGAGAAGGTTCGAACCTGAAGTCGACCGACGGCCTGACCGTCGCGGCCGAGATCATTGCCCAGGCCAAGGGCGACAAGGTGACGGTGTTCAAGAAGCGCCGCCGGCACAACTACCGTCGCAAGAAGGGTCACCGCCAGCAGCACACGATCCTGAAGATCCTCGCGATCGGCGATCACAAAGAATCAAAGAAGGCCGCTCCCAAGGCCGAGGCCGCGCCGAAGGCCGAGGCGCCCAAGGTCGAGGCCGCTCCCAAGGCAGAAGCGCCCAAGGCGGCGGCCGACAAGTCGCCGGCGTCGCGGGCCAAGGAGACCGTTGATACGACCGTGGCCGAGCACGAGGCCAGCGCGATCGTCGGCACCCCCACGGAGAATCCGGCGCCAGCCAACGAGAAGGCAGCAGGCGCTGAAAAGCCGGCGAAGAAGCCCGCTCCCGCCAAAGGTAAGGCGGAAACCAGCTCGACAAAAAATGCTGCACCTGCTAAGGCCGCGGCCAAGAAAACTCCGAAGAAGTAGTTCGACATGGCACATAAGAAAGCAGGCGGCTCATCCCGCAACGGCCGCGACAGTGAGAGCAAGCGCCTCGGCGTGAAGAAGTTCGGCAGCGAGTCCGTGCGCGCCGGCAACATCATCGTGCGCCAGCGCGGCACCAAGTGGCATCCAGGCGACAACGTCGGCCTGGGCAAGGACCACACCCTCTTTGCACTGACCGACGGCCAAGTCGCGTTTCGCGACGGCAAGCTTGGACGCAAATACGTCCACGTCATGCCGATTAGCGGAAGCGAAGCATAGGAGCGGTCATAAAGGGACCGCTCCCACAAGGGGGCGGCCCGGACGAGATCTAGAAGATCAGATCGAGACCAAAAGGGAGAAGAGGGAAGCCCCCTCTCCTCCCTTCTTTCGTTTTTGAAGGGCCAAATTCTTCTCCCGGAACTGTCACGCGCCGCTGATAGCGGCCGCATGAGGAGAAGGACGATGTTCGCGAGAACGCCTAGACTGCTGCTGAGGCCTGGGTTCCCCGAGGACGCGCCGGCGCTTGCCGGAGCGATTGCCGATGAGGCGATCGCCAGCAACCTGGCCAACGTCCCGTGGCCCTACCGCATGCGCGATGCCGAGGCGTTCCTTGCCAGTCCCCGCCATCCGGGGCTGCCGTCCTGCCTGATCTTCGAGCTGGGGGCCGGGCCTCCGCAGCTGGCTGGGGCGTGCGGACTTGGCCGCCGGGCGTCCGGCGCGGTCGAGCTCGGCTATTGGCTCGCCCGTCCCTTCTGGGGCCGCGGTGTCGCGACCGAGGCCTGCAGCGCCCTCATCGACATAGGGCGCGCGCTCGGCCTGGAGCGGATCGAAGGCTCGCATTTCATCGACAATCCCGCGTCGGGCCGAGTGCTCGAGAAGCTTGGCTTCGAGCCGACGGGGATTATCGCGCCGCGGCTGAGCTGCGCGCGCGGGACCGAAGTGCCGGCTCGTTTGATGCGGCTGGCGCTGAAGGCCGAGCTGGCTGACGAAGACGAGGCGCTGGCGGCTTAAGCCGCCCGCCTCACCTTGCGCTTGGGCTCGGTCCCGCTGGCGATCGCGGCATAGGCACCGAGTAGGTGCCGGTCGTCGACATTCCACGGGTGAAAGCCGGGAAGGAAATAGCTCAGCCATGCGCCGGCGATCTTGCGGAACACGCCGGGTCGCACCCACAAATAGCTGAGCAGCAGCCACCAGGCCCTGACGCCGGTGACCCCATCCTGGCGCATCAGCTCGAGGGAGCCGGCGGTGCGATCGACGAGGAAGTTGCGGGTGACCAGCAGCATGACCTTGGCCTTGACCTTCCAGCGCTTGAAGCGCGGCCAGTCGCGCGTCGCGAAGAGCCAAGTATCGTAGGCAACGCCCTTGTGCTCGATCTCCTCGACCGCGTGCCAGCGCCACAGGTCGGCGGTTTCCGTTTCCGCGCCGTCCAGGTGGCGCGGGTTCGCCAGCAGCTCGTGCGCAAGGATGGCGGTGAAATGCTCGAGCGCCATCGTCGCCGCGACGTTGACGATTGGCGGCCGATCCCTGGTGATCGCGAGCCGCTCGGTCACTCGCTGTTCGAGCTTCGAGAGATCATAACCCGCGTCGGCGGCGCGCTTGTTGAACGCGTCATGCTCACGGCTGTGAATGGCTTCCTGGGTGGTGAAGCCCCTGATCTCCTCGGCGAGCTTGGGCGGCGTTCCTTCGCGGAAGGCGCGCACGCTTTCGACGAAATAGGCCTCACCGATCGGGAACGTGGCGGACAGCGCATTGTAAATAGCGGTCGCTTCGACACGCCCGCCGTGCCACAGTCTCGGCGTGGTCGCATCGCGGCCGAAGCGGCGGTCGCGCGGCGTGATGCTGAGATCGGTCGGAGTCGGCAAGATAGTTGCGGCCATGGGAGTGATCGTATCACCTACTTACAACTGTGTCAATAAGACGTACCCGCCTGTCCCCTGAAGAAAGCCGCTCCGCCGCGCTCGCAGCGGCGCGGGAGCTGTTGCTCGAACACGGGCCACAGGGCGTCACGCTAAAAGCCGTCGCCGCCAAGATCGGCCGCACCCATGCCAACCTGCTCCATCATTTCGGGTCGGCGGCCGGGCTCCAGGGAGAACTTGCAAAATCGATCGCAGACTCGGTCAACGGCAGCATTGCCGAAGCGGTCGAGCGCGCCCGCGCCGGCGAGACCGACGCCCGAGTGATCGTCGACCAATGTTTCGACGCGTTCGGGAAAGAAGGTGCCGGAGCGCTCGCCGCGTGGATGATCATCACCGGCAATCGCGACGCGCTCAACCCCATCCTCGACTCGATCCACGGCCTCGTTGCCCAGTTGGCGGTCGGCCACGATGGACGCCAAGTCGCCGAGAGCACATTGTCGCTGGTGCTGAACGCGCTCGGCGATTCGTTACTCGGTCCTGCCATTGCGCTGGCTCTCGGCCTGCCCCGCGATGCGGCGCGCGACCTCGCCGCGCAGCGGCTGCGCCATCGCTTCGAAGCGGAGCATCCGCGAGGCTGAGCGCCGGGGCTGAACAGCCATAAGGCACCAAAGCCGTTCCAAGCGCGTTACGGCGGCCATGCGACAGTTCTTCAATTGGTGCGCGACCAGGACCTCGGCGGGTGCGGGCCATCCAATCACCTTCGGCACGGCCGTCGCGCTGATCGTCGTGTGGGCCGCAACCGGCCCGCTGTTCCATTATTCCGACACCTGGCAGCTGGTGATCAACACCGGCACGACGATTGTCACCTTCCTGATGGTGTTCCTGATCCAGAACAGCCAGAACCGCGATGCCGCCGCAATGCAGGCCAAGCTCGACGAGCTTTTGCGCGCGGTCGACAAGGCGCGCGAGCAGTTCATCGGCATCGAGCATTTGACCGATGAGCAGATCGAACTGGTCCGAACCGCTCTCGAGCGCCACGCCCAGCAGCTCAAGGAACAGCAGCCGAAGAAGCAGAAGACGGCACCTGATACGGTCGACCGGCTGCTCGACCGCTTCTAGGGCCGGAACTTATCGAGCGTGAACTTGCTTGAGCGCCCGCTCGGCTTCATCGATCGCGTGTAACAAGGTTTCGAATTGCGATGCGTCCTCGACGGGCCAGGCTCGATCGAAAGCCGGTCCCAAGAGGCGGAGGTCGCGTTTCGTCAGCAATCCGATGGCAACGATGCGATCATTCATCGCGGAGCGACTGAGACTCATCCATGTTAGAACGCGCACAAGCAGCAGAAGTGCCTAGCGTTTCGGCAAGGTATCGGCTGGCGCAACATCGGCCTTGTCAAACATCGCTTGAACCGGGCTCGGCCAGCGCCGACATCGGCTGAATGGCGATCGACCCTCACCATTGGCAGCCGCTGCTGATTTATGCAGCCGTCGCGGCGGTGCTGCTGATGGTGCTTCAGCGCCTGCCCGTCATCGGACGCTTCGTTCGTCTGGCCTTTTCCGCGGCGCTACTCGCATTCATGATTTTCCTGGTGCTGCAGATGGCGCCCTATCAGCCGGAGTTGTCGCGGCTGACCGGCAAGCTCGGCCTCGACGATCAACAGGTATCGGGCAAGGAGCTCCGCGTCGCGATGTCGACCGACGGCCATTTCTGGGTCCGGGCGTCGATCAACGGCGTCGACCGCCGGATGCTGATCGACAGCGGCGCCACGATCACCGCGCTCTCGGCGAGCAGCGCGCGCGAGGCGAAGGTGGACATCTCGTCGGGCTTCGCGCCCGTCGTTCTCCAGACCGCCAACGGCGCGGCTCCAGCGCGGGCCGGCCGGGTCGATGAGCTCAGGATCGGCAATATCGTCGCGCGGAACCTGCGGATCGTCACCTCGCCGGGGCTTGGCGAAATGGACGTGCTCGGAATGAACTTCCTGTCGCGGCTCCAGTCATGGCGCGTCGAGGGGCAAACACTTGTTCTGGTCCCACATCATCCGCAAAACGCCGCGTCTTAGGGCGATTGCGTGCGCGTCCTCGGCATCACCGAAACTTGCGACCTCGGATCACTCTTCTTGCGGCTCATCGGCGAGGATCATGAAGTCAGGGTGAGCGTTAGCGAGCCGCTCGCGCAAGGCACGATGGCGGGCCTCGTCCCGCGCACTGACGACTGGCAAAGCGAGCTCGATTGGGTTCGATCGGCGGGTCGTGACGGCGTGATTCTGTTCGAGGCGATTCTGCGCGCAACGAACGTTGCGCAACAAAGGGTGCGCGACCTAGCATGTCGATTCCCGCGCGCGTCAATGCTTCGGAGGGGCGCCGCCGCTTCAGGCGCGGCGGTTTTTAAGCGACGAACGTTGCTTCCAATTCGGCCGCTCCGCGGCGAACATGGCGACGATGCGTTCTGCCGCGTCGAGCTCATCCACCCGGTCGAGGCGGTATAGCTGATCGGACCATATCGCGCTGCACTGGCGCGAGCGCACGATGCGTGGCGTGATGCAGGCGACGTCGATTTCAGTCCCGCGGCATTGCTCGATCAGCGTTTCCGACAGCCTGGTGAAGGATGCGAACGATCCGGCGTACGGAAAAATCGTGTCGCTCGGCGAAAATCCGCCGGCGGGCGCGATATTGGCGATCAGCCGGTAACCCCGCCCTCGGCGCAGCAACGGCATGACAGCACGCGACAGGCGCATCATTGTCAGCGCGCGGACGTAGCCGCGGCCGGCGGCGTTCACGAGCACGTCGATGCTCGGGAATTCGGCGCCGATCTGCTCGACAAAGATGTCGACACCGCTTTCAGCGCTCGCGTCGCAGAATCTCGAGAACGCACCCAGCTGCTTGGCCGCGCGCGTGAGAGCGATGCCGTCCCAATCGCAGAGGATCAGCTCGGCACCGCGTTCCGCGAAAGCCTCGGCACACGCGTAGCCGGCGCCACTGGCGGCTCCAGAGACCAATACGCGGGGACGGTTTTCACTATTCTTGAACCTCATGGCACCCAAACCCGGCGAGAGGGTACCGGAGCTTGCGACGCAGCACATAGATCAAGCGGCCCGCCAACGGCGAGCCGCGTCATTTTCATAGACATTGGGGTGCATCCTGTTAATGCAACAGAATGTCGCGTTAGATGAAGTTGAAAGATGAATCAAGTGTTCAGCTCGGATCAATCCAAGCGACGACCGGGCGGGCGCACTGCAGACGTCACCGCCCGCGTTCACCGGGCGATCTCCGAACTTCTCGTTGAGGGAGGCCCCGAAGCTTGCACTTTCGCGGCCATCGCCGAGCACGCCGGCATTGAGCGCTCGACCCTCTACCGCCGCTTTCCCGACCGTTGGGAAGCGATCATCGAAACCTTGCTGGAGCGGGCGCGAATGGATGTGATGCCGGATCTCGGCGCCAGCTTTGCCGAGGACCTGACGTCGGTGCTGCGCAAGCTCATCGAAACTCTCAGGTCTCCTTACGGGCCGGCCCTCCTGAAGGTCGCGGCCGAGCTTCGATTGCGAGCTGACAGCGAAGACACCCGGGCCTATTTCGACGTCCGAATGGGGCAGCTCGAACCCATGTTCAAAGCGGCCATCGCTCGCGGGGAGCTTCCCGCTAACGTTGATCGTGAAGGGCTATTCACCGCTGCCGCGGGTCCGATCTACTTTCGGCTGTTCATCGCCGGACGGCAGGTCGACGAAGATTTCATCCACTCGATCGTGAGCAAGGTCTGCTGGCTTTATTGCTCGCCGAGCGCGGCGGCGAAGGTTTCCCTCCCGGCTCGCATGGCGTAACCGCACCCGGAAATGCATTTCCTCGACCAGGCCAAGATTTTCGTCCGTTCCGGTGCAGGCGGCCCGGGTGCCGTCAGCTTCCGCCGCGAAAAGTTCGTCGAGTTCGGCGGGCCCGACGGTGGCAACGGCGGCAAGGGCGGCGACATCGTCTTTGAAGCTGTCCCCGGCCTCAATACGTTGATCGACTTCCGCTACACCCAGCACTTCCGCGCCCCGCGCGGCAAAGGCGGCGCCGGTTCCAACCGCACCGGCGCGGGCGGCGACGATCTCATCGTCAAAGTGCCGGTCGGCACCCAAATCCTCGCCGACGATGAGCAGCGCTCGCTGCTGGCGGACCTCACGCGCCCCGGCCAGCGCGTGACTTTCCTCAAGGGCGGCATGGGAGGGCGCGGCAACGCCAGCTACAAGACCTCGACCAACCGCGCCCCGCGCCAGCACCAGACCGGCGAGACCGGCGAGGAAGCATGGGTGTGGCTGCGGCTCAAATTGCTCGCGGACGTCGGCCTCGTCGGCCTGCCCAACGCGGGCAAATCGACCTTCTTGAACTCGGTCAGCAACGCCGCGGCGAAGGTCGGCGACTACCCCTTCACCACGCTCCGGCCGCAGCTCGGCGTGGTCCGCCACAAGGGCCGCGAGTTCGTTCTCGCCGACATCCCCGGACTGATCGAGGGTGCCGCCGAAGGTGCCGGGGTCGGCGACCGCTTCCTCGGTCATGTCGAACGCACGCGGCTGCTGCTGCACCTCATCGACGGCGCGGCCGAGGATCCGGTCGGCGCATGGCGCATCGTTCGCGGCGAGCTCGACAGCTATGGCGCCGGGCTCGACGCGAAGCGCGAGGTGATCGCGCTGACCAAGGCCGACCTGATCGATGCAAAGGCGCTCAACAAGGTCGTCAAGGCCTTGGAGAAGGAGACCGGCGCGCGGGTGTTCCCGATTTCCGCCCCGCTCGGCGAAGGCATGGAGCCGCTGCTCGACACCATCATCCAGAGCCTTGGCGCCGCCGCCGAGGACGATCGGCTCGAAGCCGCCGACGAACGGTCGTGGACCCCCCTATGAGGCCGCCGAGGTGAGAATAGCCCTCACCGGCGGCACCGGCTTCATCGGCTCGCATCTGGTCGAGGTCGCGCTGACCGAGGGACACCAGATCGCCGCGCTCACCCGCCGCGAACAGCCGCCGCGCGAGAATGTGGACTGGATCGCAGGCGACCTCCAGGAGCGCGAGGCGCTTCGCCGGCTGGTCGATGGCGCCGACGCCATCATCCATGTCGCCGGGACGATCAACGCTCCCAACGCCGCCGGTTTCGACAAAGGCAATGTGCAGGGGACACTGGCAATGCTCGCCGCCGCGACGGCGGGTGGTGTCCGCCGGTTCGTGCACGTCTCCTCGCTTGCCGCGCGCGAGCCCAAGCTGTCGCTTTACGGCGGCTCGAAGGCCAAAGCCGAGGAGCTGGTCCACAGCTCGGGCCTCGACTGGGCGATCGTCCGCCCGCCGGCGGTCTACGGCCCCGGCGACAAGGAGACGCTCGAGCTGTTCCGCATGGCCAAGCTCGGCCTGATGCTGATGCCGCCCAAGGGCCGCGTCTCGGTGATTCACGCCGACGATCTCGCCCGCCTGCTGCTCGCGCTCGCCGGCTCGACAGCCCTCTCGAACATCCTCGTCGAAGCCGATGACGGCAAGCCGGGGGGCTGGTCTCACCGCGAGTTTGCGCGAGCGCTAGCGGCGGCCGTGGGCACCAAGCCCGCGATTGTCTCGTCGCCGGGGATATTGCTTCGCGCCGCGGCGCACCTCGACCAGTGGTGGCGCGGCGAGAAGGCCAAGCTCACGACGGATCGCGCGGCCTATTTCTCCCACCGCAACTGGGTCGTCGAACCGAAGCGCGCCTGCCCGCCCGAAATCTGGCAACCGCGGATCAATACGATCGAAGGCCTCGCCGCAACAGCGACCTGGTACCGCGAACAGAACTGGCTTTAGGGCAAGTCGCCGAAGCTACCAGCGCCGATAGCCGTAATGCCGGTACCCGGACCCGAAGCCGAAGCTGATCGAGACGCCGGAGGTCGGATAGGAATAGACTGGATAGCCGTACACCGGATAGCTGTAGACCGGGTACGAGTAATAGGCGGGCGCGTAATAGCCGTAGGTCGGGTACGTGTACCGATAATAACGGTACGGCGAATATGAGTAGGAGTAATAATGGCGATAATGGTGGTGACGCCAGTGCCGCGCATCCGCGGGCGAGGTGGTCACGGCGGCCGCAGCAGCGGCCACCAGCAAAGCGGTTTTCAACATAAATAGCCTCATTGAACGCTCGCCGGACGTACTTGTCCGACGTGATAGTGTTACAACGAGCATCGATCTCGCACGTTTCGCGGTAACGCCGAGGCGAGGCGGGCAAACGGCCACCGGTGCAACTTCGACGGGAGCACCGCCGGCTCCGCCTATTCGCCGCCGCGCCTCGCCGCAGCCCAACGCTCGGCTTTATCAAGTGCGGCCTGATCGTCGACGTCAATCCATCTGAGATCGCCGCAGTCGACGGCGAAAGCAGTTCCGTCGGCCGCGAGGATGCGCATGCCTTCGGTCAGCGAGGGCAGTGTGAGGCTTCGCAGCGCGTCGAAAAGGGCCGGCCCGATGGCGAATACCCCGGTATCGAAACAGTCGAACGGGACGAGCGCCTTGCCTATCGCGACGATTCGGTCGTCCGCCGTCTGCACGCGCGTAACGTCTTCGATGTCGACCCAGTCACTCTGCAGGCGACGATCGATACCGAGGCGCGCGCTGCCGGATGCCCCGGCTTCGGCAACAAGCTGGTACAGCGCCGGCTCGACGAGATGGTCGCACATCGCCAGCAGCACGTCTTCCGCCTCGATGAGCGGTTCCGCCGTCAGGACCGACGTACCGTTGGGGCGGCGGTAATCGCTGCTCGTTACGGTTTCGACGACTATGGGCCAGCGCTGCTTCGTGATGTGCGTGGCGATCTGGTCGGCGCCATAGCCGAGCACGACGATGGCGCGCTTTAGCCCTGCTTCCGCCAATCCGTGGAGCGCATGCGAAATGAGCGACTGCCCCGCGACGGTGCAAAGCGGCTTGAACGGCGCGGCGGACCGCAGCCTGCTGCCCTCACCTGCGGCAAGCAGGATCGCGGTCGAGATCATCTCAGTGGTTGAGGATGAATTCTTCGACAGCGTGCTGGGCGAGATCGTCCGTCATCTGCTCCGGCGGGTGCTTGCAGAAATAAGCGGCGGGGGCATTGATCGGGCCACCCTCGCCGCGATCGAGCGCCAGTTTAGCGCAGCGGATCATGTCAATGGCGACGCCGGCGCTGTTCGGTGAATCCTCGACCGACAGCCGCAATTCCAAATTCATCGGGACTCCGCCGAACATCTCGCCTTCCATGCGCAGGAAGCAAATCTTGTTGTCGTTCTGCCACGCGACATAATCGGACGGGCCGACGTGGATGTTCTCATCGTCGAGGCGCCGTTCGGCCACGGCTTGGACTGCCTCGGTCTTGCTCTCCTTCTTGGAGGCAAGGCGTGAGCGGTTGAGCATATTGAGGAAGTCCGTGTTGCCGCCGGTGTTGAGCTGATAGGTTCGCTCCAGGCGAACGCCACGCTTGGCGAACAAGTCGGTCAGAACGCGATGGACGATCGTCGCACCGAGCTGCGCCTTGATGTCGTCGCCAATGATCGGGACCCCGCGGTCGCGGAACCGCTGCGCCCAGGCAGGGTCGCTGGCGATGAACACGGGGATGCAGTTGACGAAGGCGACGCCGGCCTCGAGCGCGCACTCGGCGTAAAATTCGGTCGCCCGCTGGCTGCCCACGGGCAGATAGTTCATCAGCACGTCAGCGCGCGATTCCTTCAATATGCGCACGACGTCATCGCGGTCGGGCTCCGCTTCGTCGGCGACGTCGAACGTCCGGTCAGCCGAATAGTCGGCCATGTGATCCGCGACCCCGTCGAGCTTGCGGCCCATGCGAACCGTCGCGCCGCTCGGCTGTACGTCGGCGCAGAATATTTCGGTGCAATTGGGCTTGGCGAAAATCGCCTCGGCGACGTCCTTGCCGACCTTGCGCCGGTCAATGTCCCAGGCGGCGACGACACGGATGTCGCTGGCCCGGTAGCCGCCGAGATCGCGGTGCATGAGCCCGATCGTGTCGTTCGCGCCGTTGCGGTAGTACGAGAGCCCCTGGACCAGGGAGCTGGCGCAGTTCCCGATGCCAATGATCGCGATGTTGATGGTCGACATCAATTTAAAACGTCCTTCGAATAGGTCGGTGGTGCGTCTGGGGTTCGTGCAGTCGCCAAGCTCATTTTGCGGATGAACCGGGATTCGACTTGCCGGTGCCAGAAGAGGCCGATGATCAGAATTGCCGTCATAGGCAGGATTTCGATCCACCAAAAGAGGCGGGGATTTCGAACCACGCAGGCAAGGAATATCACATAGACGCGGACATTGGCGCTGAGCAAGCTCATCAGCCGTAGCGGCTTCGCCGCGGCGGAGCCATATTCGGCCCCGAGCTGCGCCGGATTGCGATTCCGTCCCAGAGCTTCGTCGAAGCGCAGCGCGAACCTGTCGACCACGCCCCACAATCGGTCGTACAGCCACACCAGCGGATTGGGAGCCGGCGCCGCCGTCACAGCCGCGACGCCCCTGCAGCGGCGGTGAAACCGAGCGCGTTCGCTTTCATACAGATTCGACTGCAGCGCGTGGAGCACGCCCGCGCAGACTCCCAGGATCCACGCCTCGACGGTTCCGATCGATGCGGCGAGGGCCACGTAAATCAGAATGAAGACGCCGTGATCGCAAAGGCCGTCGAGAAACCGCCCGACGGCGCTCGCGGTGCCGGTCGTGCGCGCGATCATGCCGTCGAGACCATCGGCAACCAGCCAGGCCATCGACAGAAGCAATCCGATGCACGCGAGCGGCCAAAGCCGCCAGTTCGCATAGGCAAGCGCGGCAAGAGCCCCGATGCCCAGTCCGCCCAGCGAGACCGCGTTCGCGGAAATGCCGCGCTCGAGGAACCACGGCAGCAGCCACCGCGACGCGGGGTGAATGATCCACAGGTTGGTCGGATCCTCGATCCGGCGATCCCGCGACCGATCCGGAGCGTGAGGGAACATGAGATGGCGCGTACAGCCTTGGGAATAGATATATCAAGTGATTAGAGCGGCATGGTCGGCCACGGCTCAGAGCCTGAGGGCTTTTCTCCATGGTCCCAAGGCGGTAGAACGATCCAGGCCAGACCTAGGGGGTAAGAGATGGCGACTTTAGTCGAAGAAACACGCGTTTCCACCAGCACCGACGACCGCTTCTTTGTCCGCGGCGCGATCGTCATGGCACTCACCATTTTCATCGCATTTTGGTTCCAACACGCAATGGGCCGCTCGACTTTCGCGGCGCCGCCGCTTGCCAAGGTCCATCGCGCCAGTGCTCGCCGCTGCTGCTCTCGCCGGTTGCCACGCACAAGCCGACGGCGGCGAAGGTGCTACGGTCTCGAGGAACTACAACGTCCGCAACTTCTCGGCGATCGAAGTCGCCGGGCCGTACGATGTCCAAGTCCGGACCGGTTCCAACCCGTCCGTGTCGAGCACTGGCAGCGAAAGACTGCTCGAACGGACAGTGGTCGAGGTCCAGGGCGACAAGCTCCTCATTCATGCAGAAAACAACCACAGCTTCTTCCATTTCGGCTTCGGTAGCCGCGGCAAGGCGCATTTTGTGGTGACCGTTCCACAGCTCAGCGGCGCCACCATCGCGGGATCGGGCGGGATCACCGTCGACAAGGTCACCGGAAATGCCTTCGAAGGCGAGATCGCCGGCTCCGGCGGCCTCAACCTCACATCGGTTGAGGTTCAGTCCCTGAAGTTGTCGATTGGCGGCTCGGGCGGCGTCAAGGCCGGCACGGGCCGCGCCAAGAGCGTCGAATATGAGATCGCCGGATCGGGCGGGATCGACGCCGCCGGGATCACTGCCGAGCAAGCCAAGGTCTCGATCGCCGGCTCCGGCAGCGTCAAGGCCAACGCGACGGCGACGGCCGATGTCGACGTGATGGGCTCCGGCGACGTCAATGTTACCGGCGGCGCCAAGTGCAATATCAGCAAGGCGGGATCCGGCGACGTGCATTGTTCGTGATTTGGCATTGCTCTTAAAGTGAACTTAATCGTCAGCTAGGAAGGTGTGCATATGCGCACCTTCCTATTCACTTTCTGTGCTTCGCTCGCGATCGCGGCTCCGGCGGGTGCAGCCAATCGCAACTTTGGCATCACCAGCTTCACCAAGATCCGGGTCGAGGGCCCGTTCAAGGTGAGCCTTGCGACCGACGTCGCTCCCTTTGCGAGAGCCACAGGCTCGAGCGCCGCGCTCGATCGGGTCGACGTCGAGGTGAACGGCGACACGTTGATCGTCCGCCCGAGCGCGTCCTCATGGGGTGGCTATCCGGGCAGCGATTCGGGACCGGTCGAAATCAGCCTCGGCACGCACGATCTCACCAATGCGTGGCTCAACGGCGCGGGAACACTGACGATCGACCGCGTCCGAGGCCTCAGCTTCGCCCTGTCGGTGCAGGGCTCCGGCCGCGGAGTCATCGGCGCCGTCAATAGCGACCAGATGAGTGTGAGCGTCATTGGTAGCGGGAGTGCCAGGCTGGCCGGCCGCACCAAGAAGCTGACCAGTATCGTCCGCGGAATTGCGTCGGTGGATGCCGCGGACCTCGCCGCTACCGACGCGACGATCGGCGCCGAGGGAACGTCGACGATCGACGCCAACGTAACCGGCACGGCGACAATCGACACCTCCGGACCGGCGACGATCCGCCTGACGGGCCGTCCGTCCTGCACGCTCAAAGTCGCCGGATCGACCAGCGTCAGCGGCTGCAAGTAACCTCGACTAAACCAGGGCCAGCGCGGCAAGCCGCCCATAAAGCTGTGGAGGAAGCGCCGCCACTCCGCTCGCGTCTTCGTCGCCGGGGCGCGGCGCGTCGGCCTCCTCTAGATAACGCCAGCCCTGGTGCGCGCGCTTAGGCCTCGGCGCTATCAGTTCCAGCGTTGCGGCCAGGACGATGTCAATCCGGCCATCTTTGCGCTCCTCGAAGCGGAGAATTTGCTGACGCCCGATCATCCGGTGTTTGACGATCCAATGCAGCGAACCGCCAATCAATTCCTCCGACCGCTTTGGCCGCATCCGGGTCGGCACCCGCATTTCTCCACCATGGGTTCGCGCAGCGACCCGCTTTTCCAGCGCTTCGACTGTTCGGCAGCCGAACGCGACCTTGGTCAGATGGAGGATCGGCACGGGCTCAGCAGTGCCGGACTAAGGCATGATTCGCAATGGGTTAGCGGCCGAGTCCGACCAGCGCGGCAAGTCCGAGGAAACTGAAGAAGCCGGTCACATCGGTGATCGTCGTGACAAACACAGCGGATGAGACGGCCGGGTCGATATCGAGCCGGTCGAGCGTCACCGGTACGAGGATGCCGCCAAGGCCTGCGGCGAGATTGTTTATGACCATCGCCGCCGCGATCACGCCGCCCAGAAGGAAGCCGTTCGGCTGCGGGTAGATCACGCCGAATACAAACGAGACTCCGGCCCCGATCAGCAGCCCCAGCGACAGGCCGTTAGCGAGCGCGATGGTGATCTCCCGCAGGAACGCGCGGACCGTGTTCGATGACGTCAATTGATTTGTCGCCAGGGCGCGGACCGCGACAGCGAGAGTCTGAGTCCCGGCATTGCCGCCCATTCCGGCGACGATCGGCATGAGCACCGCAAGCACCGCATATCTGCCGATTTCACCTTGAAACAGGCTGACGACGCTGGCGGCGAGAATTGCGGTGCCGAGATTGATCACCAGCCAGAACAGACGGCGCCGGACGGTCAGCTGAATCGGCTCGTTGATGTCACCTTCGCCGGCACCAGAGAGCAACAGGACATCCTCGCCGGCTTCCTCGGAGATGATGTGAACCACATCGTCGACCGTGATCATCCCGACAAGCCGGCCCTCCTCATCGACAACAGCGGCCGAGACCAGCGCATATTTCTGGAAGCGGAGCGCGACATCCTCCTGGTCCATGTCGACCGGAATCAGGGTCTGCTCGCGCGACATGATGTCGCCGACCGGAGTTCCGCGCGCCGTGCGCAATATCGTCGATAGCTTGCAGGTACCCACCGGATGATGGTCGGGGCTGACCACGAACACCTCCCAGAAGTCGGTCGGCAGGTCGGCTGTCGAGCGCAGGTAATCGATGACTTGCCCGACATTCCAATGCGCCGGCACGGCGCACAGGTCGCGCTGCATCAGGCGCCCGGCGGACTCCTCGGGATAGCTGAGCGCTTCCTCGACCGCCGCGCGGTCGTCGGGATCCATCGCTCGCAGCACCGCTTGTTGGTCGGCGCGGTCGAGATCCTCGATCAGCGCGACCGCGTCGTCGGTCTCGAGCTGCCCGGCGATGTCCGCGACCTGTTGCGGCTCGAGTTCGTCGAGCAGATCCTCGCGCACATATTCGTTCATCTCGGCGAGGACGTCGGGACTAACGATGCCGGCGAGCGCCTTGACCAGGCCCTCGCGCTCGTCGCGCGCGGCAAGCTCGATCAAGTCGGCGACGTCCGCCGGATGGAGCGGTGCGACCAGCTTGCGCGCGGTCTCGTCGTCGCCGTCATCGACTGCGTCGAGCACCCTGTCGACGAAGTCCCGACGGAGCCGGGTCTCCTCGTCCATGACCTGGTTGGGAGTGTTGTCCTCCGGCGGCGTGACGGCGGCGATCTGGTCAGGTTCGGCCATGACGCTCCCTTCCCGCTGCACCCGGTGCCGCCCTCCTATGGACGGCGCCGCTCTGGCGCAACCGTCGCCGCATCCCTAAATCGCGCGCCTGACAAGCTTTAATGACGGAGTGCACCAATGGCCGACGCCGACCGCCTGACCTTATCCCTCTCGAGCGGGGGCGATGTCGTCATCAAGCTTCGCCCCGACCTGGCGCCCGGCCATGTCCAACGCATTACCGACCTCGCCAACAGTGGCTTTTACGACGGAACGGTGTTCCACCGCGTCATCCCCGGCTTCATGGCGCAGGGCGGCGATCCGACCGGCACCGGCATGCACGGTTCCGATTTGCCCAATCTGAAGGCAGAGTTCTCGCGCGAGTCGCACAAGCGCGGCGTGGCCTCGATGGCGCGGGCCCAGAACCCCGACAGCGCCAACAGTCAGTTCTTCATCGTGACTGAAGATTCGCCCTTCCTCGACACGCAGTACACCGTCTGGGGCGAGGTCGAGAGCGGCATGGAGCACGTCGATGCGCTTCCGGTCGGTGAACCGCCGCGCGAGCCGGGCAAAATCGTCAAAGCCACGGTGTCGAAGGCTTGAATAAAATCGCACTCGTCACCGGAGCGTCGGCCCCGCAAAATTGCCGGGGCGATCGAATATTGATCAGGATTGGAAACCGCGACGCGGCGCCACCGTTGCGTCAGTGCCGCGAGCGCGGGTGAGGAGAAATAATGGCCGAAGCAGCGACAATTGACCGCGTGAAATCGCGCAAGGTGCAGGTCGCGAGCCTGCCGCCTGCAGACAGCGGCCGCGGCTTTGCCCGCCTGCCCGACAAGCTGATGGACGAGCTTTCGCTGGCCGAGGGTGACGTCATCGAGATCGTTGGAAAGCGGTCCACCGCGGCGCGCGCCATCCGTCCCTATGGCGAGGACGAGGGGATCGACATCATCCGTCTCGACGGCCTCCAGCGCGCCAATGCCGGCGTCGGATCGGGTGACTTCGTCGAGGTCCGCAAGGCCTCGTCCACGCCGGCGACACGCGTGGTCTTCGCCCCGGCGCAGCCCAACGTTCGCCTCCAGGGATCGGCCGACGCATTGAAGCGCAGCTTCGCGGGTCGGCCACTGGTCGAGGGCGACACCGTCGCAACCACCGGCCATCAGCGGATCAACGCCGACATGCCCGACCACATCCGGCAGCTGCTCAACGCGCCGGCGTTCGCGCTTCAGGAGCTGCGATTGGTCGTGGTCACCGCCGTGCCCAAGGGCATCGTCCACATCGACGGCAGTACCGCGGTCGAGCTTCTGTCCGAATACACCGCGCGCGACGGCGAGGGTCAGCGCCGCGCCGACGTCACCTATGACGATCTCGGCGGCATGCGCGACACCATCGATGCGCTGCGCGAAATGGTCGAGCTTCCGCTGCGCCACCCGGAGTTGTTCCAGCGGCTCGGGGTCGATCCGCCCAAGGGCGTGCTTCTCCATGGTCCGCCCGGCACCGGCAAGACCCTGCTCGCCCGCGCCGTCGCGAATGAGAGCGCGGCGAAGTTCTTCCACATCGCCGGTCCCGAAATCATGGGCTCTGCGTACGGCGAGAGCGAGCGGCGGATGCGCGAGTTGTTCGAGCAGGCGGCGCAGAGCGCACCATCGATCATCTTTATCGATGAGCTAGATTCGATCGCGCCCAAGCGCAGCCAGGTCACTGGAGAGGCAGAGAAGCGCCTGGTCGCGCAGCTGCTGACTTTGCTCGACGGGATTGAGCCGCGTCAAAACACCGTCGTCATCGCCGCCACCAACCGACCCGAAGCTCTCGACGAAGCGCTCCGCCGCCCCGGCCGCTTCGACCGCGAGATCGTGGTTGGAGTCCCGGACCAGCCTGGACGCCGCGAAATACTCGGCATCCATACGCGCGGAATGCCGCTCGCCGCCGACGTCGACCTCGAGGATCTGGCGCGACGCACGTTCGGTTTCGTCGGCGCGGACATCGCGGCGTTGACCCGCGAAGCCGCGCTCGAGGCGGTGCGGCGGATCATGCCCAAGCTCAACCTCGCAGAAGCCACGATCCCGACCGAGATCCTCGATGCATTGTCAGTCGAGGAGCGCGATTTCGAAAATGCGCTGAAACGTGTGCAGCCATCCGCGATGCGCGAGGTGATGGTCGAGGCTCCCACCGTCCGCTGGGACGATGTCGGCGGGCTCGACCAGGCCCGCGACCGCCTCCAGGAGGGCGTCGAGTTACCGCTCAAGCATCCCGAGGCCTTCCGCCGCCTTGGCATCCGGCCGGCCAAGGGCTTCTTGCTCTATGGACCACCCGGCACGGGCAAGACCTTGCTGGCCAAGGCCGCCGCCCGCGAGGCGGAAGCGAACTTCATCGCCACCAAATCGTCGGACCTGCTCAGCAAATGGTATGGCGAAAGCGAGCAGCAGATCGCTCGCCTGTTCAACCGCGCCAGGCAGGTTGCGCCGACGATCATCTTTATCGACGAGCTCGACAGCCTCGTGCCGGCACGCGGCGGCGGGCTCGGCGAGCCGCAGGTAACCGAGCGCGTGGTCAACACCATCCTGTCGGAAATGGACGGCCTCGAGGAGCTGCAGAACGTCGTCGTCATCGGCGCGACCAACCGCCCGACGCTGATCGACCCGGCATTGCTTCGCCCCGGCCGGTTCGACGAGCTCATTTACGTCGGCGTGCCCGATACAGCCGGCCGCCGGCGCATTCTCGCAATCCACACCGAGGGCATGCCGCTCGCCGACGATGTCGACCTTGAAGCCATCGCCCAGCACACCGACCGCTTCACCGGCGCCGATCTCGAAGATCTCGTCCGCCGCGCCGGCCTGACGGCGCTCCGCCGCGGACTGGACGAGGCCAAAGTGACCAAGGCCGACTTCGAAGTTGCACTGAGCGAGAGCCGCGCCTCGGTCACCGCCGAGATGCTCGAGGAATATGAGCAGATCCAGGCGACGCTGAAGAGCGAGGCAACGCGGCCGCTTGGCGGGATCGGCTTCGTGCTTCCCGGGATGCTCCGCCCTAAGCCGGGCGGCAAGCCCGAGTAACCAGCGCCTAGTCGGAAAGGCTGCCGCGGCCCACCAGCGCCAACGCCACAAGGAGCAGGGCAAAGGCCGCGAACGGCAGGTCATGGTGCCAGCCGTAGAGGCTGATGCCGAGCGCCGGCGCTAGCACATAGCTGATGCCGTTCGCCGAGGTGATGACGCCGGCTACCGCGCCTTGCTCGGCGAGCGGCACCGCAAGCGACGCGCCGGCGGTGAAGCCCGGACGGGTGAAACCGAAACCCCATGACGCCACGGCAAAACCGATCGTGACGCCGTATAGATCCTGCGACAGCATCGTCCCGATAAGCCCGGCGGCCGCGATCAGCGCTCCCCACAAGATCAACGCCCGCGGCTTGAGTCCGAGGCGCGGGATCAGCCCCCATTGCGCGCCAAGCGTCGCGCCGGCGCCACCCATCATGACGATCGAGATCGGCCCTTCCGAACCCCGGGCGGTAAGGTGCAGCCGGTCGATGACAAAGAATCCGATGCAGGTGAGGGTCGCAGCCTGCGCGTGGCCGGCGACGACGCCAGCGGTAATCCACGGTCGAATACGCGTGTCCTTCCAGCTCAGCCTTTTCTGGTGGCGCGGCGCCGTGGCGGCGGTGACGCTGGCGCCGGTCGGCGGGCTGGCGAGCGAGGGATAGCTCATCGCCGCGCCATGGCCGATGAGGCGGCCGTAGCGGTCGTTGGGCAGCCACAGCGCCACGGATGTGACGACCGCGAGGCCGATCAGCGCGAAGGCGAACAGCGGGCCCGCCAGTCCGACCAGCGGAACCACGAACAAGGGCGCGACTGCGGGACCGATGATCGTGCCCAGGCCGAACGACGAGGACAAAGCAGACAATGCAGCGACGCGCCCGCCGCGCCGTGTCTTCGACGCAAGATAGGCCTGGGTTGCCGACGGCGTCGCGCAGCCGAGGCTGCCGTAGATTGCCCGGAACACGGCAAACAAGCTGAAGGTCAGGGCACCGTTGATCCAGCCATGAAGCCCGCTGAACAGCGCAATGCCGCAAAGAGTCATCGACACGACGAACCCGCTGACGCCCATGATGGCCAGAGTTTTTCGGCCGTGATGGTCGCTCTTCTCCGCCCAATACGGGGCGAGCAGCACCCACAGCACAGCCGACCAAGTGTAGGCGATTGCCACGTAGAAATCCTTGATTCCGATTTCGCGCCCGATCGCGGGCATCACCGACTGCAGCGCCGTGTTACCAGCCGCGGCGACGAGCATCGCCGCGTACAGGAGCATGAAATGAGCCGGAGCCAGCGCAGTCGCGCCAACGCCGCGATTGCGCGCGATCGAAGCCACGGCTTTGCATACGGAACGTCACCGCGATGCGGAACCTCTTCGTCGCAATTATCGTGCGGTTCGCAGAAGCGTGACGCAGCGTGTTGTTGATTGTAACGTTCGGAAACCTTGCCAAGCGGAGGCGCATTTGCCAACGCTCCGGCCTCGATTGGCCCCGCAACGGAGCATCCATGCCATCTTCTTCCGCGCGCACGCTGAAAAGTCCCCGCCGACTCCAGCGCCGTCGCGATCGCCGATCGCCCAGTCCGCACTGGCAGTTCCTGCGCGGTTTCATCAAGAATCCGGTGATGGTCGGCTCGATCATCCCGTCGAGCCGCGTGCTGATCGACAAGATGCTCGACCCGGTCGATTGGGCGAACACTAGGCTGTTCGTCGAATATGGCCCCGGAGTCGGGACCTTCACCAAGCCGATTCTCGAGCGACTCGCGCCCGACGCAAAGATGGTGACCATCGACACCAATCCCGACTTCACGAAATATCTCAAGGAACGGATCGACGATCCGCGGCTGATTGCTGTCACCGGCTCGGCCGCCGATGTCGAAAAAATTCTCGCCGACCGCAATCTTGGCTCAGCCGACTATGTGGTGTCGGGCCTGCCCTTCTCGACGCTGCCGCCTGGCGTGGGCGACGCGATCGCCGAAGCGACCGCGAAGGTAATCCGCCCCGGCGGCGCGTTCCTGGTCTACCAGTTCAGCCCGAAGGTGCGGGACTTCATCCAGCCGCACTTCGACCACATCAAGCGCGGCTTCGAATGGGTCAACGTGCCCCCGGCAACGTTGTTCTGGGCGTACAAGGGCGAGCCCGAAGCCTAGTCCGCGCTATTTTTCCGGGCGGAAGTTCAGCCGCCGCGTCACCGTATAATCCATGATATTCACGAGATAGTGGGACAGCGCCCACTTGAACCGTCGCCACGGATTTGAGCGGCGCTTGTGGAGAGCCGGAGTGATCCACTCGCTATCGGCAATTTCCCGCTCGACATAACCGCGCATGGCGTTGGCGAACCCGGCGTCCTTGATCCGCAGCATGATCTCCATGTTGATGTAGAGGCTGCGATAATCGAAATTGGACGAGCCGATGTGGACCACGTCGTCGACGATGGCGAGCTTGGTGTGCAGCTTTGCCGGTTGATATTCATACATCTCGACATGGCGGCGGAGCAGCCGGCTGTAGCTGTTGCGGGCCGCCGCGATCGTCGCATGATTGTCGGACCTGGCGGCAGTGATGATCCGCGCCCGGCCGCGGCGCCCGAGCCGCCCGATCCGCCGCAGCATCGCCGCCGGAGGCGCGAAATAAGCGAAGATCATGTCGAGCCGCTGGCCGCGGCGGATGTCCTGGCCGATGCTCCGCCACCAGCTGTTGCGCATGCTCAAGGGGCCGCTGAACTTCCACTGTAGGGGTCCGCGCCACTCACTAAATTCAGCAAGCCGTCGCCGCGCGTAATTGAGGCTCGGCCTGCGCCGCGTCACCCAACGGAACAGCGTGTCGAAGTAGCGGCTCGGCATCGCCGCCTCCGGCCCATCAAGCCGCAGCCACAGGTCGCGCCAATGCTCCGGCCCGCGATCCTCCATGTACGTATCGTCGATATTTGCGCCGCCGATGATCACGGTTTGGCCGTCGATCACCACCAGCTTCTGGTGGTTTCGCAGAAGGTAACGACGGCCATAGCTTGGGTTGAACACGCAATGGGCGCCGCCGACTGCGGCCAACGGTGCGAAGAAGGCGTCGGACGCCGCCGAACCGAAGCCGTCGATCAGCAGCTTGACGTCGACACCGCGAGCCGCCGCGTCGGCCAATGCGTCGCGCACCTGCTCGCCGACGCGATCGGCGTTGAACATGTACATCAGCATCTTGATCGAGTGCCGCGCCCCGCCGATCAGCTCGAGCAGCAACTTTAAACGCGCGCCGCCGCTCTCGATCAGTTCGAGCCGGTTGCCAGCAACCTCGGCGCGAATAGGAGGTCTGGACACGGGCGGCTGGTCGGCCATGGGCCAGCTTTCCTTGACTTTGCGCGACCCCGCAAGCTATTGCGACCACCTTCCTGAAATCCCATATTCCCGAAGCCGATTTGGCAATGGAATAGCTTTGCGGAGCGACTGATGGCGCGCGTTACGGTTGAAGATTGTGTCGACAAGATCCCGAACAGGTTCGACCTGGTCCTGATGGCCGCCCAGCGCGCCCGCCAGATCTCGGGCGGTGCTGACCTCACTATCGACCGCGATCGCGACAAGAACCCGGTCGTGGCGTTGCGCGAGATCGCCGAGGAAATGGTCAAGCCCAAGCACCTCGAGGAAGCGATCGTCACCAACCTCCAGAAGGTGCGGGTCGACGAGGAAGACGAGACCGAAGAGCTGGCGTCGCTGAGCGAGGCCGCCGAGGCGCTGCGCCTGACCGCCGCCGCGCCGCCGCGCCCGACTCCGTCCGGCGGCGA
>JAZKBB010000003.1:61065-71054 GCA_040388865.1 Pseudomonadota bacterium | reverse complement strand
CGGCGATTACGAGTAAGCATTAAGCTCAAAACGCTCATCCTGAGTAGGGACTGAGTAAACGAATCGCATCGAAGGCCCGTATCGAAGGACCGTCCTTCGAGACGCCGGTTCGACAAGCTCACCAGTTCCTCAGGATGAGCGGACTTTCGTACTGGACGAGCCGTATCCAGGCAGTACACCGGCCGGATGGTTCCCTTTTCGTTCGCAGGCGAAACGTTCGCAGCCAGCGCCGACGGCGCGCTATATTGGCCCGCCGAAGAGGCGCTGCTGGTGGCGGATCTGCACCTCGAAAAGGCGAGCTGGTTCGCGCTCGCAGGCCAGTTCCTGCCGCCCTACGATTCACATGCAACGCTGACAGTGCTCGCCGCGGAGGTCGAGCGCACGGGCGTAACCCGGCTCTATTGCCTGGGCGACAGCTTTCACGACCGCTTCGGCTGCGACCGGCTGCCGGCCAGCGCGCGACAACTGCTGACCTCGCTCACCTCGCGGCTCGACTGGACGTGGATCGTCGGCAACCATGACCCCGGCTTCGCCGACCATTGCGGCGGCCGCATCGCCGATGAGGTGGAGCTTGGCGGGATCATCCTTCGCCACGAAGCATTGCGCGAAGAGACCCGGCCGGAGATTTCGGGCCACTTCCACCCCAAGCTCAGGGTCCATTTGCGCGGCCGCCGGGTCTCGCGCCGCTGCTTCGTAACGTCGGCAAGCAAGATCATCATGCCGGCGTTCGGCTCACTGACCGGCGGGCTCGACGCGCACCATCCGGAGATCCTCGGTCACGTGGGCGATAGGGCCGCTGCGCTGGTACCCGTCTCCGACCGGCTGCTCCGCTTTCCGCTCGCCGCCTAGGCTGGCCTCACCTCGATCGCCATCGCGCCGGTCGGCGACAGAACCAGCCGCGCCGTCACGGGGCGGCGCTTGCCAAAGGTCGCCGCCTGGAGTTCGTTGCGGGCGGCATGGCGGTCGAACTTGAAGCCCTGCGCTTCCGCAGCGGCCGTGAGCCGGTCCAGGTGCGCGTCGAGGTCGGCGATGCCCTCCTCGGGATCAAATTTCATCGTCTCTTCAAGGTCGCTCATCCTAGCGTCTTCATCGTCGGCCTCGCGGCAAAGGACAAGCGCGGATTGCGCGCTCTCGCCACGCTTCCTAGACCTGCTTTATGATACGTGCCCCTTCGCTGCTGGTCGCCGCCTTTATGCTCCTCACCTCACCCGCCACAGCTCATTCGATCGACAACGCGATTTCCCCTGGGGTGCAGGCCCGGATCGACCGCATCCTCAAGGCGACGCCGCTGATCGACGGTCACAACGACCTCGCCGAGCAGCTGCGCGAGAATTACGGGCTGAAGGTTGAAGGCCTCGCCAGCGGCACCGACCAGTGGAAACCATATCCGCTGATGACCGACATGGCGCGTCTCCACCAGGGACGCGTCGGCGCGCAATTCTGGTCGGTCTACATCCCGTCCGAAATGACGGGAGACACCGCCATCCGCGACACGATCGAGCAGATCGACATCGTCAAGCGCCTGGTCAAGGCCTACCCCAACGACCTCGCTCTCGCCGGCACCGCCGACGACATCGTCCGCATCCACAAGACCGGCCGCGTCGCCTCGCTGATCGGGATCGAGGGCGGGCACCAGATCGGCGGCAGTCTCGCCGCGCTGAGGCAGTTCTATGATCTCGGTGCGCGCTACATGACGCTGACCCACTTCAAGAACAACGAGTTCGCCGACAGCGCGACCGACGACCCAAAATATCACGGAGTCACCGACTTCGGCCGCGCAGTCATCCACGAGATGAACCGGCTCGGCATGCTGGTCGATCTCAGCCACGTCAGCGACGACACGATGCGGGCAGCCCTGCAGGTATCGAAAGCGCCGGTGATCTTCTCCCACTCGAGCGCCCGAGCACTTAGCGATCACAACCGCAACGTCCCCGACGACATCCTCAAGCTCACCGCCGCCAACGGGGGCGTCGTGATGGTCAACTTCTACCCGCCCTACGTCTCCGAGGCATCTCGCAAATGGAACGCGGAGGAAGCCGCCGAGGAAGCGCGCCTGAAATCGCTCGACAACGGACGGCCCGGGCCCCGCGAGGCCGACCTCAAGGCGTGGACAGCGGCAAACCCGCCGCCGCGGGTCACCGTCGCGCAAGTCGCCGACCACGTCGATCACGTCGCGAAAATCGCCGGCTACGATCATGTCGGCATCGGCGGCGATCTCGACGGGATTGAGAGTGCGCCCGAGGGCCTCGGCACGGTCAGCGGCTATCCACTGCTGTTCGCCGAACTGATCAGGCGCGGCTGGTCCGATGAAAATCTCGCCAAGCTCGCCGGGGGCAATGTGCTGCGGGTAATGCGGCAAGCGGAGGCGGTCGCGGCGTCGATGAAGGACGAGCCTCCGGCGATGAACCGACTCCAACCGTGGACCGCGAGCGACCCATGGAAATGAGCGAACCGCCGCTGCGGGCCGCGATCCTCCCGGTGACGCCTTTGCAGCAGAATTGCACCTTGCTGTGGTGCACGAAGACGATGCGCGGCGCGTTCGTCGACCCCGGCGGCGACTTGCCTCGGCTCAAAGCTGCGGCGGCACAGGCCGGAGTCTCGATCGAGAAGATCCTGCTGACCCACGGCCATATCGACCATTGCGGCAGCGCCGGCATTTTGGCCGACGAACTGGACGTGCCGATCGAGGGCCCGCACGAGGCCGACATTTACTGGATCGAGCGGCTCACCGAGGATGGGGCGAAGTACGGCGTGTCCGGCAGGCCGTTCGAACCGTCGCGATGGCTCACCGACGGCGATACCGCGACGTTCGGCGATCTCACCTTCGACGTTCGCCACTGCCCCGGCCACACGCCCGGCCACGTTGTCTTCCACCACCCGGAATCCAGGCTCGCGCTCGTGGGCGATGTGCTGTTCCGCGGCTCGGTTGGGCGCTGGGATTTCCCGCATGGCGACCAGCAGCAGCTGATCAACTCGATCACAACGAGGCTCTGGCCGATGGGCGACGAAACGGCGTTCGTGCCCGGCCACGGACCGATGTCGACCTTTGGCCACGAGCGCGCGACCAACCCCTTCGTCAGCGATGCTTCTCTAGCGGCCTAGGCAAACTCGCGCGACGCAGACGACAGCCCAGATCACCAGTGCGAGATTGGTGATCATCGTCCCCGTCATGCCGTACATCCGCCATCGCTGACGCTCGCCGCCGTCCATCCCAAACGCATGGGCGATGCGGGTTGCGAGGAAAACGGTCGCGATGCCGCCAAGCGCCCAGCGGTTGACGCCCGAAAGCTCCAGGGCGCCGATCAGGATCAGCACGAATGGCGCGTTTTCGATAAAGTTCGACTGCGCCCGCATCCGCCTCAACAGCGGCTCGTGCCCCCCATCGCCGACGCTGACCTTATATTCCTCCCGCAGACTGCCGATCCGCCAGCTGAGCCAAAAGTTGAGCAGCACCGCCGCGGCTGTGCTGATAAGCGTCACCGGAACCAGCATCATGTCATTGTCTCCCCCCATCGCCCTCGCACTCCCACGCTACGCTTGCAACAGCGTCCCCATGCGCTATAGGAGCCGCGGTTCGCGACGATCCGGCCGCCACCCGCGGGGAGCCCCCAAAAGGAACCCTGCCGTGATGAGGCGCAGATCGTCGCAATTTTTATTGTTGTCCCGAATAATTCAAAGGTGCCGCAATGGCTGTCCCTAAGAGAAAAACTTCGCCGTCGAAGCGGAACATGCGCCGCAGCCATCATGGGCTCAAGGCCACTGCGTTCCAGGAATGTCCGAACTGCGGCGAATTGAAGCTGCCGCACAACATGTGCGCGGCTTGCGGCCATTATAACGGCCGCGAAATCGTCTCGCCCGAGGCCTGAGCACCTTCGCGTCCGCATGGACGGGGGCCCACGAATTGCGATTGACGCTATGGGCGGCGACGGCGGCCCCGCGGCGATGATTGCCGGCGCGGCCACGGCGCTACGCCGCGATTCCAGCCTGCGCTTCACTTTCTACGGCGACGAACGCGAGGTCGAAGCTCAGCTCGCAAACCACCGGGCCCTCGCCGAAAGTGCCACGCTAGTTCACTCCCCCGAAGCCATTGCGGCGAGCGAGAAGCCGAGCCAGGCGATCCGCCGGGCCCGCACCACGTCGATGGGCATGGCCATCAACGCGGTGAAGGAGCTTGTCGCGGACGCGGCGCTGTCGGGCGGCAACACCGGCGCAATGATGGCCATGTCCAAGCTCGCGCTGCGGACCATGCCCGGCATCGACCGGCCGGCGCTGGCGGCGCTTCTGCCGACGCTTGGCGAGACCGACGTGGTCATGCTTGATCTCGGCGCGAACACCGAGTGCGACGCCCAAAACCTCGTCCAGTTCGCGGTGATGGGTGCGGCCTATGCCCGCTGCGTTCTCGGGATCGCAGAGCCCCGCGTTAAATTGCTCAACATCGGCACCGAGGAACTCAAGGGCACGGACGAGTTGAAGGACGCCGCTGCGCTGCTGCGCGACGCCGACTATCTGCCGTTCCGTTTCGACGGCTTCACCGAGGGTGACCAGCTGTCGCGCGGCGAGGTCGACGTCGTGGTCACCGACGGCTTCTCCGGCAATATCGCGCTCAAGACCGCCGAGGGCACCGCCCGCTTCGTGACCGACCTGCTGCGCCGGGCCTTCACCAGCTCGTTTCGCTCGAAGGCCGGGTTCGCGCTGTCGCGCCCGGCGCTCAATCTGCTGCAGGTCCATCTCGACCCGAATAACCACAATGGCGCGGTCTTCCTCGGCCTGAACGGTCTCGTGGTAAAGAGCCATGGCGGCGCCAACGCCAAGGGCGTCGCCAACGCAATCCGGGTCGCCGCGAGCATGGTTCGCAACGACATCACCAGGAAGATCGGCGACGACCTCGACAACTTCCGCGCTCATGCGTTTGCCGGCGAGGCCGCGGAATGACACGCCGCTCCGTCATTGCCGGAGTCGGGAGCGCGCTGCCCAAGCGCCAGGTCAGCAACGAGGAACTGTCCCGGACCGTCGACACGACCGACGAGTGGATCGTCGAGCGGACCGGGATCCGCAACCGCTACATCGCATCGGATGGCGAGACGACCGGCACCCTCGCCGCAGCAGCAGCGCGAAATGCGTTGGACCATGCCGGTTTCGATGCCCTCGACATCGATCTCATCGTGCTCGCGACCGCGACTCCCGACCAGACCTTCCCGTCGACCGCGACCAAGGTCCAGGCGGCGCTCGGCATCAACGATTGCATCGCCTTCGACGTCCATGCGGTCTGCACGGGCTTCCTGTATGCGCTGTCGGTGGCCGATTCGATGCTGCGCTCGGGCAACGCGCGCAAGGCGCTGGTGATCGGCGCAGAGACCTTCAGCCGGATCCTCGACTGGGAGGATCGCGCGACCTGCGTCCTGTTCGGTGACGGCGCGGGCGCGATCGTGCTCAGCGCAGAGGACTCCGACAGGGGCATCCTCGCAACGAAGCTCCATGCCGACGGACGCCATAACGATTTGCTGTTCGTCGATGGCGGCCCCTCCACCACCGGCACCGTCGGCAAGCTTCGGATGAAGGGCCGCGAGGTTTTTCGCCACGCGGTCGTCAATCTGGCGCAGGTCATGAACGAGGTGCTCGAGAGCGCCGGGCTCACCGTGGGCGAAGTCGACTGGGTCGTTCCGCACCAGGCCAATGCGCGAATCCTCGATGCGACAGCCAAGAAGCTTGGTCTCGCAGCGGAGAAGGTCGTGGTCACGGTCGACCGCCACGCGAACACTTCGGCGGCATCGGTGCCGCTGGCGTTGGACACCGCGGTCAAGGACGGCCGAATCACCCGCGGCGATGTCGTCGTCCTCGAAGCGATGGGCGGTGGATTTACATGGGGCGCGGCAGTGCTCAGGTATTGAAAAGTTTAGAATATCCGGCGAGAAGTCGAATTGCCGACAGGATGGAAATCCGTTACGAAAGCGTAATCGAAACGGCCGGGGCGCCGTCTCGGGCGGGAGAATTTAAAATGGCCGATCTTGGGATCGCACGAGTCATCAAGGATGTAGACGGCGGTGCCACCCTGACGCGGGCCGACTTGTCGGACGTCGTCCATCGCCGGCTTGGACTGTCGCGCGCCGAGTCAGCGAGCCTGGTAGAGCGCGTGCTTCACCACATGTGCCACGATTTGTCACAGGGGCAGAACGTCAAGATCTCCGGATTCGGGACGTTCATCCTGCGCGACAAGGGCCAGCGCGTCGGCCGCAATCCGAAGACGGGCATCGAAGTGCCGATCGCGCCGCGCCGCGTAATGACCTTCCGCGCAAGCCAGATCATGCGCGACCGGATCGCGAAAGGCTAAGATTTGGCGACCGCCGGACAGAAAGACGCCGGCGCTCTTCTGACGATCGGCGAGTTGTCGCAGGAGCTTGGCGTAGCCCAGCACATCCTGCGTTATTGGGAGACCCGTTTCCCGCAATTGAGGCCGATGCAGCGTGCCGGCAATCGCCGCTACTATCGCGCCGCGGATGTTGATCTCGCGCGCAATATCCACCGGCTGCTCAATCAGGAAGGCTATACCGTTCGCGGCGTGCAGAAGCTGCTGCGCGAGCGCGGCTCGGCCGAAGTTTCGCCGGTATCGATCGCGGCGGTTGCCTCGGCCCCTGCCGGACCGGAACCGGATGGCGCGAGCGGCGGCGTCGACGTGTTCCGGCTGATTGCGTTGCGCGATCGGCTTGTCGCCGCGCTCGACAGCTAATCCAGCTCCTTCGGGAGGATCAGCTCGACGATTTCGCCCCTTCCGGGCTCGACGTCGGCCCAGCGCTTCGCCGGCAGTTCGATTACCGCCAGCGCTCCGGTCGGAAACTTACCTGCGACTGGCTCTCGCAGGCCGTTGCGATCGCCGAGCGTGAGGCCGGTAATCAGCTGCTCCACGCCCGGATTGTGCCCGACGATCAGCGGCGCGTCAGTCTCTTCGTCGAGCGCCCGAACTCTCTCCAACAGCAGCTGCTCGCTCGCCAAATAGAGCTGCGGGTCGAACTCGATCGGCGCGCCGAAGTCGAATGTCTCCTCCACTCCATCGATCGTCTGGCGCGTCCGTGCCGAGGTGCTCGACAGCACAAGGTCGAACCTTATTCCGCGCTGCTTGAGCTCGCGGCCAAGCCGCCGCGCCGCCTTCCAGCCGCGCTCGTTCAGCGGGCGGTTGAAATCATCGAGCCCCGGGTCATCCCAGCTCGACTTGGCGTGCCGCAGGATCGCGAGACGTTTCATATTGCTGCCCAGACGAATGCAGCTGTTCCGCCACCCGCGCAATTGCAACGTCGAGCGGCACGCGGCTGACCGGCACTCCGGGCGGAAACGCCCTGAGCAGGCGCGACGGCATCGCCGCTGACAGAATCACGAACAACCCGCGGTCGCCCTGCCGCCGGATCAAACGCCCAAACGCCTGCGCCAGCCGCGCCCGAACGACTCGGTCGTCATAGGCGCTGCCGCCTCCCGCCATCCGGCGCGCCGCATGAAGCACCGTCGGCCGGGGCCACGGCACCCGCTCCATCACTACCAGGCGAAGCGATTCGCCGGGCACGTCGACGCCGTCGCGGAGCGCGTCGGTGCCGAGCAGCGACGCACGCGGATCGTCACGGAAGATGTCGACCAGGGTCCCGGCGTCGATCGGATCGACATGCTGGGCGAGCAGCGGCAGCCCCTCGCGCGCCAAGCGGTCCGCAATCCGCGCGTGCACCGCCTTCAGCCGCTGGATCGCCGTGAACAGGCCGAGCGTCCCGCCCTCAGCCGCTTCGATCAGCCGCGCATAGGCCCCGGCGAGTGCCGCGATATCGCCCTGCTTGATATCCGTGACGATCAGCACTTCGGAGCAAGCCGCATAGTCGAACGGGCTGTCCGCCTCGAAATGCATGGCGGGCGACGGCAGATGCAGTGCTCCCGTTCGGGCATCCGCCGCCGGCCAATCCTCGCCGCCGCGCAAGGTCGCCGACGTGACCAGGACTCCATCGGCCGGCGCAATCACCGCAGCGGCAAGCGGCTTGGTCGGGTCGAGCCAGCGGCGGTGGATCGCGACGTCATATTCGCGCCCGTCGACCCGCTCGACCGCCAGCCAGTCGACGAATTCGGGATCGGCCTCGCCGCCGATCCGCGACAGCAAGGCGATCCAGGCCGCGACGGTCTCGCGCCGCCACGACAGGCCCCGGATCGCGCCGTCGACACGAGCACGCGCCTGCGCATCGAGCCAGTCGGGCGCGTCCTCGAGCACAGCTTCGAGCCGTCGTCCGAGCGCGGCGAGTGGCTTGCCAAGGCTCTCGAGTATCTCGGCCGCGGCGGCAGCGGCCGACACTAATGCGCCGTCGGGCTCTGCCAGCTCAGTCTCCAGCCCGTAGCCTGCCTCCTGCGCCTTCGCTCGTGCAAACACCGTACCGCGAACTTCGCCGAGCAAAGCTTCGACCGGTCCAAATGGCGACGCTTCGACCAGTCGCTGCAGCCACCCGTCCGACGGCAGCGCCCTGGCGGCTTCGACTGCGGCGTCGAGCGCACGTGCGCCCTCCTCATCGTACGACGCGACGTCCATCAGCCGCGCCGCCAAACCACGCCGCCGTCCGCGTGAACGGTTCTCAGGCCCAACGATCCAGCGGCGCAATTCGATCGCTTCCTGCCCGCCGAACGCAACCGCGAACGTGGAGTCGGCGGCATCGAACAAATGATGGCCCTCGTCGAACAGGATCCGCCCAGGCGCGTCCTCCCGAGCCCGCGCAGCATTGACCATCACCAAAGCGTGATTGGCGATGACGATGTCCGCCTCGCGGCTCGCCCGTTCCGCGCGCTCGATGAAGCAGCGGCGGTAATGCGGGCAGCCGGCATAGACGCACTCGCCCCTTCGATCGGTGAGCGCAGCCGCACCCGCTCTCCGGAACAGGCTCGGCAGCCAGCCGGGGAGGTCGCCCCCGACCATGTCGCCGTCCTTGGTGTACGCCGCCCATCGCCCGACCAGCTGGGCCAGGATTGCGGCCCGCCCGGCGAACGCCCCCTGCAAGGCGTCCTCGAGGTTGAGCAGGCACAAATAATTCTCGCGGCCCTTGCGGATGACGATCCGCTTCGCCCGCTCGTCCGCGTCGGCGAACAGCTTGGGCCCCTCGCCGTCGAGCTGCCGCTGCAGCGCCTTGGTAAAGGTCGACACCCACACCGTCCCGCCGGAGCTTTGAGCCCATAATGCCGCCGGCGCGAGGTAGGCGAGCGTCTTGCCGATGCCGGTGCCGGCCTCCGCCAGCAGCATGTTCGGCGAGCCTTTCGCCGGCTTCGGGGCGAACACCTGCGCCACCGCCTCTGCCATCGCCTTCTGGCCGTCGCGCGGCTCGATCCGGCCCGTCAGCCGGTCGAGCTTTGCCCGCGCATCTGCAGGATCGACGAGTATTGTCCGCGGCGGCGGTTTTTCGCCCGCTTCCTCCCACGACTTCAATCGCGAAAACAGCATGCGTTCGCCGCGCTCGGGTCGCTCGAGCCGCTCGCCGATCAATGGCGCCCAGCCCCAGCCAAGCCGATGAAGGGTCGAGTTGGAGGTCCATGCTCCCTCGCGCTCGCGCCAGTCCGGATCGTCGAAGACGATGAGCAGCCGGTCGGCGATTGTCCGTAACGCCGCCGCCGCGTCCGCTTCGCTCGCTGGCGGCTCGAGACCGAGCGTACGGCTTAGACCTACCACCGTCGGGACGGCGAAGCGCGCCGGATGCACGAATGCGAACAGCTCCAGAAGATCGAGCCCGCTGAGGTCAGGATAGCCGAGCCTTTGCCCGACCAATGGAGCGTTCAGGATGATATGCGGCGTTTCGGCGGCGCGCGCCACGCCATTGTCGGCCAGACGATTCTGGTCGCTCAGCCAGGCGCCCGCACCGGAAGTGCGCTTGCCCACGATGGGCGCCAGTTTCAGCGCCTTGACGCCGGCGGCAAAGGTCTCGCCGTCCGAGTAGGTCAGTTCATCGACCAGCACCACCAGGTGGCCACGGAAGGCGTTCTGCATATTC
>JAZKBB010000003.1:32351-61055 GCA_040388865.1 Pseudomonadota bacterium | reverse complement strand
TTAAGTTCATTAAATCATCGGGTATTTTGATTTGCTGTTTACCTTCTTTCTTTGTGCGATCGCTTCGCCCCGGCTCGCCTCGCGCGCATCCCCGGTTATGTCGGCCAGCCAGATACCGGCGTGGGTTGCGTGCAGCGCGGGAAGCGGCAAAGGAGCGGCCATTCCCGCGACCTTGGCTTTACGAGAACAGAAGAGCAACGAATTTGGACGCCGAAACGCTTCAAGCTGCCGCAAAGACCTCGAAGGCCTGGCCTTACGAAGAAGCGCGCAAGCTGTTGAAGCGGTGGCCGGAGGGGAAGCCAAGCGGACAGCCGATGATCTTTGAAACCGGCTACGGCCCGTCGGGCCTGCCGCACATCGGCACCTTTAACGAGGTCGCCCGGACCACCTTTGTCCGCCACGCGTTCGAGGAGCTGACCGGCGGCGCCCCAACCCGGCTGATCGCCTTCAGCGACGACATGGACGGGCTTCGCAAGGTCCCGGACAATGTCCCCGATCAGGCGATGCTCACCGAATCCCTCGGCAAGCCGCTGACGCAAATCCCCGACCCGTTCGGCACGCACGAAAGTTTCGCGCACCACAATAACGCGATGCTGCGGCATTTTCTCGACCGCTTCGGCTTCGATTACGAATTTCTCTCGGCGACCGATTGTTACCTTAGCGGCCGCTTCGACGATGTGATCCGCAAGGTGCTGCACGGCTGGGACGCGATCATGGGCGTGATGCTGCCGACCCTGCGCGAGGACCGCCGCAAAACCTATTCGCCTGTACTCCCCCTGTCGCCGACGAGCGGCCGCGTGCTTCAGGTTCCGGTCGAGGTGATCGATGCCGAAGCCGGACTGATCGCGTTCGACGACGAGGACGGCGGCCGGGTCCAGCAATCGGCGTTCGGTGGCCTCGCCAAGCTCCAGTGGAAAGTCGATTGGGCGGCGCGCTGGGTCGCTCTTGAGGTCGACTACGAGATGTCCGGCAAGGATCTGATCGACAGCGTCACCCAGTCGGGGAAGATTGCGCGCGTCCTCGGCGGCCGCCCGCCCGAGGGCTTCAACTATGAAATGTTCCTCGACGAAAAGGGCGAGAAGATCTCCAAGTCGAAGGGCAACGGCCTCAGTCTTGAGGAATGGCTGCGGTACGGAAGCGAACCGAGCCTGAGCTTCTACATCTACCGCGAGCCTCGGCGCGCGAAGAGCCTGCACATCGGCATCATTCCACGCGCGGTCGACGAATATTGGCAGTTCCGCGGCAATTATCCCGAACAGCCGCCCGAGCAAAGACTGGGCAATCCGGTCCACCATATCCACAGCGGAAAGGTGCCGGCGAGCACCCTCCCCGTCACCTACGGACTGCTGCTCAACCTCGTCAGCCTGCCGGGAATGGCGGACAAGGACACCGCGTGGAAGTTCGTCCAGCGCTACGCGCCGGGCACGTCACCGCAAAGCGACCCCGAACTTAACGAGCTGATTGGGCTTGCGGTCAACTATGCGCGCGATTTCGTGGTGCCGACGTTAAAGCGTCGATCTCCCACTGAAGTGGAGGCCGAAGCGCTGCGCGACCTCGATGCCGAGCTTGCCAAGCTCCCCGCCGATGCATCCGCCGAGGACATCCAGACCCAGGTATTCGAGGTCGGCAAGCGCCACCCGTTTGAATCCTTGCGCGGCTGGTTCCAGGCGCTCTACGAAACCCTGCTCGGCTCCTCGCAGGGCCCACGCATGGGCAGCTTCATCGCGCTCTACGGGCTCGAAAATAGCCGTCAGCTGATCTCCGAGGCGCTCGCCTCCTAGGGCATCAAATCGGCGGCAATGCGCGGCCAGCTGCTGAAGCCGGTACCGCCGACGCTCCATGTTCTTGCTTGTCGCGTTGCGGGCTTGGCCGCCGCCGCGGCAGTGCCTGCAGGCGAATGCCTGTTGGGGCAACAGGCACGATGGTGATTGGCGGCTGGCACCGAATTAGCGGCGACGGGCGCGGCGATGACCAATATCGATAAAGCCGCGAGCCGGGCCAAGCCGAAAGCCGGGGCTGCGCCTGGGGCATCGGGGGGTGCCCCGGGCGCGGACGCCGGCTCGGCCAACTTGGCCCCCAAGGGTCTAACGGGCAGGTCGGCCGATTGCGTCACTGGCGATCCATGGAATCTCCGCAGCCTCGGCGCTCCGTCTTGCGCTTTTGCCTCCGCAATCCACCGCCATTCGACGAAAGGCGTACCGAAGCGGACGAACGGCGGGGCCGCTCAGCTCGCCTTCTTCGCCGCGATCCAGCGGTCGATCTTCGCGTCCAGGATCGCCAGCGGCAGCGCTCCTGAATCCAGCACCTGGGCGTGGAATTCGCGAATATCGAACTTGGGTCCAAGCGCGGCCTTCGCACGATCGCGCAGCTCCTGGATCTTGAGTGAGCCGATTTTGTAAGCGACCGCCTGGCTGGGAATGGCGATGTAGCGCTCGACCTCGGCAGTCGCGTCGGTGCGCGATTCACCCGAGTGCGACAGGAAGTAAGCGATCGACTGGTCGCGGGTCCAGCCCTTGGCGTGGATTCCGGTATCGACCACCAGCCGCATCGCGCGCAGCATCTCATCGTTGAGCGTGCCGAAGCGCTGATACGGGTCTTTGTAGAAGCCCATGTCGTAGCCAAGCGTCTCCGAATAGAGCGCCCAGCCCTCGACATAAGCAGTGTTGCCGCCGAACCGCATGAAACTGGGCAATGCCGTGTCTTCCTGCGCCAGGCTGATCTGGAAATGGTGCCCGGGCTCACCCTCGTGGAGGAACAATGTCGTCTCCTCCCAGGTGAAGCGCGCCGGCAGGTCGTACGCATTGTAATAAAAGGTGCCCGGCCGCGACCCGTCGGGCGTTCCGGCGTCATAGGATCCGCCAGCCTCGAACTTCTCGCGGTAGGTCGGATAGGGCCGGATCACGAGCGGAGTCTTGGGCACCAGTGAGAAATATTGCGGCACCTTCGCCTCAACGGTGGCCTTGATCCGGTAGAAGTCCTGGCCAAGCTGCTCGCGCGTCTTCGGCGCGAACTTGGGACTGGTCCGCATGTAGTCGAAGAATTGCTGCAACGTGCCCTTGAACCCCACGTCGGTCCGAACCTTTTCGAAATCCTTCGTGATGCGCGCGACTTCCCGAAGGCCAAGCTGATGGATTTGCTCGGGAGTCATCGGCAGCGTGGTCGTAGACTGGACGAGATAATCGTAGAGCCGGTCGCCGCCCTTCATATATTTGAGGCCCACGCCTTCGCGGGCACGGGCGAGATAGTCGTTGGCGAGGAAGTCGCGCTGGCGCTGCAGCGCCGGATAGATGACCGTCTCGATGGACGCGCGGTATGCCTGGGTCAGCCGCGCGCGGTCGACCGCGGACATGCCCTTCGGGAAAGCCTTGATCGGCCCCCAATAAGGCGAGGCATCGGCCTTGAGCTTCAACTGCGTGTCGAGCTGCTCGATCATGTTGCGGACGGTGAGCTTGGTATCGACCACGCCCTCGGCTTCGCCCTTGCGCCATTGCGCAATCGCCTCATCGACGTTGGTGGCGAAATCGCGGTTGCGCTTCAGCCCATTCTCATAGTCCGCGACGGTCGCGAACGGCGCTCCGCCCTGCCCGCTCGATATCGTGGGGTACTCGGTGTGGAGACCATAGAAATGGTTCATCGGCAGCGCTTCGGTAAGTGGCAGCAGGTCAGGCTGCAGCGAGCGCAGTGTGTCCTTGGTCTGGTATTCGAACACGTCGTAGGCGAGTTGGTCGTCCGAGTTCAGCCCGGTCCGGGGGACCGTGTGCAGCGCCGCTAGGTCGTGCTCGGCCGCGGCCTTCTCGCCTTGGTAGTGCGCGTCGCTGTAGAGGTCGCCGAGCCGGTCGGCGTAGCGATAATCGCCGCGCGCCAGGGCCTGCAGCGGGTTGCGCTTCAAATAGGCTTCGTCGCTCTCGTTGAACAATTGGAACAGCCGGTCGTGCGCGTTTTGAGTCGCGGGAGCCGATAGCGCCGGCTGAGCAGCGAGCGCAGCCGTCGCCGGCACGACGAGCGATGCGCCAAGGAGAAAGCCTGCGAAAATGTTCATGAAAACCTCGGCACGACGGTGCAGGCAAAAATCAAAGAGGCGCTGCGGCTAGGCCGCAACGCCTCCTCGATCAACTGCAGTTCGGATTCTACCAGAAGAAGTCGCGGATCACGTCGACAACTTGGCCTGAGTACATGTCGACCAGCACCGCGTCGTTCCAGTAACGGACCCAGGTCGTCCCGGGCGGCGGGTACGGCAACTGGTACATCGCCGGGTCGATCCAATATTGCTGGCCGAAATAGGCCGGCGACAATTGGTACCCGATGTCGAACCGCTGATAGCCATAGTTGAACGGATCGTAATAGACGCCGATGTGGAAGATCGAGCGGTGGCTATCGCGATACCGTCGCCAATCGTAGCGCCTGTCGTTGCGCCAGTCGCGATTCCAGTTGGAAGCCGTACGGCTGCCCTGGTTCCACCGCTGCCCCGACTGAGACCAGCGCTGGCCCTGGTAAGTCTGGCCCTGGTAGGTCTGGCCCTGGTACCGCTGACCTTGCCACTGCTGAGTCTGCTGACCCTGGTAGCGCTGGCCCTGCCACTGCTGACTTTGCTGACGGGGATCAACCTGCATGCGATCCCGGCCGCCGCGGCCCCGCCACTGTTGCTGCTGAGGCTGCTGCTGCACCGCGGTTTGGGGGCGGCCGGCGAAATTGCCACCCTGCCACTGCTGCCGTCGTGCTTCGAACTGCGGCTGCGCTTGCGGCTGAACCTGCTGCTGAACGCGAGCCGGTTCAGCGCGTTCAACGCGCTGCTCACGCGCTTGCTGGTGCTGTTCCTGACGCTGTTCGCGCGCTTGTGCCGGCGCGTTCTGGTCATTGGAATCGCGCCATCGACCGTGAGGTTCCGCGAGTGCCGGAGAAGCCGCCACGGATGCGAGTAGAATCGAAATGATGAGCTTACGCATGACTGTCACTTTCTAACGTTCCCAGCGACGACAAGTGCGCCTTGGCAGATGAGCCGTGGCTGAATTGTTTCGGAAGCGTATGTTCAGCCTGGCGGCTGCGGAGTGGCCGGTGCCGCGGCTTGCGCCGCCCGCGCGATCGCCTTGCGGATACGCGGATAGGCGCCGCAGCGGCAGATGTTGGGCAGCGCTGCGATCTGCTCGTCGCTCGGGCTCGGGCTCGGGCTTGCCTGGAGCAGCGCGGCAATCGCCATGATGAATCCCGGCTCGCACATGCCGCACATCGTCACCTGCTCGGCGAGCCAAGCCTGCTGGACCGGGTGCGCAGCATTGGCCGACAAGCCTTCGATCGTCGTCACGGTCGCGCCCTCGAGATCGCGCAAGGCAACGCCGCAGCTCAGCGCCGCGCGGCCATCGATGATCACCGTGCATGCGCCGCAGTCGCGGCTGTCACAGCCATACTTTGTGCCGGTGAGGTTGGAAGCATCGCGCAGCGCCCACAGCAAGGGCGTGTCGGGGTCGAGCCGATAGTTCACGCCTTCGCCATTGACCGTCATCCGCACCATGTGGCGGACGCTAGCGCCTGCTCGCCCACGCTGCCAAGATGGAACGAATGCCGCGCGTCACCATCAACAACGGCCAATCGCTGGGCTACGTCGAGGCCGGCGGAGGCGATGCAACGCCGATCGTCTTCCTCCACGGGGTCGGTTCGGACAAAAGCGTCTGGCACCCGCAGCTCGATCATTTTGGCAAGACGCGGCGCGCGATTGCCTTCGATTACCCCGGCTATGGCGACAGCGACCCCGCGCCCGTAGGCACCGCGCGCGAAGATTATGCCGCCGCAATCCTTTCGGCGATGGAAGCGCTGACGGTTACGCAGGCGCACATCTGCGGGCTCTCGCTAGGCGGTGTGGTCGCCATCGCGATCCACCATTACGCGCCGGAGCGCTGCGCCTCGCTGATCCTCGCGGACAGCTTTGCGTTCCATCCCGACGGACGGGCAATTTATGAGCGAAGTGTCGCCGGAAGCCGCGACCTGCCGGCGATGGCCGAGGCGCGCGTCGATGTTCTGCTCGCGCAACCCGCCGACCCCGAGGTTCGCCGCGAGGTGGTTGAGACCATGTCGCGCATCGACCCGGCTGGCTATCGGATCGGCGCCGAGGCGGTATGGCTCGCCGACCAGCGCGACCGCGCCGGTGCAATCCGCGTCCCGACGCTCGTGTTGTGCGGGACCGACGACAAGATCACTCCGCCCGACCTGTCGGACGAACTCGCCGGCCTGGTCCCGGGCTCACGAATCGAGATGATCCAAAACGCCGGGCATCTCACGAATCTCGAGCAGCCCGAGGAATTCAACCGGATCGTCGGCGCCTTCATTCGCGCCGTGGATTCTGGAGCGGCCTGAGAGCAGCCTACCTCGCGTTCAACGCCGCCGCGATCTCCGCCGATTTCGCCTGCTTGAGGATCCCGCAGTCGCGAATGCGCTCGAGCGTTCGGCGATATTCGAGCACTCCCGAGTTCATTTTCATGACCTTGGGACCGAGCGTTTTTTCGACCCGTTCCGCGGCCTGCGCTCCACACTGAGAATTGAACATTGCCGGCAGGCGGCTGGTAATGAAGATGCCGTTACCGCTGGTGAGCTTGTCGTAATTGGCGAAGATCCAGTTGCTCGTCAGGGCGCGCGTTTCGGGCGTGCCGATCAGTTGGCCGATCAGCCTGATCCGGTCGAAGCTCCGCAGCCGCTTGTCATTCAATCCAAGCAGGTAATTGGCGACATCGGCGTGGCCGCTCCCCGCTGCTGCACTCAGTTCGGATGAACGGACGTCGGCATCTTCGGTCGTGAGCGCCTTCTCGACCAGCCTCTTCGCCACCGGTAGCCCACCCTCTTCAGCGACGACGGCTAGAGCGGTTCCAAGGAATGCGGGATCGACCGCATTCTTGTCTCCGGCAAGATAGGCGTCGCCCGCCGCCTTCAGCTTCGCTCGAACCGCAGCGTCATGCGCGTCGAATGCGATCAGGTCGACGAGCCGCTGCCGAAGGTTCTGCCGGTCGGGCGTGTCGTTCGCATGAGCCCCGAACTTCGGATCGAAGCCGATGCTCGCGAGCCGCGGCCCATAGATCGATGCCATAAGCGCACGATAGGCTCGCTCGGACTCGGGACCGATGAGGCCGGCTCTCTTCAAACCCGAAAGCTTTCCGCCCGGATCGACGCTCGCCGCGGCGCTCGGATTCGCAGCCATTGCGCGGGCTTCATAGATCAGCAGCCGCGCGGGAGTCTTGCCCGCACGGAACGAGGCCCACAGGCTGTCGGTCGTCGCCAGCGCTTCGCCCGGGGCAAGCTCAGCCGACGTCGCGATCAGCGCTTGCCAATCCTGGGGCGAAAGGTCGAAGCGATAATAACCGGCACCGCCGACATTGGGCACGATCGGCCCAGCGCCAGGTGCGTCGATCGTCGTCACCTTCTGGTCGAGCAGGTTGCATGACTTCGCCGAAGCCGCGCGAACGCAGAAGGGGATCGTCCACATCAGCGGCTGCGGGTTACTGCCGAGGAAGGCGTAGCGTGACTGGGTCAGCACGAGCTTCGAGCCGTCGCGGCGGACGTCGACGACCGGCACGCCCTGCTGGTCGACGAATGACCTGAAGGCGGTCAGCACCTTGGGGTCCTTCGCGGCGTCGGCGATCGCCTCGAAGAACTGCTCGGACGTCGCATTGCCGTAGGCGTGACGCTGCAGGTGCAGCCGGACGCCCTGCTTGAACTTCTCGTCGCCGAGATAGGCGGCGATCATCGCCACGACTTGGCCGCCCTTGCCGTAGGTGATGTTGTCGAACGCGGAATCGATCTCGCCGTTGGTCGCGATCGTCTGGTGGATCGGGCGGCCGACCGTCAGCGCGTCGGTGTTCATCGCGCCGAAGCCTTCGCCGAGCGCGCCGACACCGATCTTGAGCTCGGGGCGCCATTCGTTGCCGATGCGGTAGCCCATCCAGTTGGCGAAGCTCTCGTTGAGCCAGATGTCGTCCCACCAGGCGGGCGTCACGAGATCGCCGAACCACTGGTGCGACAGCTCGTGCGCGACGATCATCCCGAACGCCTGCTTGTCGTCGGTCGTCGCACCGGGGGCGAGATAGATGATCGAATCGCCGTAAGTGTCGGCGCCCGCATTCTCCATCGCCCCCGGCATGATCGGAGTCCCGATCTGGTCGAGCTTCGGGAATGGGAAACCCTGGCCGAAATAATTCTCGAGCAGGCTGACGATGCGCGGCGTTTCGGCCATCACATAGCCCATGCGGTCCTTCTGGGCCCGCGTCGCGACGGCGCCGTAGGGCATCGGCGACGAGCGGTTGGCGTCAGGCGGGATCATGCCCTTTTCGTGCACGAACGGACCGGTATCGATGGCCACCAGATAGGTCGGCAGCGGCCGTGTCGGCGAAAGCTGGTGCTTGACCAGTCCGGCCGCTGCCTTGGTCACCGATGCTTCGGGCGAATTGCCGACGACGACATAACCGGGGCGCGTCGTGACCGAGACCGTGAACGGCGTCTTGAAGCCAGGCTCGTCGAACCCCGGGAACGCGGCGCGTGCGTCAATGCTCTCGAATTGCGTCCAGGCGTACCATTTGTCCGCGACCTTGACGTGGAACATGCCTGACGCGCTGTCGCCGAACGGCGCGCTGTAATCGAACTTCAGCGTGACATTCCCCGCGGGGATTTCCTGCGCGAAGTCGAGTCGCACGACCCCGGTCTTGTCGACCTGCACCCATTTTGCCGGCACCGTTTTGCCGCCGGCTACGGCGACCGCCTTGGTTACGGCGAGATCGCGCCCGTGCATGTAGAGCGACTTTGCGGCCTGCTTCAGCGTGACGTCGATTTCGTCATGGCCGGTGAAGCGCGCCTGCTCCGGCAGGACGGTGAAGTCGAGCCGGTAGGCGGTCGGCGCTGCCACGTCCGGCAGCTTGCCTTTGGGCGCATTCGCATCGGCGACGATCCCACTGGCCTTCGGTGGGGGCGCGGCGGCGATCGCCGTCGTGGAAAACAGAACGGCGAGTGAAAGTGCGAATGCGCGCAATGGATATCCCCTCAAGCTGTATCAGGTGACTAATACAGTGTGCAATTGGCATGGCAAGCGACGAAGCACAATGAAATCTCCAGATCGACCAAGCAGCACCCGCTTTCGACATTCCACTGTCCTACAGCCGCGCTGCTGTGCCATGTTGCGGTGATGCGGTCCTGCACGCGCGATCTGAGCTTGGCCCTAGCTTCCGCGAGTGCGCGCATGTGTGGGCTCGCTGCGTTTGCTGCGTTTCGCCGCAAAACCACGCTCGTCACTACGAACATTCGCGAAGATTGGGGCGTGGCCGCATGAGGATTGCCTGCATCGGCGGCGGGCCCGCAGGCCTCTATTTCGCGATCTCGATGAAGCTGCGCGATCCATCGCACGAGGTCGAGATCTTCGAGCGCAACCCGCCCGGCGTGACCTTCGGCTGGGGCGTGGTCTTCTCCGACCAGACAGTCGAGAATCTGCAAGCCAACGACCCGCCTTCCGCCGCGATCATCGCCGCCGAATTCGCGCACTGGGACGACATCGACGTTCACTTTCGCGGAGAGACCATAACCTCGGGCGGGCACGGCTTCATCGGCATCGGCCGCAAGCGCCTGCTCGAGATTCTACAGCAGCGCGCACGCGAGCTCGGCGTCGTGCTGCACTTCGAAGCGGAGTGCGATCCCGCCGATCCGAAGTGGCGCGTCTACGACCTCGTCATTGCCTCCGACGGGATCAATTCGCGCTTTCGCGACGCTGAGCCGAAGGCGTTCGGAGTGGATGTCGATGTCCGCGCGAACAAGTTCGTTTGGCTCGGCACGTCGAAAGTGTTCCACGCGTTCACCTTCGCGTTCGAACCGACCGAGCACGGCTGGATCTGGGCCCACGCCTATCGCTTCGCGCCCGATTGCTCGACCTTCATCGTCGAATGTTCCGAGGAAACCTGGCACGACTTCGGCTTCGACCGAATGACCCAGGACGAAGCGATCGCCGCGTGTGAAAAACTGTTCGCCAAATATCTCGACGGCCATTCGCTTCAGTCCAACGCGTCGCACCTTGTCGGCAGCGCCGCCTGGCTCAACTTTCGCCGAATCAAGTGCGAGCGCTGGTCGAGCGGCAATGTGATCCTCCTCGGAGACGCCGCGCACACCGCCCATTTCTCCGTCGGCAGCGGCACCAAGCTCGCGCTAGAAGATGCGATCAAGCTGGCCGAGGTCTTGAACCGCGCGGGCCTCTCCCTCGAAGCCGCGCTCGACGAATATCAGGCGGAGCGCAGCCTTGAAGTGCTCAAGCTCCAGAACAGCGCGCGCAACTCGACCGAATGGTTCGAGACTCTGGAGCGCTACACCCATTTCGAGCCGTTGCAGTTCGCTTACTCATTGCTCACCCGCTCGCAGCGCATCAGCCACGAGAACCTCCGCCTGCGCGACCGCGAATGGCTGGAGACGGTCGAACGCTGGTTCTGGAAACGCGCGACGGACGGCAAGTCGAACAAGACCGCGCCGCCGATGTTCGCGCCGTTGAAGCTGCGCGAGATGGAGGTGATGAACCGCGTCACCGTCTCGCCGATGGCAATGTATTCCGCCGTCGACGGCGTGCCCAACGACTTCCATTTCGTCCATTACGGCGAGCGGGCGCTCGGCGGCGCGGGCCTGATCTTCACCGAGATGACCTGCGTGTCGCCCGAAGGCCGGATCAGCCCCGGATGCACCGGGATGTGGAGCGCAGATCAGGTCGCCGCGTGGAAGCGAATCACCGATTTCGTCCATACGCAGTCGAAGGCAAAGATCTGCCTGCAGCTCGGCCATAGCGGTGCGAAGGGTTCGACCAGGCTCGGCTGGGAAGGCAACGACGTCCCGCTCGATGACGGCAATTGGCCGGTGATGGCGGCGAGCGACGTGCCCTGGTCGCCGGTCAACCAGGTGCCCAAGGCCATGACCCGCGCCGACATGGACGCGGTCCGCGACCAGTTCGTCGCCGCGGTGCGAATGGGAATCGAGGCCGGCTTCGACATGGTCGAGCTCCACGCCGCGCACGGTTACCTGCTCGCGAGCTTCATCTCGCCGCTGCAGAACAAGCGCAACGACGAATATGGCGGGTCGCTGGAGAATCGGCTGCGCTTCCCGCTCGAAGTGTTCTCAGGCATGCGCGCCGCATGGCCGGGCGACCGCCCGATGTCGGTGCGGATCTCGGCGACCGATTGGGCGGGCGATGACGGCGTCACGCCCGAAGAAGCAGTGTTGATCGGCGAGGCTTTCGCCCGCGAAGGCGCGGACCTGATCGACGTTTCGGCGGGCCAGACCTGGGCCGAGCAGCAACCGGTCTACGGCCGCATGTTCCAGACCCCTTTCAGCGACCGCATCCGCAACGAGGGCAGGCTCGCGACCATGGCGGTCGGCAACATCTACGAACCCGATCACGCCAATTCGATCCTCGCGGCGGGCCGTGCGGATTTGGTCGCACTGGCGCGTCCGCACCTGATCGATCCGTTCTGGACTTTGCGCGCCGCGGCGCAGCTCGACTACCGCGACGTCGCCTGCCCGCCGCAATATCTCAACGGCCTTTCGCAGCTGGCGCATAACCTGAAGCGCGAGGCGGAAATGGCCGGGCGCTGAGGGTTTAGGGATGGCAAACTTGCGCATACTCTGGCTTGCGGCGTGCCTCCCGGTCAGTGCCTGCGATGCTTGGCCGACGGTTGTCGACAACCGGTCGGAGACAACAATCCACTATCAATATCACCACAAGGACTATCAGGATTGGTCGGCAATTCGGGATTTGGCTGCAGGTAAGGCCACGCGCTTGGCCAGGGCTCACTACGCCGAGGACATCATCGGCGTTAGAGTTCGGGAGGGTGCCCAAATCTACGAATTGCCGCCAAGCGAAATCGATCGGCTGCACAAGATTTGTTCAAGAAGCTGGCTGGATCACCTGACAACTGGAGGCGACTGCTGGCTGACTTACCGAGGTGAGGGTCAGTTTGACTTTTCTACGAACGCTCCGCCCGGCGAGGTAGAGGTGGATGCACTCGGCAATGCTGTCAACTAAAGCGCCACCGCCTCCGAGAACACGCCGCCCGATTCATTGCCGGACGCCCAGCAGATGAGCGCTCGAACCGGGAAGTTCTTCGCCGCTTCGAGCGTCACTTCCCAGCCGACTTGCAACGGGTTCGCCGTGTGAAGCCGGAAGCCGTCGCTCGACAGGTTGGTGAGCTCGGCCTCGAACTCGCCGGCGTCGCAGTGCACGAGAACCGGCAGCTCGGTGTCGACGCGCGGATCGCGGGGGAGCAGTTCCTGACCCGCCAGAATGGCTTCATGCTTCATGTGACGTCCACTTCAGTTCGTGCCCGCTCCGCGTCCACTCGGAGTCAGGCACCGGTTCCACGTCATGTTAATTTGACGCGGATGGTTGATCATCTGCTGAAGGAGACTGGTTTAACGTTCGTTTACCAAAGGTAGCGGATCGGCCTTGCGGTGCGTGCGTTGGATTCGCGATGGTTCAGGTCGAATCCGAAGCGATCGACGAGATTAGCTACGATGCGGAAACGTCGAGGATGTTCGTCCGCTTCATCGAGGGCGATTGGTACACATATTTCGCCGTGCCGGCCGGGACCTATGAAGAGTTCGTGGCGGCGGCGTCACACGGCCGTTTCTTCCACGACCATATCCGCGACCGCTTTCCCTTCCGGAGGGGCCGCTAGGCTCCGGTGACCGGCTCGGCCCACTCCCGCGCCTTTTCGGCGGCATTCAGCTCGCGGATCAGCGCATCGACGCTGCGAGTCAGTTCATCGAGGAAGGTCACCTGGTGCCGGGCGCCGCGATAGCTTTCCGCCATCAGGATTGCGTCGATCAGGATCGGCACGACCAGGCTTTCGGGGTCCTCGATGTCCCCTAGCGCCCTCAGTTTGGCCAGCGCCTTGCGGCGTGCCGCGACCGGATCCGCCATCGCTTCGGTTCGACCAATGCACCAACCCATCCCGCTCTCCGCTTTGTCTTGCCCAAGAATACGCCGGTTGCGGCAGGCGGGAAGTTCGAGCCGCCGCAGCCGCGGCGCGTTTCGGCGTAGTTGACGTTAAGGCCGGGCGGGGAAACAGCGGCAGCATGATCAGCTACGAGGAGGCGCTGGCAATTATCGGCTCGGCAGCAAAGCCGCTGGGCACCGAACCTGTCGCGCTGGCAGAAGCTGCGGGACGAGTACTTGCGGTGCCGGTCTTCGCGGCGATCGACGCCCCCCGCGCCGATGTGTCGGCGATGGACGGCTATGCCGTGCGCGACGAAGACTTGAACCACTACCCCGTGTCGCTCCGTGTCGCCGGCGAATCGTTCCCCGGCACCGGCTGGGATGGAACAGTCGAAGCGGGCCAATGCGTCCGCCTCTTTACCGGCGCGCCGCTGCCGGTTGGCGCTGACCGCATCGTCATCCAGGAGCACGTCCGCCGCGAGGGTGGCACCGCGATTATCGATGCCGATCCCGGCCCCGCGACGTGGGTGCGGCCGCGCGGCAAGGATTTTCGAGTGGGCAACGAGGTGCTGCCCGCCGGACGGCTGCTCGACCCAGCCGCGCTGGTCGCCGCTGCCGGCGCCGATGCTTCTGAGGTTGACGTGTTCACCCGACCGCGCTTCGCCCTGCTTGCTACCGGCGATGAGCTACCTGAGCCGGGCCAAGCGCACGCTTCCGCGCTCGCGATCCCCGACAGCGCGTCCTTGGGCGTTGCCGCGCTCGCCGAGCAATGGGGTGCCGAACTCGTGAGCCGCAGCCGCCTGCGCGACGAGCTCGAAGCAATGCGGTCAGCGGCTGGCGATGCGCGCTCTCGCGCCGACATCGTGGTCGTCATCGGCGGCGCATCAGTCGGCGAACGAGATTTTTCCAAAGCGATGTTCGAGCCGTTGGGGCTGGAACTGCTCTTCGCCAAGGTCTCGATCCGCCCCGGCAAGCCAGCGTGGTTCGGACGTGCCGGCGGCAAACTCGTGCTCGGCCTCCCCGGCAACCCGACATCGGCGCTGGTCACGGCGCGGCTGCTGCTGGCGCCTTTGCTCTCGGCGATGCAGGGGCGCACGATTGACGATGCACTGGCTTGGGAGCCCGCGCGGCTCGCCGGCCCGCTGCTGGAGTGCGACCAGCGCGAGACCTTCCATCGCGCGCGCTGGGCCGGTGGCCAGGTGTCGCTGCTGGAGTTCCAGGAATCGCATGCACAGAAAGCGCTTGCCGAGGCCAACGCCCTGGTCAGGCAGCCCGCGAACTCGGCCGCGCTGCCTGCTGGCGAGATCGTCTCGGTGCTGCGCCTGTAATCTGGTCAGTAGGCAACGAGGGGACTCGGCACGCCTGCCACGCCCGCCTCGAAGCGGAACAGCCCGCCGGCCAGCGGCTGCTGGCCGAGCGCGTCGGGCCTCAGCAGGTGCCGCGCCGTGGTCGCGAAGGCGCTCCTCATGTCCGGTCCGCCAAAGGCGATCTTCGTTATGTTGGAAACCGGAAAGCGCACCCGCTCCAGCAACTCCCCGTCCGGCGAATAGCGCCGCACTTCCCAGCCCGAGTAGAGGCTGATCCAGACGCAACCTTCCGCGTCGATGGTCGGGCCATCGGGATGACCCTCTGCGCCTGGGATACGAACGATCTCCTGTGACGGTCCGAGCTCCCCGTCCGCCCCGATGTCGCACCTGGAAATCGTCCCGGCGAGCGTGTCGACCCAGTACAACTGATCACCGTTTGGCGAGACTGCGGGGCCGTTGGTGATGGCGATGCCGGTCAGATAGGTTCGCTTCAGCTCGCCGCCGTCAAAGCAATAGAAAGCGCCACTCTTCGCCCGTTCTTTGTTGTCCATGGTGCCGAACCAGATTCGGCCCTTCGGGTCGACAACCCCGTCGTTGAGGCGGTTGTCGGGGAGGTCCGGGTCGACCTTGACGATCAGGCTAAATGCGCAGCTCGCCGGATCGAAATGATAAAGCCCACTCTGCAGGCCAGCAATGAAGCCTCCGCGCTGCGCCGGAAGCACGAACCCAACCTGCTCCGGCGCATCCCAATTGCGCTGCTCGCCGCTTTCGGGGTCGAAGCGGTAGATTTTTTGCCGCTTGATGTCGACGAACCACAAAGCGGCATCGCGTTCTACCCACACGGGCCCTTCACCAAGGTCGGCTTTGAGGTCCCATATGAGGTGCGGTTCGCTGGTCATAGTCGTCGCATCGCTTGCCATAGCTCGTCAGGTTGGAAAAGGATGCCAGACCCGTCGATTTGGGCCCTTGTTCCTCCAATTCGCTCTGACCAGCCCATCGAATGGTGACTTCCGATACCATCAAAGGAACACTGCATGTGTTCCCAACGGCTGCATCACGGTCGACACGGCGATTATTCAATGGCGGAGACGGAGGCTGGGAACCGGGCAGAGGAGACGGTCGGTCTTCCGAAGCGAAGCGCGGCCAAAAGCAAGAACAGAGCCCAGCCGTAGCGACTCAAAAAGTGCGTAACGTGTTGCAAGGAGCTGGCGTTTGGCGCGGGGTTGCGATTGATGTCGGTAAGGCGAATCTCGCCGCGCGCGATCTGGCCAGCCAGATCGATTGATTGCGCGAAGGGTCCGTAGGCCGCGATGACAGCAGGATCTCCCTTGAGCAGCGCCGCCAAGGGATAAGATCGCAACGGTATTTCGCGATCCGAATCGTAGACTCGCCATGCGCCATCGACCTTCACGGCGGCCATGAAGTGATGCGCAAGGCGGACCGAAGCCACTTCAAAGCCAAATCGTCGCGCGATCGCTTCGAGCACGATGGATTGTTGGCTGCAGGCGCCTCGCCGGTAGCGGAGGATGTCCTCGGGGAGCACCGGTGACTTGAGATCTGGCCGGATCATGCCGGCAAGATAAGCAACCCAGTCGTCGCGAAGCGCGAATTGGGAATAATCATGGAAGAAGCGCCGGCGGACGAATTCGTCAGCCGTGTCGGCAAGCTTCGCCCGACTGAAGCCACGAGCTTCGCCCCGGACATGTTCGACGGCGCCATCGACGCTAGTGATCGATTGCAGCGCCGGATCAAATTCGTCGTGCATTCGGGGCAAGTTGGGACGCGAACTTGGGAGGTGTGCGATCAACGTGCCGAAACAGAAAAATGCTGCGAGGGCAATCAGCAGCGCATCCAGCAATCGGGTAATGTGAAATCGGACATTGGACATCGGAAAATCACAGCTTGGAGAGGCAGGGAAACAGACGCGATAGCCGTGGCTTTTCGGCCAAGCTGGGACTAACTTTGGATATAGACATAAATTGCTGGCGGCCACCAACATAAATTAGCGCGCAAGCAACTCTGTCGGTCGACGGTTCGGATTGGAGGCTCGTGCCGGACAGTCCGGCCGTCATGGCCCCTTGCCCACTCCTATGCCTCTGATACTTGAGAGAACGATGATAGTGTTAGCTCTAAGAGTGGTCCGTTGTTCCCTTATCTAGCCATGCTGGCCGTTCCCTCGTCTCTCGCGCTGACGGGTGCGCGACGCGGGGGCATCCTCCTACTGTTCGTCGCGCTGCTTTACTGGCTCATGATTGGCTTTCGCTTCCAGGTCGGCGCCGACTGGAATAATTACATCCACATCCTTGAAGTGAAGAAGGACCTGCCACTTGGCCGCCTGATTTTCGATCGAGAGCCTGGATACGGTGCGCTGATGTGGGCGACGGGGCAACTCGGCTGGAATATTATCTTCATCAATGCCGTATCGGGGCTCGTTTTTTGCTGGGGCATGTTTTCGGTGGCCAGGCGATGCCCGGAGCCGTGGATCGCGGTCGCGATCGCCACCCCACTGCTGGCCGTGGCCTTCGCAATGAGCGGCATTCGCCAGGCCTTGGCCGGCGGGATTATCTTCTACCTGTTCGCGACGTGGGAACAACGAAGTACGATGGCCCGGGCCGCGTTTGTCGCAATGGCAATGCTGTTCCACTTCAGTGCGATATTCGTGTTGATGTTCGTGGCCCTCGCCTCGCGAGCGCAACCGGTAATCAAATTTGGAGGAACAATCGCGATCGCGCTCCTTGTCCTTGCGATCATCAAATTCGCACCGGACTCAATGGATGCTTATTCGCGCCTCTACGTCGCGGGCGAGGAGAAGATGAGCGCCCCTGGCGCCGTGGTTCAGGTTGGTATCGTGGCGGTCGCGGCAGGGCTCTACCTCATTAACCGCCGCCGCTGGGCGGAGTTAGTTGGGGACAGCGAACTGATCCGGAACCTGGCTTGGGGCTCGGTTGCACTGCTGCCGATGATCCTCATTTCGTCCGTCGGCGCCTACCGCCTCGCACTTTATTTGTGGCCGATGGCGATGTACATCTATTCAGGCTACCCACGCCTCATCGTCGCCGGGACGGGGCGTGCATTCTATCGAGTGGCCCTGGTGGGCGTCTCCTTCGCGATGCTGGTCGGCTGGCTGCAACTGGCGAACAACAGCCTGCCCTGGTGGCCATACCGGAATTGGCTGCTGCTTTCCGACCAGGCACCACTCATCGGCTACAAGCCATACCAGCGGTGACGTTAAGGACGATGCGCAACCTCGATGAGGCGACGGTCACCGGCTTCGGGCAAGAATGGTCGGAATATGATCAGTCCAATCTCGGAGACCATGACCTCCAGTCGATCTTCCACTCCTATTTTGAGATTTTCCCCTTCGACGAGCTGCCGTCCAAGGCGGAGGGCTTCGACCTCGGCTGCGGTTCGGGACGCTGGGCAGACCTGGTTCTCAATAGGGTCGGCCGGCTGCATTGCATCGATCCCTCTGAGCTCGCGCTGGGGGTCGCCCGGAGACGCCTGGCCGGAAGGCCAGGGGCGATGTTCCACCAGGCCTCGGCTGATGACATGCCGCTCGCCGACCGTAGCCAGGACTTCGGCTACAGCCTCGGGGTGCTCCATCATGTTCCGGATACGGCCGCGGCCATGGCAGCGTGCGTCCGCAAGTTGAAGCCTGGGGCGCCATTCCTCGTCTATCTTTATCATTCCTTCGATAATCGGCCCTTCTGGTACCGATATCTGTGGGCTGCGAGCGACATCGCCCGGCATGGAATTTCACGCATGCCCTTCCCGCTTCGTAAAGTCGCGACCAGCATGATCGCGGCGCTCGTTTACTTCCCGCTCGCCCGTCTAGCGAAGCTTGCCGAGCACATGGGACGGGAAGTCGTCGACTATCCGTTGAGCATTTATCGCGACCGCGGCTTTTATGTGATGCGCACCGATGCTCTCGACCGGTTCGGGACCAGGCTCGAGCATCGCTTCAGCCGCGCCGATATCGAGCGAATGATGACCGCCACCGGACTGGAGCATATCGTCTTCAGTGAGCACCCACCCTTTTGGGTCGCATGCGGCCGACGACGGCAGTGACGCACCGATGCAAGATGCTCGTCCTGTGCCCCTATCCAGTCGGGGTTGCGGCCGGACAAAGGTTGAAGTTCGAGCAATATTACGACGACTGGCGCGATGCAGGGTGGGACATAACAGTGTCTCCGTACATGAACCCGAAGCTGTGGTCGGTCGCGCACCAGCCCGGCCATCTGTGGGCCAAGCTCCTCGGGATGCTAAAGGGGCTGATCCGGCGGATCGGCGACCTCATGCGCCTCCGCCGCCACGACCTCGTCTATTGCTTCATGTATGTGACGCCGGTCGGCACCTCGTTATTCGAGCGACTGACGCGAATGCTCTCGGAACGATTGGTCTTCGACCTCGAAGACAATGTGCTGATCGGTCAAACCCTCAAGGGCCGGTTCCCCAACCCGTTGCTTCGGCTGCTGAAGGGAAGCGGCAAGGCGAAGTTTCTCGTCCGGCGCGCCGATCATGTCATCACCAGCTCGCCATTCTTGAACGCGCACTGCCTAGAACTGAACGAGAAGCGCGCCTGCACCTACATATCCTCGTCGATCGACACCGACCGTTTCCTGCCGGTGAACCGCTACAGCAATGATGCGAGGCCCGTGATCGGATGGACCGGTACGTTCAGCTCGAGCGTCTACCTCGACCTGCTGCGGCCGGTATTCCAGGAACTGGCGCGGCGGCGCATCTTTCGGCTGCGCGTGATCGGCAATTTCGACTATTCACTTGATGGCGTCGACCTCGAGGTGATCCGCTGGACCGCCGAGCGCGAGGTCGAGGATTTGCAGGCGATCGACATTGGCGTTTATCCCTTGCCCCTCGAAGACTGGGTCACGGGCAAGAGCGGGCTGAAGGCAATTCAATATATGGCATTTGGGATACCCTGTGTCGCGACAGAGGTCGGCACCACGCCGATGCTGATCCGCGACGGCGAGAACGGCTTGCTTGTCCGCACGCCGGAGGAGTGGGTCTCGGCACTCGAGCGGTTGCTCGACGATCCCGACCTGCGTCGGCGGCTTGGCGAGCAGGCGCGTCAGGATGCGGTCGACCATTACTCGATGCACGCCGTGGCGCGCGACTATCACCGCGTGCTCTCTTCAGTAATGGATGACCAGGCGTGCTGAACGAGCGAAACCGCATCTACATGGCCGGGGCCGGCGGTATGCTCGGCGAGGGCTTCCGGGACGTGCTTGGTGAGAGGCACGAGCTCCGCTGCACCGATAAGGACGTCAACGCTGGCTGGCTGAGCTTCCTCGATTTCCGCGATTTCGATGCCTATCGGAAGGATGTTCGGGCCTTCGCTCCCGATTACCTGTTCCACCTCGGCGCTTACACTGACCTCGAATATTGCGAGCTCAACCCCGACGATACCTATGCGACCAACACGCTGGCGGCGGAGAACGCCGTCCAAATCGCCAATGAGCTCGATGTCCCGCTTCTCTACATCAGCACCGCCGGCATCTACGACGGGCTCAAAGAGACCTACGACGATTGGGACCTGCCCAACCCCCTCGGCCATTATGCGCGCAGCAAATATATGGGCGAGCGCTTTGTCGCCGAGAATTGCCGCCGTCATCTGGTGTGCCGCGCGGGCTGGATGATGGGCGGCGGCCCGCCCAAGGACAAGAAGTTCATCCAGAAGCTGATGGCACAGCTCAAGGGTGGCGCGACCGAGCTGTTCATCGTCGACGACAAGCTCGGAACCCCGACCTACACGATCGATTTCGCGCGCAATGCCGAGCTGCTGCTGTCGACGGAGCTTTGGGGCGTCTACAACATGGTTTGTGCGGGAGTGACCGGCAGGCTGGAGGTCGCGCGCTACCTGATCCAGGCGCTCGACCTCGAACGCGAAGTAACGATCAACGCGGTATCGTCGGACCACTTCGCCGCCGAATATTTCGCGGCGCGACCCGCGTCGGAACGCCTGCTGACGACCAAGCTCGATCTTCGAGGGCTCAACGTCATGCGCGACTGGCGCATCTGCCTCGATGAATACCTTGCCGAGCGGTACGCGGGCTACCTGGAGGTTCCGAGCCGCGCCGCGACCACGGCTGAGTGAAAGCCCTCTACGTATCCTACGACGGCATGACCGATCCGCTTGGCCGTTCGCAGGTGCTACCGTATCTCCAAGGGCTTGCGGCGCGCGGCCACGAGATCACTTTGCTCAGCTGCGAAAAACCTGAGCGGTCGACAGACGAAACGGCGGTGCGCGCCATCTGCGAGCGCGCAGGCATCGATTGGCGTCCCGTCGCCTATCATAAATGGCCGCCGATCGTGTCGGGCATCGTCGACGTGACGGTTCTCAAATGTGAGGCTGCTCGGCTGCATCGCATCAAGCGCTTCGACCTCGTGCATTGTCGAAGCTACATGGCCGCGATCGCCGGCGACTGGCTGAAGCGCAGGCACGGGGTACCGTTCCTGTTCGACATGCGCGGCTTCTGGGCCGACGAAAGGGTCGAGCGCGGAATTTGGCGCACGGGCAATCCGCTATTCCGCGCGGCCTATAGCTATTTCAAGCGGCTCGAGAGACGCCTCTTCCGCGATGCCGATGCAATCGTCAGCCTGACCGATAACGCCCGGGGCGAAATCGAAAGCTGGCCGGCAGACCGCCGGCCGACAGCCCCCATTACCGTAATCCCATGCTGCGTGGAGCTTAAGCTGTTCGCTGAGCGCTCAACGGAGAGCCGTGCGGCGACGCGCAGGCAACTCGGCATCGACGAGAATGCGCCGGTCCTGCTCTATGTCGGCTCCGTCGGCGGAGCCTATTTGATGACCGAGATGTTCCGGCTGTTCGAAACCTACCGCGAAATTCATCCGCGCGCGCGCTTCCTGTTTATCACGGGGCACCCAAGCGAAGAGGTCGAGCGCCTGGCTATGGAGCAAGGAGTTAAGCCCGCGGAACTCGTCGTTGTGTCAGCCAAGCGCGATGAAGTGCCGAACTTGATCGCCGCCGCTGATATCGGCGTTTCCTTCATCCTCGCAACCTATTCGGCCAAAGCGTCGTGTCCGACCAAGTTTGGCGAAATGCTGGCGATGGGGGTGCCGGTGATCGCCAACGGCGGCGTCGGCGATATCGCGGAAATCATCCACGAAACCGGCGCCGGCGCGGTGGTTGAGCGCTACGACCGCGCGTCGTTGTCGACTGCCATCGCTCAGGCGAAAGCCGCTGCGAAAGACCGGGATTCCATTCGGGCTGCCGCGATCCGCTATTTCGACCTCGACGCCGGAGTCGATCGTTACGACGCCATCTACCGATCGATCGAGCGCGATCAGAAGCTGTCGTGATCGAAGGGCGTGATCGCCCAGCACTCGGGCCCGCTGCCGTGCGGGAAATCGCCATAAGTGATGAAGGGTATCGTAGCCGAGGCCGGGCCACGACCGAACGGGTTGCGCAGGAACCCGTAACGCCGAAGCTGCTCGTACAGCGGCGACCCGGCCTGGCAAAATGTGAGCGCGCCTCGAGCGCCGGAGGCGCTGCTCGCCTCGATTACCGCGGCCATCACGCGCCGGCCCGCGCCGGGGGAGGCTTCCCAAAAGTCGAATACCGATAGAAGGCCACCCCCGCGGTAGAAGATCGCGTAAGCTTTTCCCGGCTCCACAGAGTAGCGGTAATCGTGCAACGGGTTTGCTAGACGCCAGCGGATGAATGGCTCATCGAGCACTTTGGAGTGACGCCGCCGCGCCTCATTCTGCCTGATCAAGCTGACAAGATCATCGGTCACCTCGTCTGTCACGCCACATGGTGGCCCGAGGCGCCACCGGCTCGTGAAATTGAGAAGGCGAGGCTTGAACAAGTAGGGAATGTCGAATTCGATGCGCCAGTTCATCTTTACGAATCCGGGCGTCGAAGTCTCACCCCCAAAGCCGATGGCGCAGAAGTTCGGGTCGGCGGCCGCGCCTTCGTCATAGGTCTGCAGCGCCAGCCGTTGAAACAGCCCTTTCCGCCGGTGCCTGGAATGGGTCATCGTGTCGCACGACTGGTACAGCCGCACTGAATCGCTACCCCAGCGATAGATTTCCGGAATCATGCCGTAGAAGGCGGCGACTTCGGAATCCTCGGCGAGCGCGATGTTGCCGATGACCGGTCCGGCCGGGTTCTTGAAATATTTCCAGCGGAAGAATTCCACGTCGACACTGTCGCCGAAGGCGTCGTGCATCAGCGGGATCAAGCTCGGGAACCGCTCCTCTGTGATCGGCTCGACTCGATAGTCGCTCATATCTTGCGCATTCCGCCGGTTGCCCGGAACCGAAGCTCACGATCCGACGTGCCGAAGATGTTGAAGCGGGGATGCTCGCGACGGGAAGCGGACGAGAAGTCTCCGTCCACGAGCAGAATGGTCTCGAAACCCGCCGCGCGAACAAGTGCCGGGTGCTCCGCTCGGTACGAACCGTTGGGAAAGGCGTAGATTCCGGTCTTCTGCTTCAGCACATTGGCGAAATAATCCCGGCACCGCCGTGCATCGTCGGCGACATACTCGTCCTCCTCGACGCCCATGGTCGCATGCTCGAACGAGTGCGCACCGAGCTCGTGCATTCCCGCGACCTGGCTGACTTCGGATCGGCTCATCATCGGTGTTGGGCGAAAACCGTCCATTTGCTCAAATTGCGGAAGCAAGGCCTCCGTGAGCAAATGCTGTTCGCGCATCGGCTTGTTCTTGATGAACGCCGAAACCGATTGGCCAGTCCTTTCCCGATCTTCGCCGGCAGGAATGCGGCCAAGGCCGGGCACGTCCACCTCGCCCAATAATGATGTGGGCGCCTGCCCAATGAAGTCCTGCGCGACGACGTTAAGCGGCGGACGCCCTTGCTCGACGCAGGCGGGGATGATGTTCTGATTGGCCCGGACGCCGTGCTTATCCATGATCGGCACGGCGTATTCGAGGAAATCCTTATAGCCATCGTCGAAGGACAGGATCAGGCGCGGCTTTCCGGATTTACGTTTGGCCGCGAGTTCAGCGAAGACGACGACCTCGAAGTGCGATTGGCAGAACGCAAGGAGCCGGTCGAACAGGCCCGGGTCCATCGGCGGATAAGAACTCCCGTCGGCCGGCGCCACGCGATGAAGCGAAAGGATCGTGACTGCATCGGTCCGCCTCAGTCGTTCAAGCCGCCGACGCAAGCGCCAAGGGCTGGCGAGATAGGTCAACGCAAACTGCTTCACCAATCGGTTCATAAGGCCAGCGGCATATGTTCGAGTGGGCCGCTCATGTTCGTCGTTCGCCAGAAATCGATCCACACCAATCCCTCAACGTCGAATTCGGCCTCGGAGCAACTTTCCGACGCTTGCAATGCGGGGCCATCCATGATGGTGACCTCCCGCCCGCCAGGATCCATGCCCGGCGCCAGCGTGCCGACGCGGAATTCCTGCAAGCCGCTTGCAATGAACTGCGGGTCGTAAAGGCCGTTGAGCCGAGCTGTCGTCATTCGGAGCCCCAGTGATGGTTTGGCAAGGCTACCATTGCTCCGGACAAAAGTCCGCTTCCCGCCCAATGCAGATACTCCAGGCCGACGTTCTCGCCGAGTATTGGCGCGAGCTTGACGCCAGTTCGCACCCGGCGCAGGCCTGTCGAGATCACGCGGTTCGGCTCGTGTCTCCTGTTCGCTTCGGATCTTCGCCGTTGGGGGAGCGCCACTGGATGCGCATCTATGCACCACTATTCGGACTTTCCCTCGTAATCGGGGCTTCTGCGCAGGCGGGGCCGGCAGACCAAGCGGCAGCGGCTGCGAGCAAGATCGTAGACTCGTTCAACCGCGGGAATACCCGTGCTTTCTTCACCGCTCACGAAGACGGGGCACTCATCGTCGACGAGTTGCCGCCGTACGTCTGGCGAGGTCACAAATCCGCGCAGCGATGGGCTGCCGACTATGATACGGACGCCAAGGTCCGCCGCATCAGCGCTGGGCGAGTTGATCTCCAAAAACCGATCCAGGAGGCCAGTGACGGCCGATCAGCCTATATCGTGTTCCCCAGCACTTACACTTTCATGCAAAAGGGTAAGAAGATGGCCGGCCGTGGCAGCATGACCTTCGTGATGAGGCGCCATGGCGCCGACTGGAAAATCGCGAGCTGGACCTATTCAGGCGCCACTCCTTCACCCGAGTAAGCTGTGGCCCTTAGGACGCCATTGCGGACATTCGGCCCGGTCCTATTCTGCGCCGATGCTCGGGAAGGGGGAATAACAGGTTGGCAAGCTCAAAGACGAGGGTTGCCGCATTTGCCGCCACGGCTCTGATCATTGCGGCTGGTGCTCTCTGGTACTTCGAATCCCCTGTCTGGACGCTCCACCAAATGAAGGCAGCGGCTGACGCGAATGACCCCGACGCACTCAGCTCTTACATCGACTACCCGGCGCTCCGCCAGGATCTCAAGACTGAGATAAGGGGCCAGATGATGGCCGAAGCGACCAAGGACAGATCTGCCTTTGGTCGCCTCGGTCTTGCGATCGGAACCGAGTTAACCGCGCCAGTGATCGATCGCCTGGTCACTCCAGCCGGAATGCGCGCAGCTCACACGGCAAAGCGCGTTGAGGCACAAACCAGAGCGGCTGCGCAGCCAGCCTCGGCGCTGCGTGTCCCTGACGATCCGGTGATCGTGCGGCGCGGCTTCTCCGAGTTCCTCGTGGCGAGCAAGCGACAGCCGAAGAGTGGACTCCTCTTCAAACGGCATGGGCTTTCGTGGAAGCTGAGTGGCGTGGATTTGCCGCCGAACGGGTGATCGCAAGCACGCCACAAAACACTTCGACTGTTCCGCTTTCGTTAGCGCGCAATCGTTCCCGGATCGATGCCTCGCCCGAGCTGAAAACTCGAACCGACCGCGCTCACGACGGCGGTTGCCCGCGTGAGCCCGAGCAGCCTGCGCAGCTCGTACGTTGCTTCCACGCCTGTGCAGTGGCCGAGCAGAAGATATTGCGGATGAAACGGCCGCAGCTGGTCCGCGGTCCAGCGGATCACGCCGTCGGATTTCTGGAAGAGGTGCAGCCCACCGATGATCGCCACGATTTTCTGCTGGCCGGTGATCTTGCGCGCATAGTCGCTGATGTTGACGATGCCCGCGTGCCCACAACCGGTGATGATGACGAGGCCCTGCGCTGTCTCAATCACAATCGACGAATCTTCCGGGATATTGTCCTCGACCAGACCGGCTGAAGTGCGCCTGCGGTCGCCGGGCGACCAGTTCGTTTCATTATGGACGCGGGGCACTGGGCCCGTGAGCCAAACGCCAGGTGCGAGCTGGACAGGCTTGTCATAGCTGACGAAGCGGCCACCCAGCTTTTCGTACAGCGGCCGCTGAGCGAGGAAGGCATTCTCTTCCTTGCCGTCCTGATCGACGCGCGGGTCGAACAGGCCAGCCGCGACGTAGGTCGTGGCCATCGCATGCGGGTTCTTGGCGCCCAGCTCCCGACGAAGCTCGACAAGTCCGTTCGTATGATCGTCATGGTGGTGCGAGAGCACAACTGTGTCGATGCGGGAAAGGTCGACGCCCAGGGAGCGGGCATTGGACAGCACCAGGTCCGGGTGGAATCCGGTGTCGAACAGGAATTTGTGGCCGTCCGCTTCGACCAGAGCCGAATATCCCCATTCGCCGAGCTGATCGCCGTCGGCCAGCATTGTCGATAGCACCGTGACCTTGAGTGCGCTGACGACATGCGCGGGAGCAGCGATCGCGCCCGACGCCAGTAAGCCAAGCCAGAGCAGAAAACTTCCAATAAGTGATCGAAAAACCATCATTTCATGCCCCCGCGGACCGAAACCCGCTGGGCATAGATGGCGTAAATAGCGGTCCCGGTCGAGGACAATGGGCCGGAGCGCAGCTCGCCGCCTGCAGCATGCCTAACGTCCGCTCTCCCATTGCGGGCATTAACTTCCTCGGCGGCGGTCTACATCGCGTGCAGTGGTGCAGGGACACCCGTTGGCTGATTGGGCTCGTCGTTTGCTACAGGAAGAGTGTTCGACCGACGAAGCGCGTCCACACTTAACATTATGGCGAGTAATCCGATTCCCAAGCTTGCGAAGACTGAGCTGACTATCATTGCGGCGGCCAACCAGATCAGTGGCGACCGTTCGCGATCGAGCAACAACGCCACGCACACGAAGGTCAGGCCAGCCAAGTCATAATACAACGTGTAAGGCGACATCAGGACCGTCGACACCGCGAAGGCCGCATATCGATCGAGAACCGAAGCTTCTCTGCGAAACACCAGCCAGCTTGTGACAATCCCAAGCGGTGCACCGACCAAATATGTCCAGCCCGGCAGGCCAATCGAACGCACGAGTCCGTAAATGCCAACGTCCATCCGATCGACGCCACGGCTGATCAGATAGGCGTGAAACTTCGGCAGTTCGGTGAACCAGCGCTGCCAGACATCGGTGCCGAAGACGGCCGTTGAAAAAAGCACGAAAGCGCACCCGGCAGCGAAGGCCCAGCCGATTGCTTTCCAGCTGCGCTCCGCGACAAGCGCTATCGGCGCCGCCAGCAATGACTGCGGTTTGATCACTGCAGCTAAGGCTAGCAGAACGCCGCGCAAGTAGGGCTGCGAAGTGCCCAACCCCGTTATAATTAGAGCGCCCATAAACAAGCTGATTTGGCCACCGACCAAGACGCCAATCAGCGCATACGTGAGGAACCCGAGTGTAATAGCCAGAGGGTCCATGAGGCGTCTTAGCGAGCCCGTAATCGCCGCTGCGCCTGCGACGCTCCACGCGACGAGCGACGGAAATAATGAAGGTAATCCGAACGGCGCTAGCAACAGCATTGTCGTGGGCGGATAGGCAAAGACATGATGATCGTAGATCTGTGAAATCGGCACTTTCGTGATGCCCCAGAAGACCTGATAATCACCCAGGTACTGGTGGAACCAGATCATGCTTCCAATGAACTGATAGATCGGCACGAGGCCGGCCAACATCGCACAAGCGAGCAGGCTGATACGCAGTCGGTCTTCAGCTGATCGAGCTGACGTGCGTGTGGATTCTGGAGAAATGTTCGCTTTTTCCACGCTTCGCGTTCTGCGCAGGACGTACTGAATTCTGGTTAACGCGCTGCTCGGCCGATCAGCCGCGCCAATGTCGGCTTTCAACCCATAGCTGCCATGAGCTTTCGGCGCGCGATAAACTACGCTGTTCGTCGCGCGCTACAGAAGCCCCGAACCTCGAGAGCTAAAGGCCGAGCTCGGTCAGCACCCTCTGCGTCATTGCGGCGCAATCGCTTCCTGCAAAGGGGAACGTGCCGGTCAGCACATTGGCGACTTCCGGCGCGAGCATTCGCTGTAGCCGCCGGCGGCCGCGGAAAAGCCTTGTCTTCACGGTCGCGACCGGCAGTCCGAGGGCTTCGGCCGTGTCCTCACTGCTCATGCCTTCGATCTCGCGCAGCACGAATACCGCCCTGAAGTGGTCCGGGAGCTCGGCGACCGCATGTTCCAGGAGCCTGCGGAGCTGCTCTCGCGCGACGGCCGCGTCGGGCAATTCGCCGTCCGAGCCGCGCATCAGCGCTTCGCGATAATCGTCGAGCACGGCGACACCCTCTTGCTTGAGATGATTGCGGCGGCGTTGCTCAGCGCGCCGGCGGCTCAGCGCCTCGTTGACGACGATCCGCGTCAGCCAGGTCGAGAGCGCCGACCGGCCTTCGAAACCATTCACCCCGGCAAAGGCGGACAAGTAAGCCGCTTGGACGGCTTCCTCCGCGTCTTCCCGGTTCTTGAGAATGCTCCACGCGGCGCGGAACAGGCGCTGGTTGTTGGTTGTGATCACATGGCGGATCGCTTCGCGGTCCCGCGCCGCGCAGAGCCGCGCCAGCTCGGCGTCGTCCAAGCCGCAGTAATCGATCGCCGTCTGGATCCGTGTCGCCATGTCGCTGAGCTCATTTCACCTGCAGAACGCCACGCATGCCGGGGTGGAAGCGGCACACGAACGGAATATTACCGCTCTTCGTCAACACGGTCTTCGCCTTTGCACCGGCGGGCAGGTCGACGTCGAAGCTACGATCCGTCGCCGTTGCCGTGTGACGTAGGAAATCGCGGTTCACCCACACGATCGAATCGCCCTTGTGAAGCGGAGCGGGAACCGGCCCAAACTTCATCTTTTCGATGACGACGGTGAAGGTACGCGGGGCCGCCGCCGCTGCGGAAGTGCACAGCAGCAGGGCCCCGCCGATTGCGACGGACCAGGGACGGGGTCGCAGTCGCATCGTTACTTGAGCTCTTTGGCGACTTGCTCCGCATGCGCCTGGTGCTCGCGGAACAAAGTCAAACCGGTTTGGAGCAGTGACTTGAGTTCCGCATTCTTGGCCGACGGAATCAGCGTGGATTCGAGCGCGCCGTTGACCGTCTTGTGATAGGCGACCTCATTGTCGATGTAGGCGCGATCATAGGCATGGCCGCGAAGATGGCTGAGACGCTGGAGGGTTGCCGTGGCGTC
>JAZKBB010000003.1:28859-32341 GCA_040388865.1 Pseudomonadota bacterium | reverse complement strand
AGGCTGGCGCTGGTGGGATTGGCTTCAGGGGTGACGTGCAGCTTCTTGACCAGCGCGAGCGCCTTGTCGTTCACCGCCTGGTGGTCGCGCACCATTTGCTGCGCGAACGAGCGAATGGTGGAGTTGTGGGAGCGGGCGAGCGCCTGCTTGCCCGCGGCAATGTCGATGTTCCCGGCGGTGTAGGCGATATGCGCGATCTGCGGGTCCGTCGGCGCGGCGACCGCGGCTGCCGGAGTTGCGAGCGCCGCGAAAGCGGCCAAAGCGAAGAAGGGTTTCGAAATCATCGGATCATCCCCACAAGTGGAAAGTGCACCTGAACTGGTGCGGCCTGCATTGGACGACGCTTTGCCTGAAAGGTTCCCGGCGCATGTAGAAAGCGTTGGTTCAGCATGACCGTGCACAAGGCGGCGGCATGGCAGACTACAGAATCGGGCGGCGAAGCTTGCTGGGCGGTGGCGCTGCGGCGATCGCGGCCTTTGCGCTGCTGCGATCGCCCGTTGTCGCTGCAGGCGGTGCACTGTCGTTCAAGGTCAATCATTCCCCGGCGGAGTGGAAGCGTCTGCTCGGCCCGGAGCGTTATGCCGTGTTGCGCGAGTCGAGCACCGAGCATCCCTTCACGAGCCCGCTGCTGAAGGAGCACCGCCGCGGCACCTTCGTGTGCGCGGGCTGTGCACTGCCTTTGTTCAGCTCGGCGACCAAGTTCGAGAGCGGCACCGGCTGGCCGAGCTTCTGGCAGGCGCTGCCGCACGCGGTGGTGACGCGTGCTGACCGTAGCCTATTGATGGAGCGGACCGAGGTGCTTTGCGCGCGTTGCAGCGGGCATCTCGGGCATCTGTTCAACGACGGGCCGCGGCCGACTGGCCTTCGATATTGCATGAATGGCCTGGCGCTGAAGTTCGTTCCCGCCTGAGCCGCGACCTCCGTTCGTAGAACAGCCACGGATTGTTCGCCGACAGCCGTTGCGCTCGGCCTCGCCGTGGGTATTAATCCGGCACCCACACCGCGGGATTATCTCGGAGATTCAAGTCGATGCACAAGTTCAGCAGGATCGCTCTGCTCGCCACCGTCGCTCTCATGACGTCGCCCGCGGCGGCCGCGCCGGCGCAGTCGGTGCCGATCCCGACGCTCGTCAAGCAAGTGTCGATCCCGCACACGGTGTTTCACCTCAAGAACGGGCTTACGGTCGTGGTCCACGAGGACCACAAGGCGCCAGTCGCGGGAGTCACCGTCTGGTACAACGTCGGGTCCAAGGACGAGCCCAAGGGCAAGGACGGCTTTGCCCATTTGTTCGAGCATCTGATGTTCAACGGCACCGAGAATCTGCCAGGGGACTTCTTCACCTACCTGCAGCAGGTCGGCGCGACCGATTATAACGGAAACACCTATTTCGACTGGACGCGCTACTTCGAGACGGTCCCCACCGGCGCGCTCGACCGAGCGATGTTCATGGAGAGCGACCGCATGGGGCATTTGCTCGGCGCGGTGACTCAGGGTGTCATGGATAACCAGCGCGCCGTGGTCGAGAATGAAAAGCGGCAGCGGGAAAGCGCCCCGGGCGGCCTCATCTCCCTGACCCTGTTCGATACTCTATTCCCTGCTGGCCATCCCTATCATCACACCCCCATCGGGTCGTTCAAGGACCTCGACGCGGCCAGCCTCGCCGACGTCAAGCAATGGTTCCACGACCGTTATGGCCCGAACAACGCCGTGCTGGTGGTCGCGGGCGATGTGAAACCGGCCGAAGTCCGGCGCCTGGCGGAAAAATACTTCGGTCCGATTCCGGCCGGACCGGTCAACCACCCGGCGATGGCCGGCGTGCCGACGCTGTCCGCGCCCAAATCGATCGCAATGAAGGACGCGGTCGCAACGACGATCATCCAGCGTTATTGGGCGGTGCCGGGCTTGCTCGACCGGCAGCTGGCGGCGCTCGACATTGGCGGGTCAGTCCTCGGCGGTTTGGCGAGCTCCCGCCTCGATAAGCTGCTGGTTCGCGAAGAGAAGGTCGCGGTTGCGGTTAGCGCGGGGCTCACGCCGCTCGAGCGCGCCGGAATCTTCAACGTCACAGCCTATGTGAAGCCGGGCGTCGATCCGGCGCTGGTATCGAAGCGGCTCGACGAGATTGTGGCCGATTATATCGCCAAGGGTCCGAGCGTGGACGAGGTCCAGCGCGCGGTGATGAGCGAAGTGTCCAACCGTATCCGCGCGCTCGAGCAGGTCGGCGGCGGAAGCGGCAAGGCGGTCGCGCTCGCCGAGGGCGAGACCTATGTCCACGACAGCGACTTCTACAAAAAGACGCTCGCATCCTATGCGGCGATCACGCCGGCGCTGGTGCGCGCATCGATGCAGCATTGGCTGCGCCGGCCGGCGCTGACTATCACCTTGTCGCCCGGCCAACGCGAGGTGCAGGCGGAAGCGAAGCCAGTCGTTCCACCGAAAGCGGGTGCGTCGAAAACCGAAGGTGCGGTCAAGGGTAATCTTGCAATTCCGCCGGTCGGGCAGCTCGCCGCGCTCGACTTCCCGACGATCACTCACACCAAGCTGTCGAACGGCATTCCGCTCGATTTCGTGCAGCGAAGCTCGGTCCCGGTGACGCAGGTGGCGATGGCGTTCAACGCCGGCAGCGCCGCCGACCCGTCGCAAGCGCACGGGCTGGCGAGTATGACCATGGATCTGCTCGACGAGGGCACTTCGAAGCTCAGCTCACAGCAAATTGCCGAAGCAGAAGAAAGGCTGGGATCGGAGGTCAGCACCAGCAACGGCGCCGACCGCTCCTATGTGATGCTCAACGCATTGTCGCCCAATCTCGCGCCATCGCTCGACCTGATGAGCCAGGTGGTCAGGGACGCGGCGTTCCGGCCCGGAGACATCGACCGGATTCGCGTCCAGAAGCTGACCGCCATCGCGCAGACCCAGAAGGATCCGACGCGCGTCGCCAACCGGCTGCTTCCGACGGTGCTTTACGGCCCCAACCATCCCTATGGCGGTCCCGGCGGCGGCGATCCCAAAGCGATCGCCAAGATCGACCGCGGCGACCTGATCGCCTTCGAACAACGCTGGCTGAGACCCGACAACGCCAAGATCTTCGTCGTCTCCGACCGGCCGCTGAGCGAAGTTCAGCCGCAACTCGAAGCGAGCTTCGGCCAGTGGGCTGCGCCCGCGACGCCTAAGGGAACCAAGACCTTCACCGCGCCGCCGCCACGCCCCTCGGCGCCGAAAATCCTGCTCGTCGACCGGCCCGGATCGGCTCAGTCGAGCATCGTCGGCGGCCAGCTGCTGCCGCTCGATCCAAAGGGTGACATCGTGCAGTTCGACACCGCGAACGACGTGCTCGGCGGCACGTTCCTGTCGCGGCTCAACATGGACCTGCGCGAGGACAAGGGCTGGTCCTACGGCGTTAGCGGGGATGAATCGGTGGCCGAACATGCGGAACGTTCGGGACGAAACGCCGGCGAGCGCCATCGACGGAATCCGCGCGCGCGGCG
>JAZKBB010000003.1:11042-28849 GCA_040388865.1 Pseudomonadota bacterium | reverse complement strand
TACGTCGTCTCTGCGCCGGTCCAGGCCGACCGCACCGGGGACGCTTTGGCCGAGCTTAACCGGCAGATCTCGGAATTCCTGACGAGCAAGGGAGTGACGCAGGAGGAGCTGGCCCGAGCCGTCGCCAACAACATCAACCAGTTGCCCGGCGAGTTCGAGACTTCGGGCGCGGTGCTGAGCGCGATCATGAATATGGACGTGCTTGGGCGGCCGGATAATTATTACGAGACGCTGGCGCCCAAGTACCGGGCGCTGACGCCGGCGCGGCTCGATCAGGCGGCTCGGGCCACGCTAGACCCTAAGGGCTTTACCTGGATTGTGGTCGGCGATGCTGCGAAAGTCAGGCCGCAGCTCGACAAGCTTGGACTGCCAGTCGAGGTGGTCGAGGCGCCGTAGACGGAGCGCCAATGGTTCAGGAGGTCGCCGATGTTCCTTTTGCTCTACGCCGCCGCGGCAGTGGCCTCGCCAGAAGCAGAGCGCCTCGGACGAGAACTGGCCGCCTCGGGATCGATTGAAGTGATCATGCCGATGATCGCCGCCAAGGAAACCGAGGAGGTGATTGCTGACCATCCCGAGCTTGGCGACAAGGATAAAGCGTTGCTGCGGCAGGCGGGGCAGAAGGTCGCAAGCGCCGGCCGCGACAAGCTCGTCAACGCATTCGGCCATCAATACGCGCTGGCGTTGAAGGTGAGCGAGCTAAAGTCGCTCGTTGCATTCAACCGGACGGCGGCGGCCAAAAAGTATCGGCGCGTGATGCCCCAAGTAACGTTCGCGGGCCTCGCGAGCATCGGAAAGGTCGATTTTAAAGCCGACCTGACCGCCGCATTTTGCGCTCAAACCGGCAAGCTCTGCACGCGCTGAGGTCTCGATGAGCGGCGGCGCATAGCCAAGCCAATAAGACCGAAACCGAGCAGCATTGTCATCCAGGTCGCCGGTTCGGGGACCGCGTCGCTGACGGTGAAGCTGAATCCTGTGAGGTCATGGTCGTTGACCTGTCCAGGTCCAAAGAGAAAGCCGAACGTGTCGCCGGCGCCCAAGGTGACAATCGTATTGAACGACATATTCGAAGGTACCGAGTTCGCGGCGCCAACAGGCGAGAATGTATTAACGCCGCTCAATGACAGGAACCTCGTGATCGTCACACCCGTGGCAAGATCGTCCTCGGCGTTGAACAGGGCATAGATGGAATAAGTGCCCGCCGTTGGTGCGACGAAGAATACGCCCGCGCCGGTGTCAGGCGATACTGTGAGTTCGGTATTGCTGATGTGAACATTGTTGGTCCCGCCGTCGGTCGAAAGCGTCAAATTGTTTTGGGATGCGTAAAAACCCGCTCCGTCGGTGCCGGCAGCCGTTTGCAGGCAAGTGATCCCGGTTAGTCCGGTGACACAATCGCCTGACGGCGCCGTGAGCAGGACTCCGCCCGATTTGTATTGGAAGTTGCCCGCCGGGTTGGTGCCGTTGAAGCTGCTGTAGGCATCGTAAGTCGCGGCGGACGCCGCCGCTGGTACGGCGAGCGCAATCAGCCCAGCGCGAATGGCCGTTTTCAACATGTTAACTTTCCTTTAAATGTGGCTGCGGGATACTTGCGGCAGACGGCCAACGGCTGTCATCAAGCCGGTCTCAAGGTTTTCTTAAGGACGCTCGCGGGGATGTCCGATTTCAGGCCGGCCACAGGCGATCAACGAGTGCGCCGCCGCTGGAGCTTCGCCAACTGCGTATTTGACGAGGCGAGCTGGTCGCTAAGCGTCAATGGCCAGCGCGTCGCCGTCGAGACCAAGCCGCTTGAGCTACTCCGGGCACTCCTGGACGAGGCCGGAAACCTCCTCACGAAAGACGAGCTACTCGATCGAATTTGGCCGAATGTGACCGTCGTCGAGGGGTCGCTGCCAACCGCTGTTCATAAGCTGAGACTTGCTCTCAACGACGAAAGCGGCGCGGCGCAGATTATCGAGACGGTACCGCGCGTCGGCTACCGCCTGGCGGTGCCGGTTCACGTGGAGGAGCCCGGTCCTGCCCTATTCGCGCGCGAAACGGCTCCAGCTGACGCACCGCAGTCGAGATGGAAACGGCCGGGACATCTGCTTTCCCTGTCGACCGGGCTCGTCCTTATCGCGATGATCGGCGCCTTTGCGCTCGGACCGCCGAACCATCTTCACGCGACGAAGGTCAATCCGCCCCCAACCCAGAGGCAGGCACGCAACGCGCTGCGCAGGCTCGATGTCCCGGCGATCGAGAGCATGCTGGCCGCTGGCTGGGACCCCAACAAACCGTTCGACGACCAGGGGAACGGCGCGATCAACTATGTACTGAATGAATGCGAATGGGATCACGGCCACAACCAGGAGCAGATATTGCTAATGGTTCGGACACTGACCGACAGTGGTGCGGTGATCGACCGTCGAAATGTCTGGGGCGACACACCCTACAGCATCGCCAAGGCGAACCGCTACTGCGGACCGGATCACCCGGTGACCAATTACTTGCGGATGTTATGTGCCGAGGGGAAAGTGCCGCTCGGCGATCGCTGCCTCGCCTCCTATGAATTGATGCGCCGAGGCCGTCGCGCCTAGATTTCTGCTCAAAGAGAAGCTCTTCGCTTACCGCACCACCCGCGTGACGTGCCCCATCTTGCGGCCGGGGCGGGCCTCGCCCTTGCCGTAGATGTGGACGTGGGCGCCGCGCTCGGCGACGAGCTCGGGCCAGCGATTCACTTCCTCGCCAATGAGATTTTTCATCGTCGCGCCCCCGCGGGTGAGGCCGGTTAGGCCGGGCGGCAAATCGCAAATCGCGCGGATATGCTGTTCGAATTGAGAAGTGACGGCGCCCTCGATGGTCCAGTGGCCGCTGTTATGGACGCGCGGCGCGATCTCGTTGACGAGCGGGCCGTCAGCAGAGGCGAAAAATTCGACCGTGAGGACGCCGACGTGGCCGAGCGCCTCGGCGACGGCGAGCGCCGCCGCTTGCGCTTGCTCGACCTGGGGCTCAATCAAATCGCCACCGGGCACGGTCGAGCGGCGGAGGATGCCGGCTTCGTGCTCGTTGCGCGGTGAGTCCCAGAAGACGTGGCGGCCGTCCGCCCAGCGGGCGAGGATCACCGAAAACTCCGCGAGGAAGTCGACGCCGGCCTCGGCCACGGCTGGCTCTTCGCCAATCTCACCCCAAGTTGAAGGGGCTTCGGCGGGCGAGCGGATCCAGGTCTGGCCCTTGCCATCATAGCCGTAGCGGCGGGTCTTCAGCACGAGTGGCAGTCCGAGCTCGGCGACTGTGACCTCGACTTCGGCGAGCGAAGCGACGGCACGCCACGGCGCCACCCGCGCGCCGCATTGCTCGATGAACTCTTTCTCCGTGGCGCGGTCCTGGGCGATGGCGAGCGAGCGGGCGCCGGGCTGGAGCTTGTCGCCGAGCGTGGTCAGCGGCGCGACCGGCAAGTTCTCGAATTCATAGGTCGCGACGTCCACCGCTGCGCCGAACCTCTGGAGGGCGGAAAGGTCATCGAATGCCGCCCGCGTGTGAAAAGCCGCCACGTCGGCGGCGGGCGGATGCTCGCCGGGGTCGAAGATATGGCATTTGTAGCCGAGCTGCGCCGCCGCGATGCTGAGCATCCGCCCCAATTGGCCGCCGCCGATGATGCCGATCGTTGAGCCAGGCGGAATCATTCGGGCGCTTCGGCCACCGATCCCGTCTGCGCCTCCCGCCACGCGCGCAGCCGCTGGGCGAGGCCCTCGTCCTGATTGGCGAGGATTGCAGCGGCGAGCAGGCCGGCGTTGATCGCTCCGGCCTTGCCGATCGCCAGCGTCCCGACGGGGATTCCCGCTGGCATCTGGACGATCGAAAGCAGGCTATCCATGCCCTTCAGCGACTGGGTTTCGACTGGAACCCCGAGCACCGGCAGCTCGGTCATCGAAGCGGCCATGCCGGGCAAATGCGCCGCACCGCCGGCTCCCGCAATCACCAGTTTGAGGCCGCGGTCCTTGGCCGAATGTGCATAATCGTAGAGCCGTTTAGGTGTGCGGTGCGCGGAAACGATCCGCGTTTCGTGGACCACGCCGAGCTGGTCGAGCGTGTCGGCGGCATGGCGCATCGTCTCCCAGTCGGACTTGCTGCCCATGATGATGCCGACGAGCGGCGGCTCCGTCATTGTCCCGCCTTGGATCAGTTCCAGGGAAGAGGTCGTGTAGGGGGCCGACTCGGCGTAGGCAATCGGAGCTTTCCGGCAACAACCGGCGTTGAATCGTACAGTTGGGAAGTTCCCTCGTTTTCAGGACAGCAGAATCGCGCTATGGCGTCCAGACAAGAGCAGAGACTCAGGGGCAATGTCTGAGAATCTAACGGACGTCGTGGACGTCGACGATCGCGAGCGGCTGATCGAAGAGATCAGCCTGTTGCGGGCCAAGGTGGCCCGGCTGCAGGAGCGTGTCGAGCAGCTCGACCAGCTCGCGCATCAGGATTCGCTGATCAATCTTCCCAATCGCCGAGGCTTCATGCGCGAGCTCGAGCGCCTAATCGGGCGAGTCGACCGCTACGGGATCAACGCCGCGATGCTATTCGTCGACCTCGATGGTTTGAAGATGATCAACGACACGTTCGGGCACCGCGCCGGAGACGGAGCGCTGATCCAGGTCGCCAACCTGCTCGCCTCGGGTGTGCGCCACAGCGACGTCGTAGCGCGGATCGGCGGCGACGAGTTCGGGATCCTGCTCGAGTCATCCGACGAAGATGCCGCGCACGAGACGGCAAGCCGGCTGGTCGACCAGATCTGCAGTTGCGAATTCATGCACGATGGCGATGCGCTGCCGCTCAGCGTCGCGATCGGCGTCGGCATGATCGATGCGCTGGACACGGCGGAAACCGTGATGGAGCGCGCCGACGAGGCGATGTATCTGCGGAAGGCCGCGGCCTAATTCATCCTCCCCCAGTTTTCTGGGGGAGGTGTCAGCGAAGCTGACGGAGGGGTTCTAGAAGGCCCCTCCACCGCCCCCGGCGGTCCCCCTCCCCTGCAAATGCAGCGGAGGATGTTTAGCACTCTTCCAGATAGTAGCGCCGCACCACCGACAAATCGTTTGCCAGCTCATAGACGATCGGCCTGCCCGTCGGGATTTCGAGGCCGACGATCTCACCGTCGCCGATTTTCGATAGATATTTGACGATTCCGCGAAGCGAGTTGCCATGCGCAGCGACGAGGACGCGCTTGCCCGCCTGGAGCGCGGGCGAGATCTCCTGTTCGTAATAAGGCACTGCGCGGGCGATTGTGTCCTTGAGGCTCTCGGTGCGCGGCACGTCGATGCCCGCATATCGCCGGTCGCGGCGGACATCATAGGGGCTGTCCGGTTCCAGCGGCGGGGGCGGAATGTCGTATGACCGCCGCCAGATCTTGACCTGCTCCGCGCCGACCTTGTCGATCATCTCCTGCTTGTTGAGGCCGGTCAGCCCGCCATAGTGGCGCTCGTTCAAGCGCCAGTCCTTGGTCACCGGGAGCCACAGACGCTCCATCTTGTGAAGCGCGAGGTTAAGGGTGCGGATGGCGCGCGTCAGGACGCTGGTGAAGCAGCAGTCGAAGTCGAGGCCCTTGTCGCGCATCAGCCGCCCCGCGGCACGCGCTTCCTCGACCCCGACCGGCGACAGGTCGACATCCCACCAGCCGGTGAAGCGATTCTCCAGGTTCCACTGCGACTGCCCATGTCGCAGCAGCACGAGCAACGGCATCAGACGGTCTCGGCCTGCTTGGCTGTGCTGCGATCGGCCCGCGCGGCCTGGAGCTCCGGCAGGATCGCGTGGAGCGCATCGAGGCAGGCGTAAGCGAGGTACTTGGAGCGTGCCGGCGACCACCCGTAAACTTCGTCGGGCAAGTCGAAATTGTCCTTGAATGGCATTTCGAGGGTCATCGACACGCAGCCGTAGCGCTCGGCAAGCTGGGTCGTCGACATCGACATATTGGCTTCGCCGGGCCTGGGGATCTCATAGCCCTGACTGCGCTGGAAGTCCGGACAGAGACGCTCGAGCGTCTCGCCGAAGAGGTTGAATAGCCGCAGCTGCGTGTCCTTCAATGAGGGAATACCCTCAAAGCCGGCGAGAAAGTTGGCTGGGATCGCCTCGTCGCCATGGACGTCCATCGCAAAATCGACACCGGTTTGGTCCATCGCGTTGCGGACGCACAGGACTTCGGGGCTCTTCTCCGCGGAGGGCGCGTGCCATTCACGGTTGAGGTTCACGCCGACGGCGTTGGTGCGGAGGTGCCCGCGCCGCGAGCCGTCGGGGTTCATGTTCGGAACGACGCGGAAGGTGCAGTCGCGGCGGAGGATTCGGGCGACGGGATCATCCTCGTCGGTCAACTTCTCGAGCGCGCCTTCCATCCACCATTCGGCCATCGACTCGCCGGGGTGCTGACGGGCGTAGAGCCAGACGTTCAAGGGTCCCTCGCCGATGGTCAGGCAGTCGATGTCCTGCCCGTCGAGGCTCTTGCCCAGAGAGCGGTAGCCGACATCTGGAAGGGCCGCAGTCTGGGTGACGAGATCGTGATGCCGCTCCATCGAATAAGGCGCGAAATAAGCGATCCACACCACGTCCTGCGGCGGGGTCAGCTTGATCGTCAGCACGCCGGTTGAGTAACTGGTGTCGGAAATGCGCAGCCAGTCTTCGCGGTCGAGGCTCATCACGGCTTTGTAGTCGGGCCAGCCGTGAGGATAGGCCGATGCAGAGCAATTGGTGATGCGAAGCGTCAGCTCACGGCCAGCGCCGCCGGCGACGCGGAAATAGAACCATTGGTAGAAGTCGCTCATGTGATCGGTGACGATTTCAAGGTCGGCACTGTCGCCGTCCTGGCGCACGACTCGGATGTTGCCGGCATCGAAAGAACTGGAAATGGTGAGCGACATTGGACCTGCTTACCTAGCGCACTGCTGAGCCCGGGCTGATAAAGCGCGGGCGCGGATCAGGCAAACGCGAGGCCGACTTTGCAGAATGTCATCAGAAGTTGAGGCCGAGCGCTGCGTAGAAGTGGTACGCGGTGCGATGGTCAGCCCAGGTGGGGCCGGCAGAGAAAAGCAGCGCATAGTGCTTGCTAAGCTGCACGATCACGCCCGCGCCTGCTCGTGTTTGCGCTGTGCCGCCAACAGAATCGGGCCCCTGGCGGGTCACTTCCGCCCCAACTGAGAGCTTCCTGCTGAGATCCTGGGTCACTGCGACGCCGGCCTGCCAGAAGCTGCGGTTCCCCGGGCCCGGGTTCACTTCATAGCCGCCACCACCAAAAATGCTGGTGCCGGCGGAAAAGTCTTGTTCAAGCCAGAGCGGCAGCAGGACCCGCGTCTTCTCGTCCGGACTGCGGCTGGCGGTCGGCAAGATCGCGCGAGGGAAAATCGCCGCCGAGAAGCCTGAGTGCTCGTCGTGGATGACGCGATATTTGACCGCGAGTTCGACCTCGCCGGTGCCTTCGCGCCAGCCTTCCAGCGGCGCATGCGAGAAGCTGAGCGGAAGCGTGGCGGTGAGCTGGACGTCTTTGACCGGCCCATAATTGAAATCGAAGCCGGTATCGTCGTCGAAGATCGAACCGCGGCCTTCACCGGCGGTGAAGGTATAGATCTCCCAATGGCCTGTGTCGGTCGGGACCGGATCGTCGGTGAGGTAGGGTGGTCCGGCGAGCGCCGGGGCGGCGGCGGTCGCGGCAGCAAGCGCCGTCAGCCAATATTGAGCTTTCATGGAGAGGCGGGCGCCTCTCCAGGGTGGCGCCCGGCCCGCTGAGGCAGCAAGACGATCAAGATCACGATCACCAACGCGAGAACCGCCGAGGCGACGGGGCGGCTCATTGCCAATCCGCCTTTGGCGACCGGCTTGTCGAACCAGTCCCCGACCGTCGCGCCGAGTGGCCGCGTCAGGATGAACGCGGCCCAGAACAGGAAGACGCGCGACACACGGGTCGTGGAATAGAGGATGGCGAGAAGGGCCAGGCCGGAGCCGAAGACGAGTGCACCGCCGGAATAGCCGAGGCCCCATCCACCGTCGCTCACCGCGTCGGCGCTCCAGTCACCAAGCGCCGTCCCCAGCGTTTGCGAAAAGGTGATCGTGATCCAGTAAAACGTCTCCTCGCGGGGGCTGGAGACGGTGTTGACGTTGATGGAGCCGAGCGTTCGCCACCACACTAATAGCGAAAGCAGCACGCAGGCGAAAAGCAGCAGTGAGCCTCCGGGATAACCGATCCCGATCGACCGGTCGGCGAAATCAGCAAGAGTCGTTCCGCAGGTGGTCGAAGCGACAATCGTCGCCCAGTACAGCCAAGGGTGAAACCGCCTCGCGCTAATCTGCGCGACCACAAAACCGACCAGCAGGACCGCAAAGATCGCCGTGCCGATGAGGTAGCCGTAGGGCACGGGATGGTCGGTCGTCTCGCCGAGCCAGGTCATGGTGACCGTATCGCCGCCGGTTTCGCCAAGCGTCGTCGCGAGGATCTTGATGATCCAGAAGCCCAAAGTGACGGCAGGAACCTTGCTCAGAATCTCGTTTCTAAGGTCGTTCGTCATTTCATGATCCTGCACGGGTCTCAGCCTTGCGGTTCAAAGATCATCAGCCGCAAGGTTCCGGGACGAACGATCGCCCGGCCCTGCGGAGCCGGATTTGGATCGGTATCGGCGCCCGCGACGAACAAGCGACCGCTTTTCGGGTCGACCGACATGGTCCGGGCACTGATCGTCGTCGGAATCGCAGCAAGGGGGACATAGTGGTCAGGCGAGACTTGCTGATACGCCGTGATCGTCCCATCCCTGCCGTTTGAGCTGAACGCTCGCCGGCGTACGGGGTCGAAAGCGACCGCGTCGCTCCCGCGCCCGATTGGCAGGCTGGCGACGGTCGCGCCGCTGTTCGTGTCCACCACCATCATGACGCTGTTCAACCACCCGACGAACGCGCGGTGTGCATGCGTGTCCACCGCAATCCCATGGGGGCTGGTGCACCCGGATAGGGGCCAGCGTTTAACGATCGTGTTCGACCGGGCATCGATCTTCAGCACGTCGCCATTGCCTTCACCTGCGATATAGATCGAGCCCGCGCCGTCCCCGACCGCATATTCGAGCTTTTCGCCCGCTTTGATGGTGCCCACCGCCGTCATGGTCTTGGGATCGACGACGGTGATCGCGGCCGGGTCGCCTTCGATGATGAACAGGTGCCCGGTGCGGGGATCGGCAGCAATTGCGTCCGCGTCCACATCGGCCGGGATCTCTCGCGTGATCTTCAGGGTCTTGAGGTCGAAGGCGATCGCCTTGCCGTTGCGCCCGTCGTCGGTAAATCCTTGCCCCGTCGAGAGCGAAACTGCGGTTCCATGGGTGCCTCCGGCGATGCCCTGCACCTCACCGACGAGCCTTGCTGCGCGAGCATCGACCACCGCCAGCCGGTCGCCGTGGGCGACGTAAACCCGGTCTGTCTGGCCATCGTAGACGACGTAATCCCAGCGATCCGGCAATCCAAGCGGGACCGACGACATCAGTTTATAAGTGGGCGATGGGGTGGCAGTGCTCGCCGCCATCAACAGCTGCGCCATCGCAGCAATCGCAAGTTTCACGGCGATCTCCTGGTCTCGGGGAAGAACTTTTTCATTCAACCTGTCATGGAGTCAGTTGGGGAGTTCATGCAAGGAACTCAGCGGAGATTGGAAATGCGAGTTCTTCGGCTTGCCGCCGTCATGTCATTGCTCGCCGGCGCACCGGCGACAGCGCAATACGCTCGCCAATATCTCCCCACCGGGCAGTTGGTCACGCCGATGGCCTCACCAGGCGCGCGCTTCTCGCCGTTGACGGTCAAAGTCGGGCCAAATCCCGCATTCGTCGCCGATGGCGCTGCCGCGATCGCGGTAAGCCCGGACGGGCGTCAGATGCTGGTGCTGACCAGTGGATTCAATCGCTACAGCGGCGCCGACGCCAAGCTCGTACCCGAGCAATCGACCCAATATGTGCTGCGCTATGCGATCAGCGGGAAGGGAGCACGCTGGCTGCAGACCCTTCAAGTGCCCAACAGCTTTGGCGGCATCGCTTGGCGGTCGGACGGCGGCGGCTTCGTCGTCGGCGGTGGTGTAGACGATGCCGTCTACCTGTTCGCCCGCCGCGGGCCGAGCTTTGTTGCCGACGGCAAGATAACGCTGGGACACGCCGCCGGGCTAGGCGCCGACGTCAAGCCGCAGGCGGCGGGCGTAGCGATCAGTCCGGACGGGCATCGGGCGCTGGTCGCAAATTATTACAATGATTCGGTGAGCCTTCTCGATCTCGATCGCAGGGCCGTGATCAGGGAGCAGGATTTGCGGCCTGGGAAGATCAGTCTCGGATCTTCCGGAGTTCCGGGCGGCGAGTTCCCGTTTGCGGTCGCCTGGACGGCACCCGATCATGCGTGGGTTTCGGCGCCCCGCGATCGTCAGCTGGTGAGCCTCGCTGTGCCGGCCGGCAAGATTATGGTCGAGGCGCGAATTGCGACAATCGGCGAGCCGACGGTGCTGCTCGGAGACGCTCGCGCGCACCAGTTGATCGCAACCGAGGACAATGCCGACCGGCTCGCCATTGTCGACCTTGCGAGCGGAAAGCTTGTTGCCGAGCCCCGACTTCAATTGCCGAGCGCGCTCGCCGCTGCGCCGCTGGCCAAGGGTCTCAATCCCAACGCGCTCGCGCAGCTGCCCGATGGACGATTGCTCGTCACGCTCGGCGGGATCAACGCGCTCGCGATCGTCCTGCCAGGTGACGCCAAGGCGGTCCAGGCGCTGATCCCGACCGGCTGGTACCCCAGCGGCGTGGCAGCCACGGCCGATGGTCGCCGCCTGTTCGTAGTGAATCGAAAGAGCCCGCCTGGACCCAATCCGAAGGGATGCATGCCGGTGCTGGCGATTTACAAGGGACAGCCCAACGCCTGCGGCGCTGCCAACCAATATATCTTTCAGTTGGAAAAGGCTGGCCTGCTAGACCTGCCCATGCCGGGGCCGAAAGGGCTCGCAGCGACTACGCTGCGCGTCGCTGACAATATTGGATTGCCGGGCGCGAAAGTCCGTGCCGCGGCGGAGGCGCGGATGGCCATCATACGCGCCCACATCAAGCACGTCGTTTTTATCATCAAGGAGAACCGCACGTACGATCAGGTGCTTGGCGACCTCGCCCTCGGCAATGGGGACCCGCATCTCGCGATCCTCGGCGCGGCGCTCAGTCCAAATCATCATCGTCTGGCGCGCCAGTTCGTCACGCTCGACAATTTCTATGATTCCGGCGAGCAATCGAGCACGGGGTGGGCCTGGTCCACCGCGTCGCGCGCCACCGACCTCCTCGAGCGGACCGCCCCTGTGAACTATGCCGGGCGTGGTCTCGCGTACGAATCGGAGGAAACCGATCGTTCAGTCTATACGCAGCAGACTCAAGCCGAGCGCTTGGCAACGAATCCAAAGCTTTCGCCCGATCCCGACTTGCTCGCTGGCCCGGCGCTAGTCACTGCACCCGATCCGGACGACGACGATCGGCCCAACCAGGGCTACCTGTGGGACGCGGCAATTCGCGCTGGACTGACCGTCCGCAACTACGGCTTTTCGGATGCCTCGGTTTATGATGCAGAAGCCCCCGAATCGGTTCCCGTTATTCGCGAGCCATTCAGGGAGCAGCGCCGAATCTATACCCCAGGGGATCGTCTTCTTGCGAGTCGCAGTGATCCCTATTTCCGCGGCTTCGACCAGAAATTGCCCGATTACTGGCGGGTTCTTGAGTGGCAGCGCGAATATGATCAGCAGGAGGCGTCCGGCACTCTGCCCGCGCTAACGCTGCTGCGTCTCAGTCACGATCATTTTGGCGATTTCGACAAGGCGATTGATGGCGTGAACACGGTCGAGACCCAAATGGCGGACAATGATTACGCCGTTGGCCTCGTTATCGATCGAATCGCGCACGGCAGCGCGGTCGGTTCCACCCTGATCTTCGTCATCGAAGACGATGCCCAGAACGGCGCGGATCACGTCGACGCTAGGCGCAGCCTCGCGCTCATCGCCGGCCCTTATGTCCGGCACGGAGCTTTGGTCTCGACGCGCTACACCACGCTGAATGTGCTGCGCACGATCGAGTCCTTGCTGGCTTTAAATCCGCTCAGCCTCAATGATGCACTGGCGGCACCGATGGCCGATATATTCGATCCTGCGCAGCCCACCTGGACATATCGTGCCGAGGCGGCGGCCGTGCTGCACTCGACTCGGCTGCCTATTCCAGCTGATCGATTCGTGACGTTGCAAAATAGCGGCCCCGTGAGTTGCCCCGTCCGCTCGAGCGCTTATTGGTCGGCCGCGATGAAGGGGCAGGATTTTCGGACTGAAGACAAGCTCGACACCGGCGCGTTCAACGCCGCGCTCTGGCGGGGCCTGGGAACTGGCGCTCAGCCGGTCCGGAGCGGACAAGATCTGCGCGATCGGTCGAGAGCGATGATGGCGTCCGAGCCCGCACCCTGCGCGTTCGTGCCGAGATAATCGGGGCCGCGCTGACGTGGGAGCATAAGCTGCCAGAGCAGCCCGCTTAGCCCAATCTTTACTGCGGCAAGCGTATCGATGCGCCATGCGCGGATTGGTCGTCCTCGTTTTCGTGATCGGCTTCTGCGCGATGATCGTCGCGCAAGTCGCATCGCATTCGACGGCCGGCCGTCCTTATCCGTCCACAGTGGCCTCCGAGAATCCGGAACCTCGCAAGGCTGATCAGGTCGCTGACCTCAAGGCTAACAACCCACCGCAATTCAGCAGAGACGACGGCAGCATCGCGCTCGACCGCGCTTCCGATGGTCATTTCTACGCTGACGTCCGGATCAATGGAAATGCGGTCCACATGTTGGTCGATACCGGCGCGTCGGGCATCGCCTTGTCGCGCGACGATGCTCGCGCCGCTGGGCTCGCGACGTCTATCGGCATGAACGATGTGGTTGGCGAAGGGGCCGACGGGGTGGTGCGCGGCGAGTATGTGAAGCTCGACCGGGTCGAGCTGGGTCCCTTGAGCGCTTCGGGGCTGGACGCCGTCGTACTCAACAGCGGCGGGCAGTCACTCTTGGGGCAGGAGTTCCTTGCCAAATTCGCGTCGGTCGAAATTCACGGGGACACGATGACGCTCAAATGAGCCGGTCGGACCTGCGAAGCGTTTGGCGTAGATCGTCAATTTAGTTGATAGTAAACTTACTTGACTAAATTCATGAACAAGCTATTGGGCACCCATGAACGACGATTCCCCATGGTATGAGAATGCGGTGCTGCCGGGTCTGCTGCGGCACGCGCGATACACTTATGGCGCAGCAATGCGGGAGGCGCTCACGGCTGCGGGTTTCGACGATATTCCGCCTAGCGGCATGTATATCATCGGAACCCTTGCGCTTCGCGGCGGCCGCGCGTCGATGCGCGAGCTGGTTGGTGATCTCGGCGTCAGCAAGCAGGCCACGAGTGAACTGGTCGACACGCTTGTCAGCCGCGGTTATGTCGAACGTGCCGCGAGCGAGGAGGACCGCCGGCAGTTGCTGGTGACGCTGACCGAGCGCGGTCGGGAGGCGGCGCGAACCCAGGCCGAGGTGCGCGACAGGATCGATGCCACGCTGCTCGAGCGCGTCGGCGAGGAAGCTTTCCGCAGCACGCGGCGCACGTTGGCGGCGCTGATCGAAATGCGGTGCGGCGCTGCAGATTCCGCCAGTGCGAACGACCGAGGCCTCGACCTTGACTTGAGCCGGCCCTCTCTCTAGGTGAGCCGCCGGTTCTTTCGAGCCAATCCGACAACCGAAACACGAGACACGAGCAGGCGCCCGGCCATGAAGATTCGCAATTCATTGAAGTCGCTCAAGGCGCGCCACCGGGATTGCCGTGTCATTCGCCGGCGCGGCCGCACCTACGTCATCAACAAGACGAACCGCCGCTTCAAGGCGCGCCAAGGCTAAGGTCGGTCCTGCTTGCGCATTTGCGCCGGCATCACGACATATCGCTCAGCGGCCACGACTTAGCGTTGTGCCTCGGAAACGAAGCCAAGCTTCGATTCAGGTCGAGCGCATTAAATGGCCGGTGAGGAGTTTTGGTATGGCGAAGTTTAGCAAAGTCGTGGTGCTTGGCGCCGTCGCGATCGCGGCGGGCGGCTTCGCCGGCACTGCTTATGCGCAGGCGCAACCGCAGACTCCCAAGAGCTGGAACTACACGCTCGACAAGAACGGGCAGCGCGTGCCGAAAGCCAATCGCGTCACCAATCCCGACGGCAGCTGGCGCGAGGAAGCCCGCCAGGGCAATTGCGTGACGGTCAAGGAACGCTCGGCGACCGGCGAGTATAAAGAGACCCGCCAGTGCAATCCGCAGAACCCGAGCTAGGGCCTATTTCAGGTCAGTAAAGCTGCCCTTCGGGCGCTGGGTGACCTTGCAGTCCGGAAGGCCCGAGTCGGGCGTGATGTCCTTGCAGTTGCGCACCTGGGCGCCTCCGTCTGGCCCCGCGAACACGGCCCAGTCCACCGCCGGCCCTTTGTCGTAAACGCAGTGCGCCATCCACATGTCGAGGTTCTTCCAGGTGCCGACGTACCCCGCATCGGTGACCCGCTTGCAGGTGTATCCCGCGTCGTAGATCGCGCGCTTTAGACCGATCGCGAGGTTGAAGGCATCCAGCTGGTGAAGCTGCTTCTGCTCGTCCGACACGACCCTGATCGTCTGGTCCTTTTGCGGCTGGCTCTTGTTGCAGGCAGCTAGTGATAAGAGTGCGATGAGGGTGAGAGTGCAGCGCATAAACTCCTCCGTCAGCCTTGATAGTCGATGCGAATCCGCGCCGCGGCGGCCTTGGCGCGCTCGATTGCGTCGTCAACGCTTGGGCCGCGGGCAAGGGCCACGCCCATGCGGCGGTTCTTTAGGGTTTTTGGCTTGGCGAAGATCCGCAGGTCGACGGGAAAGCCGGGAGCGCCGAGCGCCAGTGCTTCAACTGCTCCGGTATAAGAGAAAGTTTCGCTCTCGCGATCCGCGAGAATGACCGCGGAAGCCGAAGGGCCGACAAGCTCGATCGACGGGATCGGCAGGCCTAGGATCGCGCGCAGGTGCAGCTCGAACTCATTCGGGAACTGGCTGATCAGCGTGACCATACCCGTGTCGTGCGGGCGCGGGCTCAGTTCCGAGAAGATCGCCTGGTCGCCGCGGACGAAGAATTCGACCCCGAAGATGCCGTGACCGCCAAGCGCGTCGACGATCTTGCGGGCCTGGAAGCGCGCCGAGTGAAGCGCCTCGCGCGGGATCGCCGCCGGCTGCCAGCTCTCGCGATAGTCGCCGGCTTCCTGGCGGTGCCCGAGCGGCGCGCAAAACAACACTCCGTCGCGGGTGGCCACGGTCAGCAAGGTGATCTCGCCATCGAACTCGATAAACTCCTCGACGATCACGCGTGGGCGGTCGCCGCGCATGTTGGCGACCGCATAATCCCAGGCGGCGCCGACCTCGTCAGATGACTTGGCCTTAGTCTGACCCTTGCCCGAGCTCGACATGACGGGTTTGATGACACACGGCAGCCCGACCTCGGCCGCTGCGGCGATCGCCTCCTCGCGGGTTTCGGCGAAGCGGTATGTCGAGGTGGCGAGGCCGATCTCATTGGCGGCGAAGTCGCGGATGCCGTCGCGGTTCATGGTCAGCTGCACGGCTTTGGCCGATGGAGCGACCCGCCAGCCTTCATTTTCCAGCGCCGTGAGCGTCGCCGTGTCGATCGCCTCGATCTCCGGAATTATGACGTCCGGTTTGTGTTTTTTGACCGCGCTGCGGAGCGCCTTTCCGTCGAGCATCGGGAACACTTCGAAGGCATCGGCGAGCTGCATCGCCGGCGCATTTTCGTAGCGATCGCAAGCGATGATGCGGCAGCCGAGCCGCTTGGCGGCGATGGCGAACTCGCGGCCGAGCTCGCCCGAGCCGAGCAGCATCAGGGTGGCAAGATACATAGCCAGGCCTTAACGGCCGGCCGGCGATTGCCCAAGGGTCTTGCCATCGTCGCGGCGGCGGGAAAGGGTGCGGCTCCGATCAGGGGGAGCAATCCATGCGTTTAGCCTTCGCTTCAGTCGCCGTTCTTACTCTTGCGGCGGCACCACCGCCGACGGCCGTGGCTCCGGTTCGTTCGCCGGGCGATGCAGTGAAGGCGGCTCGCGCGACCGACTGGGTCGAAATCCCCGCCGCCGACCTTCTCGTCATGGACTTGGCCGGCGGCAAGCGCGTCGTGATTCAGCTGGCGCCGCAGTTCGCGCCTGTTCACGTCGCCAATATCCGCATTATGGCGCGGACCGGCTACTGGACCAAGGCGACGATTTACCGGGTCGTCGACAATTGGGTGACGCAATGGGGGCTCGGCGATGGGCCATTTCCGACACCGCCGGGCGTGGTCGCTCGTCCGCCCGAGGAATATCAGCGCGGCTCGGCCGGCCTGACGCTCATGCCGATGGGCTCGCCTGACCCCTATTCGGCCATGGCCGCATATGCCGACGGCTGGCCCGTTGCTTTCCAGGTCGGCGGCACGGTCAATTCGACCTATTGCTATGGCGCAGTAGGCGTCGCCCGCGATGCGGCGCCCGATACTGGCAACAGCAGTGAACTCTTCGCGGTGATCGGCAGCACGGCACGCCGACTCGATCGAAACTACGCGCTGGTCGGCCGAGTCGTCGAGGGCATGGAAAATTTATCCGCGCTACCGCGGGGTACGGCGGAAATGGGCGTCTATGCCAAGAACCAGGTGCCGATTCCGATCACCGCGGTGCGCGTCGCGGCAGACATGCCGGCGGCGGACCGACCGCGCTTCGAATATCTCGGAACGGTGTCTGCCGCGTTTGCCGACTATGTGCAGCTGGCGTCGCATCGCGCCGATTATGGCACCCCGTCGCCGGGCGCCGACCTCTGCGCGGTACCGGTGCCGGTCCGAAAGAAGAATGCCTAGGCGTCAAGCAGCCCAGTCGTGGATGTGCCCCTTCTTGTGCTGAATAATCACGGGGGCGTTGTGCGAGCGCATGCTTGCCTCTGCCAGGGGAAGCGCGGTCGCGCAGAACGCGCATTCGGCCGAGACTCGTCCGATGATCCACTGGGTGCGGCCGCAGCCGGGGCAATGGTTGACCTCATGCTCGCGGTAAACGACGTGGTAGCCCCGCTCATACGGCCTCCAGGCCTCGCTCATCATCGGCATGGCAGTCTTTCCTTTCGGCGACTTCCAACGAGCGATGCAGTCAAGCGGTTGCACAGACAGCCGGAGAATCATCACGGTCCGGAGACAAGGATAGCGGCGGGACGGCGGAGGGCGCCGACGAGCCGATGATTAGGCGCGAAAGAGTTCGAGCTGCACTGGTTCGGCAAACTCGGCGCCAAGCTTGCCGCCAGCGATCCATTTTACGACAGCATTGGCGCGGCCGCGCCCGCCGGGGAAGATCAGCCAGACGCGTGATCCTACCTCGAACTGGCCGTCCGCGACAGCCATGAAGCCGCGCTCCGAGACGTTGAGCACCGTCGCCTCGACGCCGCTCGTGCCAAGCTCGCGCATCGTTGCCGCCACCTCGACCGACGCGCGTTCTTCCTGCCGCCGGTCGCCGTCACCGGCGTCGGCGATTCGTGCTTTGAATGTCGCGAAGTTCATTTCCAAGCGGCCGCTACTCCCGTGCCGATCCGAAGGATAATCCGATGCGACCATCGCGGACCCAGCGCACCTGCGCCGACACGACGCCCCGTTCGAGCAGCTGAAGTGGCAGCCGCTCACCGATGTTCGGTACGTGCGGGAACAGGACCATCGCGCCCGAAGGGGAGACATTGACCAGCTGGACGACGTGCTTGCGGCCGCGGATAACGACCTGTCCTTCGCCACGGGCCTTTCCGA
>JAZKBB010000003.1:0-11032 GCA_040388865.1 Pseudomonadota bacterium | reverse complement strand
TGCTTGACACTGCCGGGGATCGGGCCTCCCCGCGCTCTTCGATGCTGCGCTGCTCGCTGCGCGGGATCATCGCCCCGTCAAGAAAGAAACCCGACGCCACACCTGCACTCCCACTTGAGCTGGCGTAAACTTAGCCATGTCCGCTTAAGGATTGGTTTGCGACGTTGCGCTTTGGCGAACCGATTTTGCTCTGCTGTGTCGTCGCAGCGACTGGCGGGCGATCCGCAAGCGTTGTAATGGTTGAATGATCGAGGGGTTCTCGTTTGAAATGAAGGAGTTGAGCTCAATGTCGAGGGGTTGGCGAGCCTTGCTGGTAACGAGCGTTTTAGCAGGGCTGACGGCCGATCCGGCGCTGGCCCAGATCGCGCCTGAGCGCACGGTCCCGGCGGCGGCAAAGCCACCAAGGACGAGCACGACACCTTCGCAGGTCAGGCCGAAGCCGACCACCGGCGCAGCCAAAACCGCGCCTGATGCGCTGGCACCGAGCAATCCCGACTTCAAGGCGGATCAGCCGACGGCACAGGTCGCTCCAACCCCTGCGCCGCTTCCGCCGGCCGTTTGGGACGTGGCCGATGCCGAGGAGCTGCTGCGTTACATTGCCGGCGTCGGCAAGGAAGGGCTCGAGCCGACGGATTATGATCCGATGGCGCTTCAGCAGGCCATCCAGACTGGCAATATCGGCGCCATCTCCGCGGCCGCGACCGAGAGCTTCGATAAGCTCTCCTCGGACCTCGCGCTCGGGCATATAAAAAAGCCCGGCCGGATCGACTGGTGGGTCGCGGATCCCGACCTCAATGCCGCGAAGCGGGACGGGCTACTCCGCTCGGCGCTCGCCACGCACGAAATTCCGCAGGCGCTCGACGCGCTGCTGCCAACGCATCCGCAATATGCCGCGCTGAAGGCGGCGCTGGCGGAAACGCCCGCGGGCGACGAGGCCAAGCGCGACCGGATCCGGCTCAACATGGACCGCTGGCGCTGGCTGCCGCGCGATCTCGGCGACAAATATATCATCGTCAACGTGCCGGGCTTCCACGCGACTCTGGTGCAGGACGGGGTGAACCGCTGGAAGCAGCGCGCTATCGCCGGAAAGTTGTCGACCCCGACGCCTCAACTCAATGCACTCGCGACCGGTGTAATCCTCAACCCCTGGTGGGAGGTGCCAAAGAGCATCGAGCATGAGGCAGCCGGCAAAAAGGGTTTCGTTCCTGTTGTCGGGGCTGACGGCGAGGTTCAGCGATGGCGGCAGCCGCCTGGGCCCAGCAATGCCCTCGGCCAGATCAAGTTCGTGATGCCGAATTCAAAGGCCATCTATCTTCACGACACAAACGCGCGAAGCCGCTTCAACAGTGACACCCGTGCCCTTAGCCACGGCTGCGTCAGGACCGAGCATATCCTCGACCTTGCGACCCAGCTGCTTGGCGATGACGGCGGCGAGTGGACGCCGGACCGGATCGGGGCCGCGCTCGACAGCAAGAAGTCGGTACAAGCGAATTTCGTGAAGCCGGTGCCCGTCTATATTGTCTATTTCAGCTCGGCGGCGCTGAACGATGGCCGAATCGTCGACTACAAGGACCTATATGGCCGCGACGCCAAGGCGATGGCCGCGCTCCACATGAAAGATGGCGGTGCGAGCCTAACTGTGCCGAAGGATCCGGATGCGGCCGGGCAGCCGGTTAAACCGAAGCCGAAGCCAAAGCCGCTGGATCAGGTCGCGACGCGCTAAAGCTCTAGTTCGCTCCAGGCGAGCGATCGAGGACCACCGGCGCGGTGAAGGCGAGGCCGACGAGCCCATCCTCCGCCCATTTGACGACGGCCGGCACGAGGATACCCGCCTCGAAGCGCACCAAAACGCTTGCGCCGGGGCTGAGGTCAGGACCCGCGGCGCCCATGATGCCGCCTTCCGAGATATTATGCAGAGCGAAGCTCTTCGGGGAGCCGTCGACCAGCAGCTTGAGCTTGCGATTTTTGGTCGCCATCCGCGGGAACCGGCGCTGGTCGGCGACCTTGTTGTGGCCGCCGCCGGCTCGTGGCGTCGCTTCCTGCACGGCAGTCTCCGCCAGCGGAACCGCAGTCCCGCAAAATCCGCATTCGGCGCTGACACGGCCAACGTACCATTGCGAGCGGCCGCAGCCGGGACAGTGGTTGGACGCGTTGGCGCGATAGACGATGTGGTGGCCGCGCTGCGCTAGCCTGGCCGCAAAGGAAGGCGCAGCACGCTCGTAGACGAGAACGTCAGCCATCGATCCGCTACCCTCATGCCCCGGACCCGAGTGGTCCCGGGCCGAAAATACGGCTCCAACACTTGCCGAGTGGTTACCGCCGCCGCGAATTTAATGTGCGGCTTCCGCGGGGTTGTGACCGCCCAGTCCGCGCCGCGCGAGCTCCCGCGCAGCCTCTTTGCCCGAATTCAGGATCCGGTTCGATAGTGGCGTTCCACTCACCGCTCGGGCCAACTGGAGCGTTCCAATGAGCGTCGCGTAGATGGCAATCGCGACGTCGGTGGAGTCGCTGATCTCTGGCGGAAGCGAGGAGGCGATCTCGGCGGCCGCCTCAAGAAATCGTTCCATATAGACGCTGCGGGTGTCGAGCGGCTGGCGCGCGAGTTCCGGCAGGAGTGCTGCGAGCGTGCACCCTGATTCCGGAGCGTCGCGATGCTCGGGAGACAAATAGGCCGCAAGGGCGGCTTCCAGGCCACCATCGGCGATGATCTGCCGCAAGGCCCTGCACTGATCGTCCATCGCCGCTGCGACGCTCTCCCGAACCAAATCCGCCTTGGATTTGAAGTGCGGGTAGAAAGCGCCGTTGGTTAGGCCGGCGTCGCTCATGATGGCCGCGAGCCCCGACGCGGCGATGCCGTCCGACCGGAACCGCTCGCCCGCGACTTCCATGATGCGTTGGCGTGAAGCGTCTTTGTGTCCCTTGCCGTAGCGCATGATGACTCCTCACATTTCTCGGTTGCATTATGATCATAATATAACTAAGTGAACGTAATTCAATCCCTGGGCGGGGATAACAAAGGATCTGTTCCCATGAAACTCACTGGCCGTACTATCCTTATTACTGGAGGCTCCGCCGGCATCGGCCTCGCATTCGCGCTCAAGTTTCTGGAGCTCGGCAACGAAGTCATCGTCACCGGCCGCCGGCAGGAGGCGCTCGACGCGGTGAAGGCGAAGCACCCCAAGATTCACACGATCCAGAGCGACATCGCCGACCCGAAGCAAATTGCGGCGTTGGCGGCGCAGGTGAAGGCGGAATTCCCCGCGCTCGACGTGCTGATGAACAATGCTGGTGTCGGCGCTGCGATAAACCTCAAGACCCCAGCAAGCGACCTTGCCGCGCTGACGAGCGAAGTCGACATCAACCTTGGCGGGGTTATCCGCATGACGTCCGCGCTAATCGACATCGTCACGGCCAATCACGGCACAATTATCAACGTATCCTCGGGCCTGGCATTTGTCCCATTACCCTCAAACGCAATCTACAGCGCCACCAAGGCAGGGGTTCACGCGTACACGCAATCGCTGCGGTTTCAGCTGGAGAGTTCGGGGGTCGAGGTGATTGAATTAATGCCTCCGGCGGTCAGGACCGACCTGACCGACGAGTTCGCCGAGCATGGGATCAGCATGATCAGCACGGAGAAGTTGATAAAGCTGAGCTTTGCCGGCCTCCGAGCGGGCAAGCTGGAGATCCGGCCGGGTTCATCCCAGCAGCTGGCCTTCCTGCGGCGGCTCGCGCCCAATTTCATTGGGCGGCAGCTCTGGAAGGCGTCGAAAGAGATGATCCCTGTTGCCGCGGCGTAAGAAAAAGCCGCGGCGGTAAGGCCGGGGCTTGCTTATCAGTTGGATCGGACCGGTCAGGCGAGCTTGCTTGAACACCCGTCCCGCGGACGGTCGTTACGCAAGCTTTTCGGCGAAAATCATCCGGCCGCCGGCGAGCTTGCGCATCACCGCATATTGGCTCTCGCGCGACATGGCGAAGCAGCCTTCCGAGCGGCCAAGCATGCCGTGGAGCGGGATCATGTCATCCTCGGCGTACCAGGCATTGTGGATCACGATCGCGCGCGCCTCGGCGTTGCTGTTCGACCAGTCGAGCCCGCGAACCTTCATTGAAAGCCCGTACTTGCCCTCGTAATAGTCGGCAGTCGTGTAGGTGCCGCTCGACGTCGCGTAGGAGCCGAAATCGTTCGAAAAGCGCTCGAGATAACCCGAATGCGCCGGGTCCGACCCGCGGCCGTGGCAAACGCGGTGACTTTCGACCTGGCCACTGGCGAGGTCGACGAGGTGGAAGCGGGGCTCGCTCGAGGGCTGCGAAAAGTCGGCAATGCCGATCGTATCGCGGGCTGCAATCCGGTGCTGGTCGAGCGCGGCCTTGGCCCTCGCGAACAGCTGCGGATCGATACCTGCGGGTGCCGAGGGAGTTAGAAACTGTTGCGGCTGCGCGCCAAGTGGCGCCAGCGGATCGCGAGCAAACGGCTGCGCCTGTGGCACCAGCTGAGCAAGAACACTTGAACTTGACGCACTGGCGAGAACTGCGGCGGTCGCTCCATAAGCACCAAGTCGCAACATCTCCCGACGATTCAATGACACCCCGTACCCTCCCAATTCGAAGTAGAGGGTTTATCATTCAATGGGTTAACGTGGCATAACCCAAATGTTCAGGATCCCCTTCCCACCCTGCCAGATGAACGCTTCGCCGCACGGTTCATCGTTCGGGGTAGGTCTCGCTTTTGAATTTGACGCGAATTGGCTTCGCTTCTGCGGCCCGCCCCTATAGCTTGGCGCAAAGCATTGGAGATAGTGTGACCAAGGATCAGATTCGCGGCGAGCACGATCGATTACAAGGGCTGCTTGAGGCGTACGAAGCTCGCGCGGTTGCCGACTCCATTCCAGACCACCATGCAGGCCTGAGGCAGCGTATTGCTGGATTGGCGATGAAGTTGGCGGACACGAATGTTGCCTAAGGATTTGCACGCACAAAAAGCGCCTCGCCGATGCGGTTAGCCGCGCCGTCATCATCGCCAACAACAAGGCCCAAGACGGAACCGAGATACTTCCATCGTCAGGCAGCGGGTTGAACGCTTGGGATAGCGCTGCTACAGGCCGCGCGCCGCCGAGGGACTCCTCTGGAGGCCGCTAGCTATTGCCGGAAGGGCCGTAGCCTATCTCAGAAGGGACTGTGACGGGATTTTATGCAGATCATCGTTCGCGACAATAATGTCGAGCAGGCGCTGCGCGCGCTCAAGAAAAAGCTGCAGCGCGAGGGCGTCTACCGCGAGATGAAGCTGCGCCGTCACTATGAGAAGCCGAGCGAGAAGCGGGCGCGCGAACGCGCCGCCGCCATCCGCCGCGCCCGCAAGCTCGAGCGCAAGCGCGCCGAGCGCGAAGGCGTCCGGTAAGCCTCCAGAACCGACCACTAGAACCATGTCCGTTGCCGAAGCCGCCCATCGCCCCGCCAGGAGCGGGCGCACGGTCGCGCTGTGGATTGCGTTCCTCCTGATTATCGCTGCGGCCATCGGCCTTGCCTGGATCGGCGCCGGCTCGCTTCGGCCGGTCGTCACCGAAAGCGGTCTGCAGTTTCGCACCGTGAAAGCCGGGACCGGCCAGCCGATCACCCGCGCCGACGCAGCTTTACTCGATTATGTGCTGACCGCCGATGACGGCACGGTCATCGACGCCAGCCAGCAGCCAACGCCTTTCATCATGGACGGCGTTTATCCGGGGTTTGCAGAGGCGATGAGCCATATGCAGGAAGGCGGCGAATATCGCTTCACCATGCCGCAACGGCTGGCGTTTGTGAACAGCCCGCCGCCGCCGGGCTTCCCAAAGAACAGCAATCTTACGTTCGAAGTCAGGGTGCGGAAGATCGCCCGCGGTGGCGCGGCGACGATGCGCCAGATGCAGGCGCAGCAGATGCAGCAGCAGCTGGAGCAGCAACAGCAGCAGCAAGGCGAGCAGGCTCCGCAACAGTAGCGCCGCCGCCGACGATCGCTGGCGGTTGACCCTCCCGTTGTGCTTCGCGCTTACTGAGGTCGATAAGGATCACTTTGAGCGTCGCCAGAATGGGATCGGCAAACAGCACGCCCAGGATCCCGAACAAAGCGCCCATCAGCAGCTGCATGGCGAGCAGTACCGCCGGCGCCAGGTCGACCGTTCGCCGGGCCACATAGGGCAGCACGACATAGCCTTCGAAATTGTGGACGAAGAAATAAACAATGATCGCCCAGATTCCGTGGTTGGCGCTGGCCGAAAAGCCCACCGCCACCATCAAGACCCCGCTTACAATTGCGCCGATGTTCGGGATGAATGCGAGCACGCCGGTGAGAAGACCGAGGAGCCCCGCCATGGGCACTCCGCCGACGGCGAGCAGCATCCAGGTGACCAATCCTTCGAAGATCATGCCGATCAGCCTGCCGAAAAGCAGCCGCCTCAGGGTGAATCCGGCATGTTCGGCAATTCGGTAGAAGCCGGAGCGGGCGCGGAGCGGAAGCATCCAGGCGATCCCGCGGTCGTAGAGTTTCGGCTCGGACGCGAGAAAGATCCCGATCACGATCATCGCGATGAGGCTTGCCACGCCGCCAATGACGTTGCCGACGGCGCTGGTGAGCCGGCCAACGCCGCCGAGCAGTTGACTGCCGATGTCGATCGATTGCCCCTTCGGGACCAGCCCGAGCGTCCCGGCGAAGGTGACGACGCGGTCGAACTGCGCGGTGACGACCTGACGTAACGCCTCGAATTGGGCGCCGATGGTCGTGCCCGCGAACCAGATCACCCAGCCGAGGAAGCCGAAGCCCAGCAAGAGTACGAGCCCCAGCCGCCATCCGCGCCTGATCGGGAGATAGCGGCCGAGCAGCCGCGCTCCGCCGTCGAGGAACACTGCGAAGATCGCGCCGCCGACGATCAGCAGCAGCGGCTGACCGAGCACGATGACTCCCGCGATCGCCAGCGCCATGCCGAACCAGACGGCCGCTTTCTGCATCTCGCGGCGGACGATGGGATCGCGGAACTCCGCCGGGCCTGGCCGCTCGATATGGGGCTCGGTCGTCGGCGGAGCTTTGGCCATTACGTCGACCTAACTGTTCCTGAGCGAGCGGCCGGCGCGGCCGGGCCGGAGCGCCTCGATCCAGCTGATTGGGTTCCACCACACGCTCGAGCCATTCAGCGAGAAGGTGATGAACTCGGCGCGGCCGCCGATATTCTCCCACGGCACCGGGCCGCCAAGGCCGCCATTCCATTCGGGTACACGGCTGTCGGCGGAATCGTCGCGATTATCGCCCATCAGCCAGACGTGATCGGCGGGGATGGTCACCGGCGGAAAATCGTCTTCGCCGGAGCGGCCTAGCTCAACGGTTTCGTAGCTGCGTCCATTCGGCAGGGTCTCGCGCACGACAGGCACGCGGCAATAGGCTTTGCCGTCGGTCCCGCTGACCCGGTAATTGTAAAGCGCTGGGTCAGCAGGAGAGCCACACGGCGAGTTGATGTCGATTGGAAACAGCTTGGGCGTTTCCGGCTGGCGCTTGATCGGCTGGCCATTGATGTAGACGGTTCCGTCAACCATCCGGAGGTTGTCGCCGGGAAGACCGATCACGCGCTTGATATAGTCGGTCCGAGTTCCGGGCGGAGTGACGATGACGATATCGCCGCGCTGCGGCATGCGGCCGAACAGGCGGCCCTTCATCGGCCCAATTACGTGGAAGCTGGGGGACACCCATGACCAGCCATAGGGATATTTGGTGACCACGAGCCGGTCGCCTGTGAGCAGCCCCGGCATCATCGATTCCGACGGGATGTAGAACGGCTTGGCGATGAAGCTGTGGAAGGCGAGGACGGCAAGCAGGACCCACAGCAGCCCGCGGATCTCCCGCCACAAAGCGGAGCCCTTGTCTTCCTTTTTCTCTGCGGGAAGCGGCTGGTCGGCGGTTGGCTCAGGGACGGTTTCGGACAACAATTACGGCTCCAGCTTGCGGGCGGTCAGGATGACGAAGGCCTGCGCCCAAGGGTGATCGTCGGTCATGGTCAAGTGAATGTCGATGGCGTGGCCTTCCGGCGCAAGGGCGTCAAGCCGCGCTTTCGCGCCGCCGCCGAGCTGTAGCGTAGGAGCGCCGGATGGGAGATTAACGACGCCGATGTCCTTCATGTAGACGCCTCGCTTGAACCCGGTACCGAGCGCCTTCGAGAAGGCTTCCTTGGCGGCGAAGCGTTTTGCGAGCGTGCCCGCAATGGTGTGGGGGCGGGACGCGGCCTTGCGCCGCTCCGTCTCGGTAAAAACGCGGCTGAGGAACTTCTCTCCCCAGCGGTCGAGCGAATTCTGAATGCGGTCGATGTTGCACAGGTCGGAGCCGATGCCGACGATCATCTCGCCTGGTCCATCAACTCGCGCATGCGCCGCACGCTGGCGTCGAGGCCGGTGAAGATCGCTTCGCCAATCAGGAAATGGCCGATGTTGAGCTCGGCGAGCTGCGGGATGGCCGCGACGGGAATGACATTGTCGAAGGTCAGACCGTGTCCGGCGTGCGGCTCGATGCCGTTCTTGAGTGCGAGTGCCGCACAGTCCGCGATGCGCTTCAGTTCGGATGCTCGCTCGCCCTCCTCGACATGAGCGTAGCGCCCGGTGTGGAACTCGACGACGGGCGCGCGGAGCCGGAGCGCGGCTTCGACCTGGCGCTCGGTCGGTTCGATGAACAGGCTGACCCGGATACCCGCGGCGCCGAGCTTGTCGACATAGAATGCGAGGTGATTGTGCTGCCCAGCGGCGTCGAGCCCGCCCTCCGTGGTGCGCTCCTCGCGCCGCTCGGGCACGATGCAGGCCGCGTGCGGCTTATGGCGGAGCGCGATCTCGAGCATTTCCTCCGTCGCGGCCATTTCGAGGTTCAGCGGCAGGGCGATCTCGGCCATCAGCCGGTCGATATCGCTGTCGGTGATATGGCGCCGGTCTTCGCGCAGGTGCGCGGTGATCCCGTCGGCACCCGCGGCGGCGGCAATCTGGGCAGCGCGGACCGGATCGGGATGGTCGTCGCCGCGCGCGTTGCGGATGGTCGCGACGTGATCGATATTCACTCCGAGGCGCAGGCTACCCGTCAAGCTGCCGCGCGGCTCCCGGGCTTGATCGCGGGAATCGACGCAAGCTCCGGCGGCAGCGCGTCGGCTTGGTAGGTCGGGACGTCGATCCGGATCAGCGGGAAGAAGGGCACGCCCAAGTCGGCGGTCCCCGACGAGCGGTCGACCAGCGCCGCTTCGGCGATGACGTCGCCGCCCGCCGCGCGTACCGCCTCGATTGCTTCGCGCGATGAGAGGCCGGTGGTTACGACATCCTCGACCATCAGGACCCTGGTGCCGGTATTGAGACGGAAGCCGCGGCGAAGCTCGAACACGCCCCGCGGACGCTCGACGAACATCGCGGGCTTGCCGAGCGCGCGGCCCATTTCGTGGCCGATGATCACGCCGCCCATCGCGGGTGATATCACCGCCTCGATCTGAGTACGCAGCTCAGCCGGGATCTTGTCGGCCAGCGCCCGCGCCAGCCTCTCCGCTCGCGCTCCGTCCATCAGCACCCGGGCGCACTGCAGGTAGCGCGGGCTGCGCAGGCCCGACGACAGGATGAAATGGCCCTCGAGCAGCGCGTCGGCTGCCCGGAATTCGGCGAGAATGTCGTCGTCGCTCATCATCGATTGCGGCGGCCATTAGGCCGCTTCGGCCAAAGGGCCAAGTGCCGCTTGAGGCTCCGAAAAGCCCGGCCTATAGAGCCTCGCAACCCGAGCGCCCCCGCGTTCGCGGTTTCACCACTGCAGGGAACATTGATGAGACTGATTGGATGGGCGATTGCCTTGGCCGCGGCCGGGCTCACACCGGCAGCAGCGCAGGGCCCTGCGAGCGCAACCAGTCAGAATGCGGCCGGGGCTGCGACGGCAACACCCCCCGCGGGCGCGGCGCAGAACCCGAACAAGCCGGACGCGTCGACTGCTCCGGCGGTCGTTCCCGGCACCGTCGGCCACATGCTGCCGACCGTTGGCGTTGGCGAACCCAGCGCCGGCCGGATGGGCATACAGGATCAGGTGACGCCTCTTGGACGCGAAGCGCTTGCTTTCCACAATAATTGGCTACTGACCTTGTGCGCCATCATCAGCATCTTCGTTCTGATCCTGATGATCTTTGCCCTGATCAGGTTCCGCCGCGGCGCGAATCCGACGCCTTCGCGCAATTCGCACAATACGTTGATAGAGGTCGCCTGGACGCTCGTGCCGGTGCTCATCCTCGTGGCGATCGCGATTCCGTCCATCCGGCTCATCCGCACGCAATATTCGCCGCCGCCCGCCGACGTTACGGTGAAGGTCACCGGTCACCAATGGTATTGGTCCTACGAACTGCCGGATTATGGCGTCAGCTTCGACAGCTACATGCTGAAGGAGAAGGACGATCGGACGCGGCAGGCCAACCAGCGCTTCCGCACCCCTGCCGACGGGCCGGCGTTGCTCGCGGTGGACCAGCGGCTGGTGATTCCACAAGGCAAGGTGGTGAAATTCATCGTCACCGCCGATGACGTGATCCACAGTTTCGCGGTCCCCGCCTTCTGGATCAAGCAGGATGCCAACCCCGGACAGCTGCACGAGACCTGGGTCAAGGTCGATCGCCCGGGCGTCTATTTCGGGCAATGTTCGGAGCTGTGCGGCGCCCGCCACGGTTTCATGCCCATCGCGGTCGAGGTGACTTCACCGGCCAACTTTGCCACGTGGATCGCGCAAAAGGGTGGCCATATGCCAGGCGCCGTTCCTGCCGCGGCAAGCACCGCGATGCCGGCAGCGGCGCAGCCGGCGGCCGCGGCTAACATCAGCCAAGCGCCCGCGTCCAACCAACCCGCGACTGCGCAGAACTAAGCCAAGAGAGCCCAAGCAGCATGAGCACGACCGCCGACGCACTCCATCTCCAGCCGCATGAGGCGCAGGACGCGCACGGCCATGAGGACCATAAACCGGGCTTTTTCGTCCGCTGGTTCATGTCGACGAACCACAAGGACATCGGCACCCTCTACCTGATCTTCG
>JAZKBB010000002.1:0-5639 GCA_040388865.1 Pseudomonadota bacterium | reverse complement strand
TGCTCGGCGTGATCGTCTCCGGCCTGTTCGTCGCCATCTCGATGACCTCGGGCGGTGGCGCGTGGGACAATGCCAAGAAGTATATCGAGGACGGCAATTACGGCGGCAAAGGCTCCGAGGCGCACAAGGCCGCGGTGACCGGCGACACCGTTGGCGATCCCTACAAGGATACCGCCGGCCCGGCCGTCAATCCGATGATCAAGATCACCAATATCGTCGCGCTGCTTCTGCTCGCGGCGCTGGCAGCGCACGCGGCCGTCTGACGCCTCAGCCGGTTTAAACTTCCGCCCCGCTTCACCAAGTGTGGAGCGGGGTTTTTCTTCGGGAGAGAGCGGATGCCGCACGCGATCCGAGTCCATGAGGTTGGAGGGCCGGAGGTCCTGAAGTGGGAACAGGTCGAAGTCGGAGAGCCCGGGCCGGGACAAGTGCGCCTTCGGCAGGAGGCGGCGGGCCTCAACTTCATCGACGTCTATCACCGCACGGGACTTTACCCGCAGCTGCTACCGTTCACGCCGGGAGTCGAGGGCGCAGGGATCGTCGAGGCCGTGGGGCCGGACGTCACAGACGTGACGATCGGGGACCGTGTTGCTTATGCCGGCCCTGTGGGCGGTTATGCCGAAGTCCGGCTGATCGACGCCGACCGGCTGGTGAAGCTGCCTGATGCGATCCCTTCGGAACAGGCCGCCGCGGCCATGCTCCAAGGCATGACGGTGCACATGCTGCTGCGCCGCGTCTATCCCGTCAAAGCGGGCGACACGATCCTGATCCACGCCGCGGCCGGCGGGGTGGGCCTCATTGCCTGCCAATGGGCCAAGGCGCTTGGGGCGACTGTGATCGGAACGGTGGGCAGTGACGACAAAGCCGAGCTCGCCCGCGCCCATGGGTGCGACCATCCGATCGTCTACACGCGCAAGGACTTCGTCGCCGAAGTCCAGCGCATCACCGGGGGCAAGAAGCTTCCGGTCGTCTACGACTCGATCGGCAAGGATACTTTCCTCAGGTCAATCGACTGCCTCGCGCCGCGCGGAATGATGGTGAGCTTTGGCAATGCCTCGGGTCCGCCCGAGCCGATCGCGCCGGGCGTGCTGGCGCAAAAGGGCTCGCTGTTCCTGACGCGGCCGACCTTGTTCAACTATATCGCGACCAGGCCAGAGCTCGAGCAAGCGGCTAGTGAGCTGTTCGCCATGCTCGCCAGCGGCAAGGTAAAGGTCGAGGTCAAGCAGCGCTTCGCCCTCGCGGACGCCGCCGAGGCCCACCGCGCGCTAGAAGGCCGGAAGACCAGCGGCTCGACCGTCCTGACGATCTAGCGCGCTCCTTCACATTTGACCGATGCACGGCTAAGGCTCCGCGACTTTTGCAAACGGAGAGGAATCGCTTGGCCAAGGAAGAATTACTCGAGATGCGAGGGCAGGTAGTGGAACTGCTGCCCAATGCGATGTTCCGCGTCCGCCTCGAGAACGGCCATGAGGTTCTCGGCCACACGGCCGGCAAGATGCGCAAGAACCGCATCCGGGTCCTGACCGGCGACGAGGTGCTGGTTGAAATGACTCCCTACGACCTGACCAAGGGCCGGATCACTTATCGCTTCATGCCGGGACGCGCGGGACCCCCCGGATATCCATAAATGCGGCTGATCCTCGCTTCGGCGAGTCCGCGCCGCTTAGATTTGCTCGCACGCATCGGTGTCACACCCGACGCGGTCCTTGCCGCCGACATCGACGAGAGCGTGCCGCGCGGCGAGCTGCCGCGCGTGCATGCGCTGAGGCTGGCGCGAGAGAAGGCCAAGGTGGTCGCCGCCAAGGAACCGGACGCGTTGGTACTCGCCGCCGATACTGTGGTTGCGGTCGGGCGGCGGATCCTTCCCAAGGTCGAGGACGAGGCCACGCTTCGCGCCTGCATGAAGCTGCTGTCCGGGCGACGACACCGCGTGCTGACCGGGGTCGCTCTGGCTATGCCCGGTGGCGAAGTTCGCGAACGGCTGGTGGAGACCATGATCGCGATGAAGCGCCTTAGCGACGAAGAAATCGACTATTACGCAAGCCACGGCGAATGGCGAGGCAAGGCCGGCGGCTACGCGCTCCAGGGGTACGGCGAGGTCTATGTCCGCCACATTGCCGGCAGCTATTCGAACGTCGTCGGCCTGCCGCTCGCGGAGACGCGGGTCCTGCTGAAGAGCGCGGGCTACGCCATTGCCTGAATGGCTGGTTGAGCGCGGCATCGGCGAAGCGCGGGCGGCGTTAGTCGAAGATGGTGAGATCGTTGAGGCCCGGATCGAACTTGATGGGGCGGTGCCGGCGGGCAGCATTGTCGCGGCGAAGCTGGTTAGCGGCGGCCGCAATGCCGTCGCCATTGCCGCCGATGGGCGTGAATATCTGCTGCCCAAGGGCGCGCCGGGCGTAACCGAAGGCGCCTCGCTGACCATCGAAGTCACGCGCGAGGCGATCCCCGGTGCCGAGGCGTGGAAGCGGCCGCTCGCCAAAGCGAGCGCTGCGGCGCCAGCCGCAGTGCCACCTCTGACAGACCGGCTGAACGCTCGCGAAATCATCTTTCCTGGCGCGCGCGACGAGTTCGGTGACGCCGGCTGGGAAGAGCTGATCGACCAGGCACGGACCGGCATCGTCCGCTTCGCCGGCGGCGAGCTGCGCATTTCACCCACACCGGCGATGACCCTGATCGACGTCGATGGCAGCCTCCCACCCGATCAGCTCGCAATCCTCGGCGCAACCGAAGCGGCGCGCGCCATCCGCCGGCTCGACATCGGTGGATCGATCGGAATCGACCTGCCGACCACACGCTCGAAGGCCGCGCGGACCAAGGCAGCCGAGGCGATCGACGACATCCTGTCGCAACCGTTCGAGCGAACCGCCGTCAACGGGTTCGGTTTCGTCCAAATCGTCCGGCCGCGGCAACGCGCTTCACTGATCGAGTTCGCGCAGGACCGCGCAGACTTCGAAGCGCGGGCTTTGCTCCGCCGGGCGGCGCGCGAAACGGCGGGGGGGAAACGCTTGGTCGCTCATCCAGCCGTGACTGCCGTACTCCAGCAGCGCGAGGACTGGATCGAACGCCTGTCGCAGCAGCTTGGCGGCGCCATCGGCTTGCGAGCCGATCCTGCCCTTCCCATGTCGGGCGGATATGCCGAAAAACTCTGACAAACCCAAGAAATGCCCTGTGTGCGGCAAGCCGGAGAGGACCGAAAATGCGCCTTTCTGCAGCCCCGGTTGCCGCGATCGCGACCTGCTGAAATGGCTCGGTGACGGCTATCGCATTCCCGGTCCGCCGGTCGATCCTGAAAAGGTGGACAGCAGCCAGAGCGACGATTAGTTGGGCCGTTCGCCGCGAGGGCATCGCTCTCGATGATGCGCGCCCAGGTAGCTCAGTTGGTAGAGCACGTGACTGAAAATCACGGTGTCGGCGGTTCGATCCCGTCCCTGGGCACCATCCTCACGCGCAGTTGATCCGGGCGATCAGCGAGCATGAGGATCGGGAGCGAAGCGGGAGGTCGCTACTTCCAGTCCTTCGCCTTCGCCGCCGTTTCCGCCGCCGCGTCGAACGGTTCTCCGGCCATCGTCGATCCGACCAGTGCGGCTAGGTTCGGGTCCATGCCCGCGGCCATCCGATAGCTGGTGCCCTGACCTTCCGGCGCGGCGAACAACCCCTTCATCTGCCACCGCCCGCCGCTCCTGCAGGCGAGACCGCTAGCCGCCCTTGCGGTGAAGGTGCGGCAGATCTCTCCAGCCTGGTCGCGGTAGGTGAGGCCGATGCGAACATCGCCGGCCGGCGCACTCGCCAGTTGGCTATCCAATGCCTGGTTCACGGCCGCCGCCGCATACAATTTGCCACCCTGCGCTTCGACGGGTGTATCCGTGCCCTGCGGGGCCCGCGTCCCGACAAAAATGCCGATAGCAAGCGTCGCCGCCATCGCAGTCCATTGCGCGAGCGCGGGCATCGAGCGCGCCCGTTTGGCCGCGGCGAAGTCGATCACTTGCGCCGGCGGGCGGAGCGCCGCCTGCAGCCGCTCCGGGACGGGCGCTGCAGCGATCGGATCGAAGGTGCCCCGCAGCTGCGCGCCGAGCGCGCGATGCTGCTCGGCCAGCCGCTGAAGCTTAGGATCGGCTGCAACCTTCGCCTCCATCTCAGCCGCCTCGGGTGGCGCCAGCTCGCCGTCGAGCCACGCAAAGAATTTGTCGTCGTCGTTCATGATTCACCCACCATCGCCAGAAGCGCGGTTCGCCCGCGCACCAGCCTGCTCGACACCGTGCCGATCGGCAGCCCGAGCATTTCCGAAACCTCGCGATAGCCAAACCCTTCGACCAGGATCAGCGCGACCACGTCGCGCTGCTCGTCGGGAAGTCGCGTCATCGCCGCCATCACGCGTTTTAAATCGACCGTCGCCTCGATCGCCTCGCGCGGGTCCTCGCCGACGTTGAGGCCCTCCTCTTCCGGCGCCTCGTGCACCGCTTTCCGCGAGCGTGACCGCGCCGTGTCGATCCACAGATTGCGCATGATCCGGTAGCACCAGCTGTCGAGCCTGGTGCCCGGCTCCCACTGTGCCTTCGAGCGCAGCGCGCGCTCGATCGTTGCCTGGGTAAGATCGTCGGCGTCGGCAGGGTCTCGGCTCAGCCCATGCGCGAACCGCCGCAGCCGCGGCAGCAGGGAGGCGAGCTGATCCTCGAACGGCGACAATGGATTCATTGATCTCCATGGGGATGAAACGACACCCGCGCCTCGTTTCATCCGCAACAGGAATGCTAAAGAGGTTGCTCGATGTCCAGCTTGGCCCGTCATTTAGCGCTTGCCGCAGCCGGGGCGATGGCGCTCTCCGCAAGTGCCGGCGCGCAATTGCTTGGCGGGGGGCTGCTCCCGCCCATCGCCTTGCCCGGCCCGATCGCCGCGCTTCCAACGAACAATCTGCCAGTGGCGGGTCCGGTGTTGCAGAACATTCTCGCCCAACCTTCAGCGCAACAGGCGATCAGCCCGACGCTCAACACGGTAACTGGCCTCAGTGACAGCGTCGCGCAGGCGGGTGCTCCGACACTACTGGAGCTACGCCGTCTAAGGCTCCAGGAGCTGATCAGAACCAATCGCCAGACGGTCGAAAGCGACGGCAACGGCCTTCCGGTGCGGCGCGGGATCGTCGCCGTGATCGACCCCGATCCGCTCGGGCTCCAGCGCGCGCTAGGCGCCGGATTCCACATTACCGCGGATGACAGTGATGCCGCACTCGGCATGCGGGTCGTGTCGCTTATGGCGCCCAATGGCATGAGCGCCAGAGACGGGCTCAAGCGGCTGCGCAAGATCGCGCCGGAACTGCAGGCCGACTTCGACCATCTGTTCGAACCGGCCGGAGCCGGCCTCTTCCCGATCGCGGGAGCGCTCGCCGCAATGCAAGGCTTCGGCGGCGGCCCGACCATCGGCATGATCGATGGCGGCGTCGCGTCGCATCCCTCGCTGGGCCATGCGAGCATTGAGCAGAACGGCTTTGCCGGTGCGCCGCAGCCGACCGGACACGGCACTGCGGTCGCATCGCTTCTGGTCGGAAGCCAGGGCCCCTTTCGCGGCGCCGCGACGGGTGCGCGGCTGCTCGTCGCCGACGTCTATGGCGGCAACCGTGCGGCAGGTTCGGCGACCAGCATCGTCCG
>JAZKBB010000001.1:0-7524 GCA_040388865.1 Pseudomonadota bacterium | reverse complement strand
GCCGGATCATGGATCGCAAACGGTTGCGCACCATGTTGGCTCATCTCGGTCGAACCTTGCACGTCGGCTTTCTCAACGACTGCCTCTTCGATGCCGCGACCGCGCTGTGCCTCAACGCCGCACCGCATTCCGAGCGGGCGGCACCGGCCTTGTCCCGATGCAGCCCCGATCGCTGCCCGAACGCCTGTTTGACCGCCCGACACCGCGAGCCGTGGCAAGCCTCGATCGCGGACGGCGAAGCCCTGCTCGCCGACCGGCGCCTGTCGCCGCTGCAGCGCGCGGCCATCACACGCGACAACGAACGCAAGCGTCGGCTGATCGCACATCTGATGGACGGTGATGCATGACCAGCCTGGGTCCGAAGAGCGAGGCGGCATTGAGGGCGGGAATGGCACGACTGCTCGACGGTCGGCCCGAGCGCACCGACGGCGCGCTCACCGTCTCCAATCTGGCGCGCGAGGCCGGCGTCAGCCGGGCAACGGCGAACCGTGCGATCGATCTTCTTGCTGAGTTTCGCGCCGCCGAAGTACGCCACCGGCGATCATCTCCCCAGGCACTGAAGGAGCGTGTCCGCTTCCTCGAAGCCGAGCTCCGGGCCGTGCGTGGCGCCGAGATGACCGAGTTGCGTGCGCTCACCCGCACACTCGCACAGCACATCCAGGTGCTGACGTTGCAGGTTGCCGAGCGTGACGAGGTGATTGTCGGCTTGCAGAATGAACTGGCGCGATCGAATGAGGCCAAGGTCGTTCCGCTGCGGCGCTCGCCGCGAGATGGCGCTGGCTGAGAGCCACGCAATATCCCCGTAACCGGCCGGTCCTGCGGCCATCGGTCGTGGCCGACGTCTCCTGTGCTCGCCCGTCGAGGCAGGGGCTCGGTTGTGGCAGACGTTGCCAGCCCGTCAACCCTGTTCCGCACCGGTAACCGAGAACAGGGTGTGACGGCCCGGCTCGCCGCGTCTGCCCCTGCCGCTTCGCCCTCGACGGAGAGGGCGAGCACAGGAGGCACCCATGACCACCAATCGCAACAGCCAGGCCCGCACCGTCAACGATATCTACGAGCGCGTGACCAACCAGATCATCGCCGCCATCGAGGCCGGCGCCGGAGATTACCGGATGCCCTGGCATCACGACGGATCGGCCATCACCAGGCCCGTCAACGTCACTTCACGCAAGGCCTATCGCGGCGTCAACGTCATCACCCTCTGGGCTGCGGCGCATGCGGCCGGCTATCCCGCCGGCATCTGGGGCACCTATCGCCAATGGCACGAACTCGGCGCTCAGGTTCGCAAGGGCGAGCGCGGCCACCTCGTCGTGTTCTGGAAGACGGCAGATCGCAGCAGCGACACAGATCGTCAGGATGGCGACGACAATCATCACGAGCCCGCACGGCGCCTGTTTGCTCGCGGCTACACTGCCTTCAATGCCGCTCAGGTCGACGGCTACACACCGCCCGAGCTGCCGGTGCTTCCCGAGGTCGAGCGGATCGAGCACGCCGAGCGCTTCTGCGCCGCCCTTGGCATCGATATTCGCCACGGCGGATCACAAGCTTGCTACATCCCGTCCAAGGATCACGTGCAGATGCCCGAGTTCGCTTGCTTCCGGGACGCGATTGCCTACTACGCCGTGTTGCTCCACGAATGCGGCCACGCTTCCGGCGCCAAGAATCGCCTCGACCGCGATCTCTCCGGACGGTTCGGCTCGGCCGCCTACGCCATGGAAGAATGCACGGTCGAGCTTCTCAGCGCCATGATCTGCGCCGACCTCAACCTCAGTGTTGAGCCACGACCCGACCACGCCCGCTACATCGCCTCCTGGCTCGAAGTGCTGCGCTCCGACAAGCGCGCCATCTTCACCGCGGCGAGCAAGGCACAAGAGATCACCGACTGGATGCACGCCCGGCAAGCCAATGCTCATGGGCACGACGTCAGGGGCGCTGCATAGGCGCCCCCTCAACGGGCCGTTTCAAAGGGTCCACCGGGTGCGATCAGTTGACCGCACCCTCCCGGAACAGCGTCTCGATCAGCGCGCATTCCGGCAACGTGCCGTCAGCACATTGCGCGACAACCTTCTTGAGCACCCGCTCCATGCGCTTCAGATCGGCGATCTTCGCCTGCACGTCCTCAAGGTGTGCGGCGGCGACGGCGCGCGCCTCGGCACAGGGCTGGTCGCGCTCGTCGACGAGACGCAGTAGCTCACGGATTTCATCAAGGGAGAAGCCGAGCTCGCGCGCCCGCAACACGAAGCGAAGGCGCCGCTCATGCGACGTGTCGTAGCTGCGGTAGCCGCTCGTTGTACGCGGCGGTTCGGGCAGAAGGCCGACCTTCTCGTAATAACGCACCGTCTCCAGATTGCAGCCCGTTCGCTGGGCGAGTTCAGCCCGCTGCAGTCCCTTCACCACGGCGTGATCGCGCATCGCAAAATCCTTCTTGACCCTGTAGCGACTACAGACCGCATGGTACGGCACGCTTAGGATTTCGACAAGGAAAGAGAGAGTGGACATGGTCGCATCGCGATCCAGAACGGCAAGCATGGCGCCTCTTGTGGCGGATCCCTCCGCGTCCGAGCGCGGCGAGGTCGGACGGCAGCGTCTGATCGCCGTTGGCGGCATTTTCGGCGCGCTCGCCGCCTCGTCCTGCTGCATCGTGCCGCTGATCCTGTTCAGTGTCGGCATCGGCGGCGCCTGGATTGGCAATCTGACGGCGCTTGCACCCTACAAACCGATCTTCGTCGCCGGAACGGCAGGCCTACTCGGATACGGCTTCTACCTTGTTTACTGGAAGCCCAGACGGGCCTGTGCTGATGGCGCTGCCTGCTCACGCCCCATTCCCAGCCGCCTTGTTCAACTCGCGCTCTGGATGGCGACCGCGCTTGTGATCGCCGCCTTCGTCTTCGACTACGTTGCCCCACTGCTGCTTCGCACCTGACACCAAGAGGAGACCCGACCCATGAAGAACAGTTTGGGCGCTTTCGCCCTGATCGCCTCAGTGATGACGGCGTCGACCGCATTCGCCGGCGAACGCACGATCACCTTCGCTGTCGACAACATGACCTGCGCCTCGTGTCCCTACATCGTGAAGAGTTCGATGGAGGGGGTCCTCGGCGTCGCAAAGGTCGCCGTTTCGTTCCGAGCCAAAACCGCGACCGTGACCTTCGACGACGCCAAGACAAACCCGGCCACCATCGCGGCCGCCAGCATGAACGCGGGCTATCCAGCCCATCCGGTGCAGCAGGGCAGTTGAGGTGAATGACCGCGACCTCATCGGTGCAGGCACGGCTGGCGCCGTCCTCGCTGTGATCTGCTGCGCGGCGCCGCTCCTCGCCGGAGTCCTGCCACTGGCCGGCCTCGGCGCGTGGCTGGCAGGTGCAGGTCTGGTGATGCTTCCCCTGGTGATCACGTGCTTCGGTCTCGTCGCGTGGGCTATCCATCATCGCCGTGCAAGACCCGCCTGCAGCGAGACCAAGATTCACAACGAAGGCGTGAAGCCATGAACGACTGTTGCGCATCCTCCTCGTCTCGCGACAAGCTTGCAGCTTCCGCATCCGCGACGCTCCCGAGCTACGTCGTGCGGCCGGGCGTGACGTTTCCGGATTGGTCTGTGGTCAAATCACCAGCGGTCAAGGACGCCCTGCTGGCCATGGTCGGGTCCGACCATGTGTTCGATCGCTGGAGCGGCTACGATCCCGCCACCGACCGCGTTCGCATCGCGCTGCTCCAGCTCTACGCGGAACATGGCCGAGCTCCGGCCGCAGACGCGCTTGCGGAGCGCGCAGGGTTGAGCGAGACGTCCGTCCGGGCTCTGCTCGAAGAGCTCCGCCGTCGCGACCTGGTCGTGCTCGACGGCGAGCGGATCGTCGGCGCCTATCCCTTCACCGATAGTGACACCGGCCACCGGGTCACACTCGACGGACGTGTTCTCAACGCAATGTGCGCGGTCGACGCACTCGGCATTGGCGCCATGACTGATCGCGATGTCACGATTGCATCGCGCTGCCGCCATTGTGGTGCGCAAATTCGGGTCACCACACGGGATCAAGGTCGGATGCTGGCTCGCGTTGAGCCGAATACGTCGGTCATGTGGCAAAGCGTCCGCTATGAAGGCGCGTGCGCTGCGAACTCGCTTTGCGCGACGACCGCCTTCTTCTGTTCGGACGACCATCTCTCCGCCTGGCGCCGTGAACAGGCGGCGGACGAGGCCGGATTTCGGCTGTCGATCGAGGAAGGGATGGAGGCTGGCCGCGCTCTGTTCGGCCCGAGCCTCGCCGGCCTCGATACCCCGGCACAATCGTCGGTCGGCTCGACATCGAAGAACCCTGCAGCGGCGGACCGTCGCTTTCGCACGAACGATCGCAATGGTGGCGCCTACGATCTCGTCGTCATCGGCGCCGGCTCGGCCGGCTTCTCGGCCTCCATCACAGCGGCCGATCAGGGCGCGCAGGTGGCGCTCATCGGCAGCGGCACCATCGGCGGCACCTGCGTCAATATCGGCTGCGTGCCGTCGAAGACTCTGATCCGGGCCGCCGAGACGCTTCACAACGCGCGTGTAGCAGCACGTTTTGCCGGCATCACGGCGGAGGCCGAACTGACCGACTGGCGCAGCACCGTTCGTCAGAAGGATGCACTCGTTTCCGAACTGCGCCACGCCAAGTACACGAATCTGCTGCCCGCCTATAACGGCATTGCTTATCGCGAAGGCGCGGCGCGCCTCATAGAAGGTGGTGTCGAGGTGGACGGCGCGCGCATTCCCGCCGGCAAGATCATCATCGCGACCGGCGCGCGGCCGGCTGTGCCCGCCATCCCCGGCATCGAGACCGTACCCTATCTGACCAGCACGACCGCGCTCGACCTTGAGGAGCTACCACGATCGTTGCTCGTCATCGGCGGCGGCTATATCGGGGCCGAGCTTGCCCAGATGTTCTCCCGCGCGGGCGTCAAGGTGACGCTCGTATGCCGGTCCCATTTGCTCCCCGAGGCCGAGCCCGAGATCGGCGCGGCGCTGACAGGATATTTGCAGGACGAAGGGATCACCATAGTCTCCGGCGTTGCCTACCGTGCGATCCGCAAGACCGAGCACTGCATTGCGCTCGATGTTTCGCGCGACGACCAGAACACGACGATCGACGCCGATCAGGTGCTGATTACCACCGGGCGCGCGCCCAACATTGAAGGTCTTGGGCTTGCCGAGCGCGGCATCACCGTCTCGCTGAAGGGCGGCATCGTTGTGGATGACCGCATGCGCACCACCGGGGCCGGCATCTATGCCGCCGGCGACGTCACCGGCCGCGACCAGTTCGTCTACATGGCCGCCTATGGCGCCAAGCTCGCCGCCAAGAACGCCCTCAATGGCGACAGCCTGCGCTACGACAACAGCGCCATGCCTGCCATCGTGTTCACCGACCCGCAGGTGGCGAGCGTCGGGCTGACCGAGGCCGCGGCGCGCACGGCCGGGCATGCCGTCCGTGTTTCCACGATCGGTCTCAACCAGGTACCGCGCGCGCTCGCCGCTCGCGACACCCGGGGACTCATCAAGCTCGTGGCTGACGCCGGCAGCGGCCGGCTGCTCGGCGCGCACATTCTCGCGCCGGAAGGGGCCGACAGCATCCAGACCGCAGCACTTGCGATCCGGCAGAGCCTTACCGTCGAGGACCTCGCGGATACGATCTTTCCGTATCTCACCACTGTCGAGGGCTTGAAGCTCGCAGCGTTGTCATTCGGAAAGGACGTCGCGAAGTTATCCTGTTGCGCTGGGTGAGCTAGGGCCCCTAAGCGATCCGCGAATCTGTCTCACGCGCCGACATCCAGCGGCAGTCCGCATTTTCAGGCAAACGCCGCCGCAAATCCGACTGAGACAGCTTGACTGTTCAGATAACGCGCCGAAATGGCGGGTGCCTTCGTTTGTGCCTCGCTCGGTATCGTGCCGACCGTGCGCCACGCTGACTACATCGGTTCCTGGCTGGAGGTGCTGCGCGAGGATAATCGCGCCGTCGTCCGTGCGGCGAGCGCGGCATCGAAGGCCGCCGATTTCCTGCTCGGCTTTCTGCCGCCCGCGATCGATTCCGTGGTTGGGGGCAGCGAGGAAGCTGCATGACGGATCCGCACGCTGTGCCCGTATCTGTCCTCAGTTGATGCTGCGCGTCAGAGAGTGAGAGGCGTGCCGGCTTGTCTGTGACGGGAAGGAGGTCGGGAGAGAGTCTTTCGGCCGCCCGTCATGGAGAATCCGACATGGCATGCGTCGTCCAGAAGATCAAACTCAGTCCCTCCCGCGATATTCCCTTCAACAAGCTGGTGCTGAGCCAGTCCAACGTCCGGCGCGTAGAGGCCGGCGTCTCGATCGAACAACTGGCAGAGAGCATCGCTCAGCGCACGCTGCTACAAAGCCTGAGCGTTCGTGCGGTCGTTGACGCCGACGGCCAGGAGACCGGTATGTTCGAGGTGCCCGCCGGCGGACGCCGTTACCGCGCGCTCGAACTGCTGGTCAAGCAGAAGCGTATGGCGAAGACGCAACCTGTGCCTTGCGTCGTCCGGGATGGCGGTATTGCCGAGGACGATTCCCTCGCCGAGAATGACGAGCGAGTCGGCCTGCACCCGCTCGATCAGTTCCGCACGTTCAAGCTGCTGCATGACGGTGGCATGAGCGAAGAAGAAATCGCCGCGCGGCACTTCGTCTCGCCGGCGATCGTCAAGCAGCGCCTGCGGCTGGCGTCAGTGTCGCCGAAGCTGCACGACGTCTATGCCGACGACGGCATGACGCTCGAACAGCTCATGGCCTTCTCAGTCACGGCCGACCAGGCGCGCCAGGAGCAGGTCTGGGACAACATCAGCAGCTCCGGTTGCGACGAGCCATATCAGATCCGGCGCGCGCTGACGGAAAACACCGTTCGCGCCTCCGATCGTCGCGCCCAGTTCATTGGTCTCAATGCCTACGAGCGGGCCGGCGGCACCGTGCTGCGGGATCTGTTCGAACACGACGATGGCGGCTGGCTTCAGGACATCCCGCTCCTCGACTGTCTGGTTACCGACAAATTGAAGGGGGACGCCGAAGCGGTCGCGGCCGAAGGCTGGAAGTGGATCGCGGTGGCGGTCGGTTTCCCGTACGGCCACACCAACGGCTTGCGCAAGCTGGAGGGTGAGCCGGCTGATTTGACGGAGGAGCAGGGCGCGACGCTTGACGCTCTCAACTCCGAGTATGCCAAGATCGAGGCGGACTATCAGGATGCCGATGAACTGCCCGACGAGATCGATCGGCGTCTCGGCGAGATCGAGGCGGCGCGGTCCGTCTTGGAAGCCCGATCGCTCATCTACGATCCGGCCGAGATCACCTACGCCGGGGTCTTCGTCAGCATCGATGCCGAGGGTTTGCTGTTGATCGCGCGTGGCTACGTGCGGCCGGAGGACGAGGCACCCGCCGTCGTCGATACCGACAGCGAAGCACCTGGAGAGGGAGAGACCAGCGGTGGACCAAAGAGCAATGGCTCAGTCCAGCGTGCGGTCATCACCGTCGGCGGCGCGCCGACCGAACCCGTCGAG